>JAFZQY010000011.1 GCA_017620155.1 Lachnospiraceae bacterium | reverse complement strand
TGAATCCTTTATCAGAGTGATCCACAGAGCGGCCGATAACATCCGCGAGTTCCACACAAAACAGATCCGCACCACATGGATCGACATGAAGGATGACGGATCGATCTTAGGTCAGCGTATCACACCGATCGCCATATCGGGTGTATATGTACCCGGCGGAAAAGCCGCTTATCCCAGTTCAGTGCTTATGAACATCATTCCCGCCAAGGTTGCCGGAGTAAGCCGTGTCATCATGTGCACTCCTGCAGGTGCAGACGGAAAGGTTACTCCCGGTACACTCGTAGCGGCAGACATAGCCGGCGTGGATGAGATATACAAGGTCGGCGGAGCCCAAGCCATCGCAGCCATGGCTCACGGTACACAGACTATTCCGAAGGTTGACAAGATCACCGGCCCCGGCAACATCTTCGTTGCTCTTGCCAAGAAGGCATGCTTTGGCTATGTATCGATCGATTCAATCGCCGGCCCGAGTGAGATACTCGTGCTTGCCGATGAGACTGCCAATCCCAGATTCGTTGCGGCAGATCTCTTAAGTCAGGCAGAGCATGACGAACTTGCAAGCGCGATACTGATCACCACGTCAGAGAAGCTTGCCCGTGAAGTAAGCGAACAGGTTGACGGATTCCTGCAGGTTCTTACCCGCCGCGAGATCATAGAGAAGAGCCTTGAGAACTACGGATACATATTCGTGGCCGATGACATTCAGGATGCTTATGATGCGGTAAATGCCATAGCAAGCGAGCACCTTGAGATCATAACCGCGGATCCTTATGAGTCCATGACACACATCAAAAATGCCGGAGCGATATTCTTGGGACACTATTCATCCGAACCTCTCGGCGACTATTTTGCGGGTCCCAATCACATACTTCCGACCAACGGAACCGCCAGATTCTTCTCGCCGCTCTCGGTTGACGACTTCATTAAGAAAACGAGTATCATATCATACTCCGAAGAAGCCCTCCGCGTAGTACACGAGGATATAGAACTGTTTGCGAGAAACGAAGGCCTTACCGCACACGCCAATTCGGTTGCGGTGAGATTTGAAGATAAGTAAGACCGCGTACGGATACGATCATTTTCAGGAAAAGGGATAAAACATGGAAAGAAAAGCTGATATATCCAGACAGACAAAAGAGACCGATATTCAGATAAGTCTTAATATCGACGGAACGGGAAAATCCGAGATAAGCACGGGAATAGGATTTTTTGACCACATGCTCGAAGGCTTTGCGAAGCACGGATTCTTCGATTTGATCTGCAAAGTTAAGGGCGATCTGAATGTAGACGGACATCATACGGTCGAAGATACCGGCATAGTCCTCGGCAATGCGATCAAAGATGCAATAGGCGATAAGGCAGGCATAAGACGTTACGGACACTTCACGCTTCCGATGGATGATGCCCTGTGCCTTGTTGCAGTCGATCTGTGCGGAAGACCGTATTTTAACTATGATGTCAAGTTCGATGCCCCTATGATAGGAGAACTGGACAGCGAGCTGATCAGGGAGTTCTTCTATGCGGTAAGCTACAGCGCAGGAATGAACCTGCACATCAAGATGCTCGACGGCGTCAACGGACATCATATGGCTGAAGCCATGTTCAAAGCCTTCGCCAAAGCGCTTGATATGGCTACTCAGGTCGACGAAAGAGTAGACGGAGTGCTTACGACCAAAGGCGCTCTTTGATAAACGGAGGGAGCATGGATTACGATCACTCACGCGTGACTTTCACTGATAAAAAGCCTTCTTTTTCGTGGGCAGACATAAAGAAAGATGATAAAGGACTCGTACCCGTAGTCGTCCAGGAGGACGCTACGGGCGAAGTCCTTATGCTCGCTTATATGAACGAAGAAGCTTATGAACTGACCCTTAAGCGCGGAGTGATGACATACTTCTCACGCTCCAGGCAGCAGCTGTGGCTTAAAGGCGATACATCCGGCCATTTCCAGTATGTCCGCCGCCTGTATCTGGATTGTGATCTGGATACCATACTTGCTTTTGTCGAGCAGGAGGGAGCAGCCTGCCATACCGGTTCGCATTCCTGCTTTTTCAACGAGATCTGATTATCCTGAAGATGCGAAAACTTGCTCTTAGCGATGATATTCTTTTATCTATAGAAACACCCGCCAGATATATAGGCGGAGAGATCAACTCCTGTATCAAGGATCCTGCGGAGGTTGATGTTCGTTTCGCGATGTGCTTTCCCGATGTATACGATATAGGCATGTGCCACTTGGGCATACAGATCCTGTATGACATGTTCAATTCATGGTCTGATGTGTGGTGCGAGAGAGTGTATTCTCCGTGGCCGGATCTGGATGCGGTGATGAGGAGTAAGGAGATACCTCTTTTTGCGCTGGAGAGCCAGGATCCGATCAGGAACTTTGATTTCCTGGGCATCACGCTGCAGTATGAGATGTGTTATACCAATATTCTCCAGATCCTTGATCTGGGCGGAGTTCCCCTGCTTTCCGAAGATCGCGGCGATGATGATCCGATAGTAATAGGCGGAGGCCCCTGTTCATATAATCCCGAGCCCATAGCCGATTTCTTCGATATCTTCTATATCGGAGAAGGCGAGACGAGATACAGGGAGCTGCTTGATGCATACAAGGATTGCAAGGCGAACGGATTTTCAAGACTTGAGTTCTTAAAAAGAGCATGCCGTATTCCGGGCATGTATGTACCCCGTTTCTATGAAGAGAGATATAACGAAGACGGTACGATAAAAGAACGCATAAAACTGTACGACGACGCGCCGGATACGATCCGAAAAGAGGTCGAGATGAACCTTTCGGATACTTTTTATCCGACGAAGCCTCTTGTGCCTTTTATACAGACGGCGCAGGATCGGGTCACCCTTGAGATTCAGCGCGGATGCATCAGAGGATGCAGATTCTGCCAGGCAGGACAGCTGTATCGTCCGGTCCGTGAGAGAACGGTAGAGTACCTTAAATCCATTGCGCTTGAGATGCTCGATTCCACAGGCCTGGAGGAACTGACATTAAGTTCGCTCAGCTCCAGCGATTACAGCGGTCTCGAGGAACTGATCGAATTCCTCATCGATGAATGTAACAGACGGCATGTGAACATCTCGCTTCCGTCGCTCAGGATAGATGCCTTTTCTCTGGATGTGATGAGTAAGGTGCAGGATGTCAGGAAATCATCGCTTACATTTGCGCCCGAAGCCGGTACGCAGAGGATGCGTGACATCATCAACAAGGGACTGACCGAAGAGGTTATCCTTCGCGGTGCGGCGGAGGCTTTTCACGGCGGGTGGAGAAGAGTTAAGCTCTACTTCATGCTCGGACTTCCGTTTGAGACCGATGAGGATATAGAGGGCATAGGAGCGCTGTGCAACAATGTCGCGATGACTTTCTTTGACGAGATACCCAAAGAAGAACGCAGGGAACCCGTTCAGATCGTTGCTTCGACTTCGTTCTTCATTCCCAAACCATTTACCCCGCTTCAATGGGCTCCGATGGGGACCAAAGAGGAGTTCGTGAGAAAAGCGCATGTATGTCTGCAGGGCATACATTCACAGCTTAACCAGAAGCGCATCAAATACAACTGGCACGACACGGATACGAGTGAACTCGAAGGCGTCCTTGCCAGAGGTGACAGACGCTTGTGCAGGCTCATACTCGAAGTATATAAGCGCGGACATATCTTTGATGCGTGGACTGAATACTTTGATTATCAGGCATGGCTTGATGTGATGGATGAACTGGGGATTGATAAGGATTTCTATACGACGAGGGAAAGATCCGATGATGAGATATTCCCCTGGGATTTCCTGGATATCGGCGTAACCAAAAGATTCCTGCTTAGAGAGTGGCATAACGCACAGAAGGGCGTGACTACGCCCAACTGCCGCGATGCATGCTCGGGCTGCGGGGCTGCCGTATTCGGAGGCGGCATATGCTTTACGCATCTTCCGCCCGACGGAGGTGAGTGCCTATGATGGTCAGGATCCAGTTTACGAAGCATGGCGCGATGAAATTCATAGGTCATCTGGATACGATGCGGTATTTCCAGAGAGCCATCAGAAGATCGGGTATAGATATCGCATACAGCGGCGGCTTTTCTCCGCATCCCATCATGACGTTCGCACACCCTCTGGGAGTCGGCATAGAGAGTGATTCGGAGATCATGGACATAGAGACGGTGACGCTTGAAATGCCCGGAGAAATTGACCTCGACGAACCCAGATCCACGAACAGGGAGCGGATGATCGATGCACTGTCCGCACAGATGAGCGAGGGCTTCTCTATACGCGATATGAGACTTCTGCCCGAGAAGACAGAGAACGCGATGGCCTCTGTTGCCGCGGCGGCATATTCGGTCAGGATACCTGATGAGTTTATCGGACTCGCCGATATGGAAGAAGCCGTAAGACGAATAAATGATGCTGAGGAAGTTATGGTCGTCAAGAAGACCAAGAAAAGTGAGATGACCCTCGATATCAAGCCGCGCATATACGATCTGTCCTTTAACGGCAACAGGATAGGAATGTGCGTTGATGCAAGCTCGGCAGGTAATATCAAACCGGAGCTGGTAGTATCCGCAATGTACGATATCCTGGGCAAGGATAAGCCGGAGATGAGATTGCAGATCGTAAGAAACGAGATATACGGCCGCGACATAAACGGCGATCTTAAGCCGCTCATAGAATTCGGAAGCTATTTTTGAACCGGATCTATGATCTGATTTTTGGCCTTGTTTTGGTTTGATTTTTTTATCTGATGGAAAAGAAAAGGATAGTCCTCACAACCGTATATGACAGGAAAGTCATGTTTTATCTGGAAGGATCGGAACCCGTAAGACTTCGCGCGACGGGAGATGAATCGCGTTTTCCCATAGGCACGGTCGTGGTCGGCCGCGTCAAGAAGATGCTTGATTCATCCGGTGCGTGCTTTATGGATATAGGTGATGATCAGGACTATTTTCTTCAGATCCCGGGCAGGTTCTCTGACCTGATCTTTCTGGACGGAAGAAAGCATAAAAAAGTAAGCTGCGAGGATCTTATACTCGTTCAGGTGGCCAGCGAGGCAGTGAAACTCAAAAGCCCAACAGTGACGGGCAGGATATCGGTCAATTCCAGACATCTTGTGATCGAACCGGGCAGAGGTCTGTCTTTTTCTTCCAAGATAAGCACGGGCGGCAGAAAGAGCATCGTATTACCAGAAAGTATTAGTACATATACCGCAAAATATCATATAATAGTAAGGACTGAAGCGCGTGCCTTAAGAGACGATGAAACGCTTGACGAGGAACTGTCCGAATTGGCGGATTCCTATGAGAGCATCATGGCCCGCGCGCAGACCGCACCCATCTATAATGTTGTCTACAGGCCCGGCAGCCTTGTGGATCTTACATTACGCGACTGGATCAAATACGGATGTGATGAGATCATAAGCGACCTGACCGAATACGAAGATGAGCTTAAGGCCGTCTCGGATGCGAGAGATATCCCGTATGTCAGATACGAAGACGAGTATCCGCTCTGTAAAATGCTCAAGCTCGAAACGGTTATCGATCAGTGCATCAGCCGTAAAGTATATCTTAAGTCGGGCGCTTTTCTGTATATAGAGCAGGGAGAGACGCTCACTGCCATAGATGTCAATTCCGGTCACAATATCCGGGGGGATAAGGAGGAGACTTCTTTCAGGATCAACTTAAGCGCCGCGGATGAGATGCTGAGGCAGCTCAGACTCCGCAATATCAGCGGGATGATCATGGTAGATTTCATCAACATGAAAGATGTCTCTCATCTTGAAGAACTGATCAGCTACACATCAAGACTCCTTAAATCCGATGATGTGCTGTGCCGCTATATAGACATGACGGGACTCGGACTTATGGAGATAACCCGCAAGAGGGTATACAAGAGTTTTATCGAGCAATGGAAGGGTTCAAACTAAACAGCATCACAAAGATCAAAGACGGCAAATACCTGAAGAACTACGAACTGAATTATACGAACAAGGTCGGAGAACCGAAGGTATATGAGATGGTTTCGTACCGGAACATATCTGAACCGTCCGATATCGGAAGCAGGGTCGGCGGAGCGGTAGTAGTGGCCCTTAACGGAGACAGGATCCTTCTTCTGCACGAGTTCAGGATGGCCGTTAACGGTTTTGTATATAACATGGTCGCCGGATTCAAGGAAAACGGCGAGACCATGGAGGATTGTGTCAGACGGGAATTATACGAGGAATCGGGCCTTAAACTGGTCAGGATCAGAGAGATCCTTCGACCCGCTTTTGCGGCCGTGGCATTATCCGATGTCTCCAATCAGCTGGTCATCGCCGATGTTGAGGGAGAGATCTCGGATCATACCGAAGATGACGAACTTATCCGGGCCGGATTTTACAGTAAAGACGAAGTGAAAAAACTGATCGAAGAAGAACCGTTCACTTCCAGAGCACAGTTTGTGGCGTACGCTTTCTGCCACGGATTCTTTGATGACAAGGAGTAAATATGAGTAACAGGATTGGCATACTGCTGTCGGATATACTCGGAGCAGGTCTTACACACGATCTTTTCTCACGAATCGTCGATTCGTTTAAGAATTACGCGGAACAGGAAGGATATGTTCTTTCTTTTCTGAATGCATCTCCGAGGTACCTCATAAAGCATCCTTTTCTTGAACAGGTAAAAGACGGGGATTATTCCGGACTCTTTATTCCCAATGTTACTTTTGACATGCCTGAAGTAGTGGAATTATATAAATCCGGATTACCTATCGTGGATATAGACCATAAGGCGGAGAATGCCATATCCATATCTTCGGATAATGATAACGGCATCAAGGAACTGGTCAATTATGTATGCATTGAGAAGAATCACAAAAATGTAGCTTATATCTCGGGTGATCCCGAAAGCGAGGTTACTAAGCTGAGACTTAATACATTCAAGAGTACATGTGAGAAGATCGGTATTACCGTTAAGCCCGAATATATCCGTGAATCCAGATTCAGGGATATCAGGGATGTGACCAGAAAGACGGAGGAGCTTCTTAATCTTCCGGTACCGCCGACATGCATCTTTTTCCCTGATGATTATTCGGCTATAGGCGGGATAAATGTTATTCATAACAGAGGGCTTGAAGTACCGAAAGACATATCCTATTGCGGATATGACGGTGTGAATCTCGTCGGATTGTGGGATCCCCAGCTCGCGACCGTTGTACAGGATACGGAAACGATGGGCGTGACTGCGGCACGTGAACTTATACGCATGATCTCTGAAGGTACGACCGGAGACGGAAGCGAGATCATCGTTCCGACCAAACTTCAGGTAGGACATACAGTAGGCCAGATATACAGTTAGTACAGGACAGCAGGATGAACATTATTCTAGCCGGAATCTTAATAGCGCTTGCAGCAGTCGGAACACTGTTTTTTAAGCTTGCATATAAGGGCAGGGTTAAAGCGGTGAATCGCGCGCTGTCGCTCATTTGCACCGTCGGTGTTGCGACCATGCTCTGCTGTGCCATTCTTACAGTTTCGTCGAACAAGACTGTCGTCCTGGCCATGTATACCTTCTATTACATATTCTATGCGATGACGCTGTTTGCTTTTGCCAGATTCGCATATGTCTTCTGTACCGGATCGGACAGAGAACTGTTCAGATCGCCTCTTTTCTACGGAACTATCATAATCGTTCTCATGCTGCTGAACAATCTGTTCACGCATGATTGTTTCACAGTGACGGTATATGAGTTTAATAACTGTCTATTCCCCAAGACCGTTCATCAGGGTGTCTTTTTCCTGTATGCTTCATTCCTGGTCATGGAGTCTCTGATCGCAGGAGTGTATCTGATATCCGCCTATGCAAGAAGTGCTCATACCTACAGGCCCAGATACATCATGATACTGCTTGTCATAGTATTCAACCTGAGTCTTGAGTACTTCGCTGCCACATTTGATCTGCCTGCCGCGATCAAGACCTGCTTCCTTCTTCCCGAAGGACTTTTTCTGGCATATCTGTGCAGCTATTATTCCACCAAACGACTTACAATGTCCGTCCTTGATTTCGTGACCGATAACAGTAGTACCGGTCTGATGATCTACGATGAGGACGACTATCTGATATATCACAACAAAAGAATAGATGATATCCTGACCGGCGAACAGCTCAGGGAATTCTATGAGATCGCCAATATGAACGAGTGGAGCTCGGATCTTGAGGAAGTTAATGAGATCTTCATCAAGAGAGTGGAGATCGGAGGCGAGACCAAATACTTCAACATCTTCAAACGCGAGTTCACCGAAGGTGATTCTTACATCGGTACGAGTTTCTCGTTCCATGACACTACCGAAGCGATCGAAAGATTCGCGATGGTGGAAGAGGCCAATGAAGAACTTAAGCGCGCCGCTCACATGAAGTCCGACTTCCTCGCCAACATGAGCCATGAGATCCGTACGCCCATGAATGCGGTCATCGGTCTGGCCGAGATGGCGCTCAGAGAAGAGATGACCGATCAGGCCAGAGATTACCTCGGACAGATCAAATCATCGGGACGTAACCTGCTCAATATCATCAACGATATCCTTGACTTCTCCAAGATAGAGTCCGGCAAGATGGATATCATCCCCGAACCCTATGAACCGTTAAGTGAGTTCAATGACGTGGCCAATACACTTATCACCAGGATAGGAGATAAGGATATCGAACTTACCATGGAAGAAAATCCGGGTATCCCGAGCAAACTGGAAGGCGATGTGCTGCGTATCAGGCAGATACTCATCAATCTGGCCAACAACGCCATTAAGTTCACACAGCGCGGCCGTGTTCAGATCATCAGTGATTTTGCACCGATAGATGATGAGAATGTAATGCTCAAATTCCATGTGGTCGATACGGGCCAGGGAATTAAGAAAGAGGACCTGAAGAAACTGTTCAATTCGTTCCAGCAGGTCGATTCCAAGAGAAACCGTTCGATCGAAGGTACGGGACTCGGACTTGCCATATCCAAATCCCTGGTTGAGACCATGGGTGGATCCATCGGCGTTGAGAGTGAGTACGGAAAAGGCTCGGATTTCTTCTTTGAGATCCCCCAGAAAATTGTCGATAAGACTCCGTCACTTTCGGTTGAGCAGCCCGAAAAGATATTTGCGCTCGGCATGCTGAGCAACAAGTATCTGGCAAGGCGCTTCTTCCTTGACTGTTCAAGGATGGGCGTATTCAATGTCGTGCTCAGGTTTTATGAGGATTATGACTCCACATGCGATCTGTATGCCGACGCAATAGAAGGCAAGAGAAAATATCTCTTCTTCGAAGAGCCGGATTACAAGGATAAGGTAAGAGATCTGCTCCTTAACGACCCCGAACTCATAGGTGTAATGCTTGCCGAGTTCGGATCTACCGTCAAGGCCGATCTCAAGAATCTTCGTATAATCAAGAAGCCGTTCTCTACGGCTGCCATTGCGATGGCTCTCAACAATATGGAGCTTCACCTCAATAATGAGGATGGCAAGGCATATGTGACCGACTTCACAGCGCCCGATGCCAAGATCCTGATCGTTGATGATAACATGGTCAACCTGACCGTAGCCGAAGGTCTGCTCGAGCCTCTTAAGATGAAGGTCGTATGTGCCGTATCCGGTAAGGAAGCGATCGAGAAGATCAATGTTGAACGCTTCGATATCGTCTTCATGGATCACATGATGCCGGAGATGGACGGCGTCGAGACCACCCGTATCATCAGGCGTATGTATCCCGAACTGGCCGATATGCCGATCATCGCTCTGACCGCAAATGCCGTCAGCGGCGTCAAGGAATTCTTCCTGAGAGAGGGCATGAACGACTTCGTTCCCAAGCCGATCGAGATCAGGGATATCATGTCCAAGGTAAGACAGTGGCTGCCCGAAGAGAAGATCAAAAAAGGCTATGAGATAGTCGATGCCGATTCCGAGGATGAGGATGAGATAAGCATCCCCGGTCTGGATGTACAGAGCGCGGTGAAGATGATCGGATCTCCCAAACTCTATATGAAGATCGCGAAGGAGTATTACCGGAATATCACATCCAATCATAAACAGCTTGAGCAAGCTTATGCGAATGAGGATTGGGAAGACTATACTATCAAGGTTCATGCACTCAAGAGTTCTTCAAGACAGATCGGGGCCATGGATCTGGCAGGCAAGGCAGAAGCACTCGAGAACGCGGGTAAGGCAGGAGATATCGATTTCATCCGCAAGAATAACAGGGAAGCTCTGGATGAATATATCGCTCTCGAACCGCTGCTTCGCGATAAGTGCGCAGATGAGGAACGGGCGGCCGATAAGCAACCGATCGATGCGGATATGCTGAAAACGATACTGGAGAAAACGGTCGTTGCCTGTGATGAGCTTGACATGGATGCAATGGAGAACATCGTGGAACAGCTCAGACAGTATTCATACAGTGATGATATCCGGGCAGACATAGATTCGATGATCGAGTCAGCGGAACTCATGGATGTCTTTACCTGCAAGGAAATAGCCGAAAAGCTGCTTGACATGTGACAGCTTATTGTATATTATATTACGGTATGCCGCTTGGCGAGGTATAAGTGTGCCGCATATGAGCACCACCGAAACCGGCGAGAATAGTAGGACAGGAGGAAAAAGAAATGTACGCAATCATTGAAACCGGTGGTAAGCAGTACAAGGTGTCTGAAGGTGACGAGATCAAAGTCGAGAAGCTTGAAGCAAATGTTGGCGATTCAGTAACATTTGACAAGGTCGTAGCTATTTCCGACGGCAGCTTAAAGGTTGCAGGCGATGTAGCAGGATCAAGCGTAAGTGCTACAGTACTTGATCAGGGTCGTGGTCGTAAGATCATCGTGTACAAGTACAAAGCAAAATCCGGATATCACAAGAAGAATGGTCATAGACAGCCTTTCACAAAGGTTCGCATTGATTCTATCAAAGCATAAGAGATATGACCGATATCTATTTCACACAGAATGCCGACCATAAGATCACGGGCTTTGTATGCTCGGGTCACTCGGGGTTCGCAAGAAGAGGGCGCGATATAGTATGCGCGGCGATATCAGCACTGACCATCACGGCTGTCAACTCAATAGAGCAGATTGCACAGGCGGATGCGGATGTTAAGCAGGATGTCAAGACCGGCAGGATCTCTCTTCATTTGAAATCAGAACCTACGGAGAAAACCGAAACGATACTCAGGAGCCTGATGCTGGGACTTAAAGGTATCGAGGCTGATTATGGCGGTAAGCATTGCAAAGTGACAGTTAAGGAGGAATTACAATGTTAAGGATGAACCTTCAGTTCTTTGCACATAAGAAGGGCGTGGGCTCTA
>JAFZQY010000125.1 GCA_017620155.1 Lachnospiraceae bacterium | reverse complement strand
GGCGAGTCTCCGTTCTATACGCTCATTAGTCACTTCATCGCCCAGATCCAGGCTGTCTGCGAGTTCGCGCTCACTTAAGTGCCCCGTAAAACCGTCGCTGGCTACCAGCAGACCACATCCTTTTCGCAGCCTTCCGCTTCCGGTATCGGGCGCATAATAGCGCATGCTGCCCAGGCATCTGTTCAGTTCGCCGCTCGGATTAACATGCGCCCGTGTCAGCCTTTTTAAGCCTGTATGCGCGGCCGTTCTGCCCGATCGGAAGATGTGATAGCAGCACGAATCTCCCAGATGCACGTAAACAAATCTGCGGCCGTATAAAAACACGCAGGTACATGTAGTCCCCCAGCTTAGCCCGGCATTATCAGCCGTCACCTTCAGCTCACTATGGCAGTCATATAAGCATTTACACAGACTGCGTTTGATCTTTTTTACGGATGAATCACACATCCTGATGCCGGATTTATAAAACCATCTCACGAGACACTCCGTCACGTAACCGCTCACCGTCTCGCCGCGATCTAAGGACCCGATCCCGTCACAAACCGCCATCAGGGTGCACTCTCCCCTGTCCGTACGCACCGATTCAAGCGCCAGAGAATCCTCGTTAACGCTTCGGCTTCCCACGGACCAGTACACTCCACTGACCATAGTCATTCCTCTTTTCAATTATATTTTTGAAGGCGTTTAATTGGGATAGAACTATCCCGGGAGACTAAGAACTCCCATATATGATTGGACAAGTATAACACCTATCGCAGGGCGAATCAACAGTATTTATCGATAATATCGTTGAGCAGTTTCTTATCGATAGGCTTCTTGATGAAATCCTGCATGCCTTCGGCAAGCAGCATCTCACGATTGCCGTCTATGGCATTGGCGGTGAGCGCGATGATCGGAACGGTCAGATTGTATCCGCCCAGATCACGGATCGCACGCAGTGTCTCGACTCCGTCCATCTCGGGCATCATATGATCCATGAGGATCATGTCGAATCTCTGACCGGCAGCTTTCTCGACTGCTTCACGGCCGCCGGATACCAGAGTGACTTCCATATCGTAAGGAGCGAGAAGTCCTTTTGCGACCATGAGGTTGACCTTGGAATCGTCAACGACCATGACCTTCTTGCCGGTATGCTTACGGATCTCGAAGTCATCCTGCTTATCCTTGAATTCATAATTGTCGGACCTGATCGCCTTTGCGATCTCTTCACCGATGGGCTCGTCATTTTTCAGACGCTGGAAGTAGCTCACATGGAAAGTGGTACCGTGTCCGTAACTGGTATCAACGGTGATATTACCGCTCATGGCCTGAGCAAGCTTAAGACTTATGTTGAGTCCCAGGCCCGCACCGCCTGAATTGCGTTTTCTGTGTGCATCCGACTGGCTGAACGCATCAAAGATATGGTATGCATCGTCCTCATGCATGCCGAAGCCCGTATCGGATATATCGGTATAAACCCTGATGCCGCTGTACTCTCTTTCTCCCCAGATCTTCAGATGGATATATCCCTTTTCCGTAAAATCTATGGAATTGGTGAGGATGTTCAGATACATCTGTCTGATGCGCATCTCGTCACCGACCATCATCTTAGGCAGATCAGGATCGGCATCCACGATGTACTGCAGAGGAGTGTTGACCATCTTGACACGGATGATTCCGCCTATGGCATGCAGCATGTCGGGCAGCGAATATTCATTCTCTACCATGTCGCTGTGGCCGGACTCGATCTTGGATATATCCAGAACATCATTGACGATACCCAGAAGCGAATCTCCGGCTTCAAGTATATGTCTGATCTGCTGTTTGGAGTTATCTCTCGTATCGGGATCCGCGAGCAGGATCTCGCTGATTCCGATGATGGCATTAAGAGGTGTCCTGATCTCATGGCTCATGTTCGCGAGGAATACGCTCTTGGCCGCACTCGCTTCTTCTGCCGTACGGATGCTCTCGCACATCTCTCTCATCGCGATACGCATGTCGGTCACATCCTGAACGAAGCATATGCGATACATCAGATCGTTAAAATCATCATAGTATTCGGTCCTGGTCAGACGGCAGTATTCATCGCGGTCCTGAACTACATAGACCTCCTCACCTTCTATCTCCTCTATCAATTCGTCTTCATCGGGAAGAGAGAAAAGCTCGTCCTCGGTATGATCGCGTAATTCCTCATCAGTCCTGCCGAAATACTTATTGGCAATCTTGTTCCACAGTACGATCCTGCCGTTGGCATCCATGACCAGAACGGGAACGCTCACATCCCTGAATACATACTGGCTGATATTGTTCTCATTGATACCGAAAGCCTTATACCTGCGGGATATTCCATACAAAAGCATCGCGGAAATGAAAGCCGCAACCGCGCTTCCGGGAATGGCAGGCATGTTATACATGGACGGAAGAAGCGTATCAAATATATAACCGAAGAACATGATCGGAGCAAAGAGCATGAACCTCTTGATGATCATATGCTCGCGGCCGAGCATCGTGGAATGCTTCCAGTACGAAAGGATGACAAAATAGAAAAGAATTGATACGAGAATACAGCCGAACTGAATATATCTGCCCCAGTTAAGCTTGCTGACAAACCAGTAGCCCCACGGAGTCATCCGGAATGTAACCGTTTCCTTACCCGTGATCTTGATAAGGCTTATTATGGATGCGATGCAGTATACCACATAATACGAGTACCTGCTGATCCTCGGGTAATGAGAGAGCTCACCTACGTATTCGAGTACAGCGATCATATATAGGATAATACCGACCAGTGCTATGCCCCTTGCAAAATATGCAAGCGGAGAATCATAGCACAGCCCCATCCATGCGTATCCGGCGTCCCATATGAAAACGCACGCGAAGATATAAAACATCCTGCGTGCAACAAAGGAAGCGTCACTTATCCTGAAACGGGAAATCCCGAGGATCAGGGCACCCGTTCCCATTCCGAACAGTATGAGAGAGACGATTGCAGCCGAAGCGTACATTTACAGTTCCTCTATCAGTACTTAAATCATCAGTCCCGAATTAATGAAACAATCTTGCTATATCATGATACATTACTACAATCATTAATACCACAAAAGCGACCATCCCCACAAGGTGTATGATGCCCTCTTTTTCGGGCGGTACTTTATGACCCGTGATTATCTCTATAAATGCGAATATAAGCCTGCCTCCGTCTAGTGCGGGAAGCGGAAGCAGATTGATGATGCCTAAGTTAACCGAGAGCAGTATGAGCAGGTTCATCATCGTGAGGACCACGCTCGACCAGCCGTAAGGCTTCACCTCTTCATAGGTATCGCTCACGACTTCAGCCATGCCGACCGGTCCCGACAGTGCGTCCATGCCGAGTTTGCCCGTAAAGAGCATCATCAGCGACTTGACCGTATATCTCATCCAGTACTGGATCTCATATGCGGAATACTGAAATATCTGCAGAGGATTGCAGTCTAATATCTCGCCGCCGCCTCTGAAGCCTATGTAATATCTGCCGTCTTCTTCGGAATACCCGGGAGTGAGCACTACGGTATATTTCTCGCCGTCACGCTCGTACTCGATCGTCATGCTCTCTCCGCTGTCATACATCGCCGATATCATGCTGACCTCGCGATAGAGATGTACATGCTCGCCGTCGATCTTTGTGATCAGGTCGCCTGCCATGAGTCCCGCTTCTTCGGCGGCCGAATCCTCGATTATCTCTCCTATCGTCGGAAGATCCGCTCCGCAGAATCCCACGACTATCAATGCAAAAACATAAGCAAGGATGAAGTTCGCAAAAGGTCCTGCTGCCAAAGTAGCCGCGCGCTTAAGCGGCGATACATTGGGAAGAGAGTGTTCGTCGAGCACCTTCTCGTCATCGCTTATCGGTTCGCCGCCGTCGAATATGCACGCGCCTCCGAAAGGCAGGAGCCTTAAAGCAAAAAGAGTTTCACCTTTTTTGAAAGAAAAAAGTTTGGGGCCGAAGCCTACCGTAAACTCATTTACACGTACGCCGCACATGGTGCCTACGATGTAATGACCGAATTCATGCGATATGATCAGCAATCCTATGATTATTATGAACAGGAGGATCGAGACTATCATACATACTCCTCAGCGCATCTGTCGACTTCATCGCGGATGGCAAGTATATCTTCAACCGTCGGATCATCCGTAACGGTATGGCGCGCCATGCACTCCGATATGACATCGGGGATCTGCACGAACTTTATCCGTCCGTCTATGAGCATCCTGACTGCCGCCTCATTGGCCGCATTGAATACCGTAGGAAGGCTTCCGCCTCTCCTACAGGCTTCAAACGCCAGTTTCAGTCCGGTAAATGTATCTGTATCCGGCTTATGGAAGGTCAGCGATCCGAGTTCAAAAAGATCTACCCTTCCGGCATCCATGGGTCTTCTGTCGGGATAGTACAGAGCATACTGGATCGGAAGCTTCATGTCCGGCACGCCGAGCTGTGCCATGATCGCACCGTCTGCGTACTGCACTGCCGAGTGGACTATGCTCTGGGGATGGATGAGAACCTCTATCTGTTCCACATCCACATCAAAAAGCCATTTGGCTTCCATGACTTCAAGTCCTTTATTGCAGAGCGACGCCGAATCGATCGTGACTTTCCGTCCCATGGACCAGTTGGGATGCTTGAGCGCATCCTCGAGAGACATGTTCTCGAGTTCGGCTTTGGTCTTTCCCCTGAAAGGTCCGCCCGATGCCGTAAGAAGGATCTTCTCAAGGCGTTCCCTGGGTTCTCCGTTAAGCGACTGGAAGATCGCACTGTGCTCGGAATCCACCGGAACTATATGCACGCCGCATTTAGCGGCAAGCGGCATGATGATATGACCCGCGCATACGAGCGTTTCCTTATTGGCAAGAGCTATGTCCTTGCCCGCTTCTATCGCGGCGATCGTGGGGCGGATTCCGATCATTCCCACGATGCCGGTTACCAGCACGGATGATTCGGGCTCGGTCGCAACTTCGATGAGTCCGTCCATTCCGCTGACGATGCGGGTATCCGTATCTGCTACTCTGCCGCGCAGGTCCTGAGCATCCTTTTCATCCATGCATGAAACAAGCGAAGGATGAAATTCTCTTATCTGGCTTTCCAGAAGTTCTATGTTCCGGCCTGCGGCAAGAGCGGATACTTTTATGTCTTTTTCTTTTCTGACTATGTCCAGTGTCTGGGTTCCGATGGAACCGGTCGACCCTAATATAGATATCGTACGCATGATGTCAAAACCTTATATGAATCTGCTGAGAATATAAACTATCGGAGCCACGAAGATCACGGAATCGAACCGGTCCATGATGCCGCCGTGCCCGGGAAGTAGCTTCCCGTAATCCTTGATCTCATGATTTCTCTTGATCGCTGATGCCGCGAGGTCGCCTACCATCGAAAGCAGCGCTCCGCACACGCACATCACCGCTATCACGATCACGGTGATATATACGGGAGCCTCAGTCTTCGGAGCTATCAGAAATGCACCGTACAGGCATCCGACGAGCACAGATCCGCACACGCCTCCGACAGCGCCTTCAATACTCTTCTTGGGAGAAAGGACAGGTGCCATCCTGTGGCGCCCGAACTTCATTCCGACCAGGTATGCGCTGATGTCGCATATCCATGAGCAGATGAATACCATCCACACGAGAAGCACGCCCTTATCAAGGCTGCGGATCATATAGACAAAAGAAAGCATCACCGGGCAGTAGATCACCGAGAAAAATGACGATATGGTACGTGTTGCGTCATACTCGGGATACTTAAATACATATACGCTCATATGTGCCATCAGCATCAGGATGATGCCGCATACCTCTATCAGCGAAAATGTTTCCGAATTAATGAATCCGAGCGACCTGATCTCAAGAAGCGCATACCATGCAAAAACGGATATGTATCCGACGCAGGTCATGGCGTTGATCTTCTGCTCCTGTCCGCGGACTCCGAATGCTCCCGAAAGCTCGTAGTATCCGACCACGGATGCAAAGAGCAGCACTCCGAGAAGGAATTCCCTTCCGAGCAGGATGAGCACGACCATAAGAGCTCCGCCGATTATCGTAGTAAGTGTCCTCTGGAGAAAGTTACTCATCTGCGCCTCCGAATCTTCTGTCCCTGCGCGTATATGCTTCCACGGCCTTCTTAAGTTCCTCGGGACCGAAATCGGGCCATGCCACATCCGTAAAATACAGTTCCGAATATGCAAGTTCCCAGAGCAGGAAATTGGATATCCTCTCTTCGCCACAGGTCCTGATCATGAGATCGGGATCGGGTATATCGGGTGCGTCGAGACTGGCGCTTATGGTATCGGCAGTGATCTCAGAGGCCGTCAGTTTGCCTTTTTCAACGGATTCCGCGATCTTTCTTACCGCACGTGTAAGTTCATCGCGGCCACCGTAGTTGATAGCCAGAGTCAGTGTCACTCCGTCATACTTAGCGGAATGCTCCTCTACATAGGCTATCGATTCCCGGATATCGGGATCAAGAGCCGTCTTATCTCCTATCACGCGGATGCGCATGTTGTTCTCGTCGGCATCCTTGATGCAGGTCTTCAAATATCCGCGGAAAAGTTTCATGAGCGCTCCGACCTCTTCTGCGGATCTGCTCCAGTTCTCCGTGGAAAAAGCATATAAAGTAACGTATTTAATGCCCAGTTCTCCTGCGGCCCTTGTTACGTCGGCTACTCTCTTGGCACCTTCCGTATGTCCGAAGGTCCTGGGCTTGCCCTGAGCCTTGGCCCAGCGTCCGTTTCCGTCCATTATGATGGCTACATGCGCCGGTATCTTAAGATTGTCCTGCATATCTTCTCCCGAAAGTTTTCCTGTTCTTAAACGAAATAAAGGGGACAAGCTAGCCTGTCCCCCGCTGTGTATTAAACTGTCATGATCTCAGTTGATTTCTCTTCGCATAACTTGTCGATCTTGGATATATACTGATCTGTAAGTTTCTGCAGATCTTCTTCCAGGGACTTGATCTCATCCTCCGAGATATCTTCTCCTTTGGAGAGTTTCTTGAATGCGTCGTTGCCGTCACGTCTGATATTTCTTACGGCTACCTTGGCATCCTCGGCTTTTTTCTTGACTTCCTTGGCGAGATCCTTACGTCTCTCCTCGGTAAGCTCCGGGAATACCAGCCTGATGACTGCTCCGTCATTGGAAGGAGTGATGCCTACATCCGATGCGAGGATAGCTTTCTCGATCTCCTTGATCATCGTCTTTTCCCAGGGTGCGATCTGTATAAGTCTGGGTTCGGGAACGGTTATGTTTCCTACCGACTGTAGCGGTGTAGGAGTTCCGTAGTAATCCACCTTGATCTTGTCGAGAACATGAGGATTGGCACGACCTGCTCTGATCGACATGTAATCTCCCGAAAGATGATCAAGAGTCTTCTCCATCTTATCACTGTATGTATTCAGTCTTTCATCCATGATATAACCCCCTTTTATCTTATCCGACCGTAACCTTGGTCCCGTGGAACTGCCCCATTACAGAATCCACTATGCTGTTCGGTTCATTGAGTGAAAATACCCACATGGGCATCTTGTTGTCTCTGGCAAGTATCGAAGCCGTCATGTCGACAACCTGAAGATTGCGGGCTATGACTTCGTCGATCGTGATCTCGTCGAATCTTACCGCGTTCGGATTGAGCTTCGGATCGGAATCATATACTCCGTCAACCGCCTTGGCGAGCAGGATGACATCCGCATCCACTTCTACAGCCCTTAAAACAACTCCGGTATCGGTCGAGAAGTAGGGGTGTCCCGTACCTCCCGCGAAGAATACGACCATGCCTTTTTCAAAATACTTATTGGCCCTGTCCTTGCTGAAAAGCTTGGTGAAGGAGCCGCATTCGAAAGGAGTAAGGATCGCGGTCTTCATGCCTTCGCTCCTGAATATCTCGGAAACGTAGATGCAGTTCATGACCGTTGCAAGCATTCCTATCTGGTCAGCCTTGGTACGGTCGATATTCTCGCTCGTACGGCCTCTCCAGAAGTTGCCTCCGCCTATCACTACTCCGACCTGGATTCCCGACTCCGTAAGCTTAGCTACCTGAAGGGCAACCATACGGACGGTATCTTCATCGAAACCGGTCTTCTTTTCTCCGGCAAGAGCCTCACCGCTGAGTTTGAGAAGTATTCTCTTCATACTCACCTCATATTATCCGTGGATCAGAATGATTTCTTAAGTTCCTCAAAGAAGGATGTAGGATTAACATCTGCATAAGCCTGTGAACACATACCTTCTATTACAGCACCGTTGTTGATCTGAACATATTTGGACTTGATATTACCCATTACGATGGCTGAACCGTCGAGGATGACAGGTCCTCTTACATCGATATCACCCTTTACGGCGCCTGCGATTACTGCACTTGTGGCTGTGATGTTACCGATGATAACGGTACTCTGTCCGACTTTGACTGCTCCGTCGGATATCACATCACCGTTCATCTGAGCACCCTCTGCATAAACCTCTGCAGCCTTGGCATTACCTTTGATGGTTCCGGTAACGCTGAGTTTGCCGAGAGCTGTGACATTACCTATGATACGTCCTACCAGTTCGAGAGATCCCTGAGTGTTAACATCACCGTTGATCTCCATCCCTGCAGTGACAACTGCGGTCTCATCAAGAACCTGCTTGCGGTCCTTGGGAGTGGTATCATTGCTCAGATATTCCTGAACGGCAGCAGCTGCATGCGACGAAGAAGTGGCGGGTTCGGGCTTGGATGCAGGCTCGGGAATCACTACGGGTTCCGGTATGGGCTCGGGCTCGGGAGCAGGAGCAGGTGCAGGCTCGGGCTCGGGCTCGGGTTCAGGTTCAGCCGCAAAACTATCGCCATCAAGTACGCCGGTATCCATCTTGTCGAGCATTGCACTTAAGTCGACATCGGGTAAGCTTTCGGCTGACTCGGAAGCAGAAGCCATTCCTTCCTCTTCAGGCATCATCTCGTTAACTGCCTGTGATAAGTCGTCTTTCAGATCTGAAAAAAATCCCATTTTGTGTAAATCCTTTCTTTTCTCTTATTCTCTATGCTGAATTGGAAATGTATCGTCAGTTATCGGGAGGATCACGGTATCCTCCATGCCCTGTATGGTCTCTATGATGCGGGGCAGGGCTTCCACTGTCGTGTGCTTCTCGGCCGCATCATGCATGAGTATGACCGCTTCGTTAAAGCCTTCCAGTCTGGATACGCAGTTGTTGTATATCGTGTCCGCGCTGAGCGAATATCCCGAAGCGTCGCCCGATACCACATTCCAGTCAAAATATGTGATATCCTGCTCGGCCAGATATTCTATGAGTTCCTCCATGTCCACGGTCGATGCGGTATTGGAGCTTCCGCCCGGAAACCTGTAATATCTCGACCACACACCGGTCACTTCATACAGATATTCCTGAAGCTTATCAAGATCCTCGATGAACGCCTCTTTGGACGAATATACCTGCGAATATCTGTGGCTGTACGAATGCATCCCGAGAGTATGTCCGTCTTCGACTATACGCTTGTATGCGGCCACCGATACGTCATCATCCTTGCCTACCACGAAAAAAGTAGCTTTGACTCCGTATTCATCCAGAATATCCAGGATCTCGTCTGTATAGATGCTGGGGCCGTCATCAAATGTCAGATAAACTTCTCTGACCTCGGCATCTTCATCATTATCCGTATCCGGTGCATCCGGAAGATCATCGTCGCCGTCTCTCTGAGAGTCCGTCACATCCGAAACGCTGTATACATCCCGGGGCTCATCCAGATACTCGATATCGTCCCGAAGCTGCTCCATAGAGGAAAGCAGTTCATCGTACTGATTCTTAAGATCTCTCAGTTCCCTTTTGGTATGCACATACAGAGATATGAATATGATCGAACAGATAAGCGGTAGAAGGATGGCAAGCAGTATGGTTATCAGTATTATTTTTTTCAGGCGTTTTACTCTTTTTCGCCTGTATTCGGCATATGCTGCATCATCCATATCGGTCATGTCTCTTCACGTGTATGTCCATATGCACACACGGATTATTTTATCACAGTTTAGGCCCCTTTGCACCACCAAATGATGCCCCGTCGAGGATATTGGTATCAAAGGTAAAAGTGAGTGCATCCGTGATGCGCTGCCTTGTCCGGGCGAGCTCTATCATGCGCGTAAGAAGCTCTTTATAGGGTACTCCGAGGGGCTCCCAGAGGTAAAAAGCAAGGGATCCGGGGATCGTGTTTATCTCGTTAAAATATATCATGTCGTTATCGGCGTCTATCATGAAATCGATACGCGCCACGCCGTTGCATCTTAGAGCCTTGAACGCCTTTACGGCCATCTCCCGTATTTCGGTGCGCATCTCATCGGATATCTCTGCGGGGATCTTTCTGGCTACGGACGCCATGCCCTGCGACTTGCCGCCCTTGGCACCCGATACGTATTTATCCTCGTAACTTAATATCTCCTCGCTGTGCATGGGTTCTTCGCATTCCGAAGCCTCCGCTTCGTTCTCGTCTCCCAGGACGGAGCAGTTGATCTCGCGGAGATTGGATATGGCATGCTCTGCGAGTACTACCGATGCGTATCTGAACGCATCATCCAGAGATTCCGTCAGCGAACCCCGATCGTGAGCTATGCTGATCCCGACACTGGAACCTAAATCTACAGGCTTGATTATCACGGGGTATCCGAAGGTCTCCTCGATCCTCTCTGCCAGTCTGTCGGTCTCGCGGTAATCCGACATCGTATATACTTTTCCGTCAAGGACCGGAACGCCGACCTCTTTTAACACGGTCTTGGTCACGTACTTGTCCATTCCGACCGCGCTTGCGAGCACGTCGCACCCCACAAAAGTAACTCCCAGAGTCTTGAAATATCCCTGGAGAGCGCCGTCCTCGACATTGGTCCCGTGCACTACGGGAAAGACTATATCGATGACCTGCTCATATGTACGGCCGATCTTCTTGGCGGGATACTGCTTAAGCTTTGCTTCTCCGTTCTCGCTGACCCAGATGACCTGCACCGACTTAGCGAGCAGTCCCGGAATATCCTTATAGCTTTCGATCTTCCCTATCTGATCTCCGACATAGAACTGTCCGGATTTGGTCATGTACACGGGAGTCACATCATACCTGTCTCTGTCTATGTTCATATATGCCTGAATCCCGGATATGACCGAAACCTCATGCTCGACGCTGCGGCCGCCAAATACCAATGCTATACGTGTTTTCATTTCCGCTCCTTTTTTATATCTTGATCAAAATCAATAGTTGTCGGGCAGATCGTTTTCGAGAAGGATATATTTTGTGCCCTCCGCGCGGATCTGCTGTGCATATCCGAATGCATCCTCGACTTTGTCGAATTCCTTTATGCGCGAAACGTCCATACCTGCTTCCAGCGCGCCTTCCCTTATCGGGACTGCTCTCTTTCGTCCCACAAGCAGCAGATGGTCACAGACCTCTCCCGCATGGCGTCCGAACTCGCGGTTGTATTCTTCTTCCTTTTCTCCGAGTTCCACCATGCCCGGCGTGATCATGATCTTCGTGCCGTCGAACATGTCAAGCGTATCGAGCGCGGCTTTGGAACCGACAGGGTTGGAGTTATATGCATCATCTATTATATACATATCCCCGCGTCTTATCAGTTCGAGCCTGTGCTTAACGCTCTTAAGCCTTCTGACCGGAATCTTCAGGTCTGACAGCGCTATGCCCATTGAATGAGCCACGGCGATCGCTCCGACCACATTGATTATATTATGCTCTCCGATCAGCGACATCCTGAAAGAATCTCTTTCGCCGTCAGGGGTCACGATATCGAAAGATGTGCCCTGCGAATCGCAGTGTATGTCTTCGGCCCTGTATCCTTTGGAAGTTACCGCAGCGTCCTCAGTCTTAGCATAGTACATCACCGGATTCTTATCCGAATACGAAGCCGCCTTTTTTGCCTCAAACTCATTGTCTCCGTTCAAAAAGAGCATTCCGCCTTCAGGAACAGCATCCGCAAGTTCAAACTTGGTGGAGACGATATTGTCCATCGTATGGAAAGTATCCAGATGCTGGGGACCGACCGATGTTATGATGCCGTGATGAGGATGCACCAGATCGCACAGTTCCTTGATGTCTCCCACATGTCTGGCTCCCATCTCGCATACGAACACTTCAGTACCGGGCTTCATATGCTCCCTTACGGTCCTGACCACGCCCATCGGAGTGTTATAGCTTTCGGGAGTGATTGTCACAGTATATTTAACGGACAGAAGTTCGCCCAGATAGTATTTCACGCTGGTCTTACCGTAGCTTCCGGTCACTCCTATGATGGTCATGCCGGGATTGGCGGAGAGTTTTCTCTTGGCATCATTGATGAAGTGGCGGTTAACACCCTTTTCCATCGGGGAATTGACGATGCAGCCTATCAGCGGAGAAATAAACTTAACAGACAACAGCATCAGGCACGCCCCCCGCACCACCTGAAGTGCGGTAAGTATGCCGAAGAACGCTGCTGTCAGTATGAATACGGCCGCGATCACGAGAAGATCCAGGACGATAATCGATGCGGCCAGACGCTTAACGCGCGCGGTCCAGACCAGTTTCTTCTTGACCGACATATTACAGAGGGCGCGGAATACGACAGCGATCAGAACTATCCAAAGCCACATCACGATATCGGCCGTTACGGGCTTACGGAATATGATCCAGAGTGCGCCCAGAACCAGCCCTGCATAAAGCACCCACTGTCTCTTCTTAAACCTGCGCAGCCACGTGATATGCTCGGCGTTCTTGTAGCCGTTTAACTGGAACATGTGCAGATTGTATTTAAGCGCATAAACATACGCCCACGCGATGAGCGCGCAGGTGACAGCCAGCCTTATTACCGATGCCAATATCCCGTTCATCGGCCGCTCCTCTCATCCGGATCTTCCGGGCTGTCCAGATATGCATTTATGATCTGTGCAAAAAGTGCGGGATTCTCCGCATATGAAAAATGACCGGTGCCGGGGATGACCGCCAGACCGCAATTGGGGATATTATCCTCCATGATATGCGCATCACGGATCGGCGTCGCAGTGTCGTTTTCTCCCCATACGAGCAGGGTATCCTGCTTTATCTTTGAAAGAAGCGGCGTTAAGTCCTCGTTAACGGCTTTTACCAGAGTAGTGCGCATGATAGGCGTCGCACGCTTGTAATCCTCCGAACCCTGTCTGTTCTTCCAGTCATCTATGATCTCATCAAAAAGGAAATAGATAAGCTTATTGTCAAAGAGTTTCTTAAGAAGCTTGTATCTCTTCTGCTTACGAAGCTGAGCTGGCGTCCTCACGGGCAGCACTCCTGCGGAATCGATCAGTATGATCCTCGTGACAGCTATCTGAAGATCGTCCGAAGAAGCCATGCGGATGATGATCCTTCCGCCATAGGAATGGCCTATGAACATAGCCTCGGTGATACCGAGCTCTTTGAGGAATCTGACGGTAAAATCAGCATACCCTGACACATCCCATGATTCGGAGGGTTCTTCGCTGTCCCCAAACCCGGGCAGGTCGAATCTTATGACCTTAAATCTGTCGCCGATAAGATTCGCCACGGAGTCATAGAGTCTGTAGGAAGTACCCCATCCCTGAAGAATAACGGCTGCGGGTGCATCCTCTTCCTGTAAGCCCGTAATGTCGTATGCGATTTTTAAGCCTTCGTACTCAGTATAGTTGCTCATAACATGTCTAATCTTACCACAAAAAACCTCCGGCATATACACCGGAGGTTTCATATACATATAGATTTACAATCACTTCATCACGAGTTCATCCCAGTTGTCATCGGGAACGATGGCGATATAGGTCTTACCTGTGTTCAGAGTGATCTGCTGGCCGGTACCGTCATAGTAGCGTGTGATATCGGTCTCGGCGAGCTTGCTCCATGTGATATCAACAGCCTCGCCGCCTGTAAGGTAGTAGCCGGGCATGTTCTCAGCCAGGATGTTGAAGATCAGATATCCGTTGTCATCAAGCTGTGAGAAAGTACACTTCTGGATGATCACGTTTGTGAAAGTAAGAAGCTCGTCATCCTCACCGTCACGATGCTCCTTGCCGTATTCGGAATACTCATAAAGTCCGGTCTCGGGATTGTACTTGATCGCGGAGCTGTTATGAGGGAACGGGAACTCTACGCTCGTAGCGGGCTTGGTGTATCCCGTATAGGTCTCGGAAAGCACATTGGGAGCTGAAGGAAGAGCGAAAGTATAATGTGTTCCGGGATAGTACTCATCATAATCGGTCGAGTAGCTGGATGCTGCGAATTTCTCCTCCAGATCGCCCTTCATGATGTACTCGGTATACTCTGTTGCCTTTCCGTTGTTTACACGTGAGAATCCGCCCGAGAAGTGGCAGCAGTAATCTCTCGCGATGTACTGGTCGATATAGAAGGGACCTCCGTCATGTACGAGACATGCATTCCACTCGGCTGCCAGGAAGAAGTTGGTAGGACGTGCGGAACGGATGGAACCCATCTGCTCTATCGAACCCCAGTCCTTCATCATGACCATCATTCTGGTGATACGGCCGTTCAATGTGGAGTTCATGAGCTCATATACGATATCAGCCTCTCCGATTCCGAAATGAGGAAGAGCGAGCGACTCGTTATCAACCATGACGGCGATAGGGCGCTGATCCTTGATCTCCTCAGGGATAGGCAGGTTTGTAAGTTCCGATCTGATGTAGCCTTCGGGAAGTTCATCAACGATTTCTTCCTCTTCGGGTTCTTCCTCAACTTCCTCTACAGGCTCCGGTTCTTCGGGGATAGATTCCACTGTAACGGTAACTTCGGGCTCCTGAACTTCAGGTTCCTTCTTACCGCAGCCTGCAGCCAAAACGGCCGCGAGGGAAACTATCATAAGACTCGTTAGCAGTTTCTTTTTCATTATCCTCTCCTTATGTTCATAAAAACGCACTATCGGATATGATACCTCAAATCCGTGTGAAAAGCAACTTCATTTGTCCGTCAATTATCTGTCATTTATCCATCGATCTTGATGACTTCCATGGGGTCGATCTGCTTATCATCCCGATAAACCTTGTAGATCAGTTTTGCATTTTTGCCCTCTACAAGAGCCAGTATCGCACCCTGCAGTACCGAGTCCCCTTCTTTGATAAGAGGGGTCGATGAAGTGTAATATTCGGTGATATATCCGTTCTCATGATCTATGCGGATGCAGTAACCGTAATCCACATCCGGAATGACCTCAAGTACCACGCCGTCACCGGCTGCAATTATGCTGCTTCCTTCGGAGCATCCGAAGATCAGACACTTGGGATCATCTTCACTCGTTGTCATCGAAGCGGAAGCGGAAAGAGGGAATCCCTGAGGGAAATGCGCCTCATCGCTTTCTTTCTGAGCTATGTTCTCCTGCTCGACCTTGGTAGTCACGGTCTCACTTAAGATAGAGACTTTATCCGAGAGCGCCTGATTGTCAGCAGTGAGAGTATCCACCTGGGACTGAAGATCCTCTACCTGAGCAGTGAGAGTCTCTTTTTCGAGCTGAAGCTGCTCGCGTTTGGAGGAATTAACCTTCCAGCCGATGATGGTCACTAAAAGCGCGAGGGCGATTATACCGGCAAGGATCTGAACAAAGCCGCGGCTGATACCCATCTGATGAACACCGCCGTCTTTCTTATTATCAATGAACAATATCAGATGGTAGGTGGATTTGGTCTTTTCCTTATCGGCCTTCTTATCTTCCGCCGAAGGTTCGGATGCGGTTTCCTGAACCGGCGTCTCTTCCTGCACGGGATCCTGGGCGGTTTCCTGCACCGGTGCCGCTTCCTGAACAGGCTCCTGCACGGCTGCTGTTTCGTTTTCCTGAAGTATTTGTTCTTCTGCCAAAAATCACACCTCCGATCGCTTTGGCATCAAGTTTGTAACAAATTTGTAACATTCTAACACATTGATCTCCTATATGCAAATCACGCACTCAAAACCGCTTTACACGTGAAAACAAAAGTGATATTCTAATCGAGTATGGATACGGAAATTCCATACTGTCAGTTTCACATTACTCGGAGGTAAGAAATGAACAAGGGTACTGTTAAGTGGTTTAACAATCAGAAGGGTTACGGTTTCATCTCTGATGAGAGCGGTAACGACGTATTCGTTCACTACACCGGGCTCAACATGGAAGGCTTCAAGTCTCTTGACGAAGGCCAGGCTGTAGAGTTCGAAGTAGTTAACGGAGAGAAAGGTCCCCAGGCCGTAAACGTAACCAAGTTGTAATTATAAATTTCAGTTTATTATTATGACGCACCAAAAAAGCCCCGTTCCGAAAGGAAAGGGGCTTTTATCGTATCCGTGATTCCGGCATGTCTTACTGCGCTGTGCCTCGGCAGTATTCTATGACTTCCTTAAACAACAGTTTCCCGCCGAAGAGATCCAGCGCGGAGCCTATCGTGACGTTCACGCGGCCGCATCCGAGCGTATCTATGAGATAAAGATCGTCAAAGCTGTGTATCCCGCCCGCGTATGTAACGGGGATGCCGTTCCATCCGCCAAGCATACCTACCACTTCCGATTCTATACCCGAGTTCTTGCCCTCCACGTCCACGGCGTGAATGAGGAACTCATCGCAATATGCTGACATGTCGGCAAGAGTTTTTAAGTTTAATTCAACCGAAGTAAATTTCTGCCAGCGGTTCGTAACTATAAGATATCTGTCTTCTCTTTTTCTGGCGGAGAGATCCAGTATCAGGTGCTCGCGTCCCACCGCCGATACCATGCGGTCAAGAGCCTGCATGTCAATCTCGCCGTCCTTGAATACATACGAAGTTACTATCACGTGTGAAGCTCCGGCTTCCAGATATTCCTCGGCATTTTCGGGATTGACTCCGCCGCCTATGCCCAGACCTCCGGGATAAGCCTTAAGCGCAGCCATCGCCTGCGAACGTGAAGCCTCATACATCGGACTGTCTTTGCCGTTTAAGATGATCACATGTCCGCCGGGGAGATCGTTTTCCTTATAGAGCGATGCAAAGTAAGCCGCATCGGACTTGGCTACAAAGTTTTCGGTTACGTATCTGTTCGCTTCGTCCAGCGCCCCGCCGACGATCTGCTTAACGCTCCCGTCATGTATATCTATGCATGGTCTGAATTCCATTTAATCCCTCTCAATGATAAGGCCTTCGTGATATGCCGAAAGCAGTTCCTCAAGCTGAGATATCTGCTCCCTGATATCGGCACCTATATCGGTATCCGCTACTCTTCTGCGCATCGGATAAACTTCAACGGATATGTCATCCGAGAAGATGTCGGATTCATTGACTATCGCACTCTCCGTCGATTCAAAAGGCTTGTGCGCGACAAGTCTCATTCCGTGCGAATTGCTTACGAGAGTATACCCCGCTATTCCGGTCTTATCCTGATATGCTTTGGAGAATCCTCCGTCTATGACTAAAAGCTTGCCGCCGCATCTTATCGGGCTTGCTCCTTTTTTCACTTCTACGGGAACATGGCCGTTCACGATATGCGAATAATCGGGATGAAGCCCGAACTCGCGCAGGATCTTGCTGATCACTTCGTCATTATCGAGCAGCCTGTAATAGCTGCACTTGGTCTCGACATGGGTGGACTCATCCTCGATGAAATATCTTTCGAATGTGGTCATCTTGTCCTTGCCGAATACGGGAGAGTTAGGCCCCGTCCATATATACCACATGATATCGCGGCCAAACTCGCGCTCTGAAGCATCCTTCGAATAATAGCCTTTTCTTGCATAGAACTCCAGAATATCGTAGAGAGCCTTGCCCGCATAATCCTTGCCGCGGATCGTCACTTTCTTAAACTCGCCGTTATCGTCCAGAGGCACGCATCCGTGATACAGAAGGTTTGAATTGTATACCTTGTACAGGCTTCCTTTTGAAAAAAGAAAACGCACATGCTTCTGAAGTTTCTCGCACTGCATGAACGCTGCCTGAAGCTTGTTCATGAGTTCGTTTTCCTCTTCTGACAGCGCATAGGGATCGCCATCGTCAAGCGTCGGCCAGAAGGTATCTTTCAAGTCATAATCCTTATCCCCGATCCTGACGGTTTTCCTGTCGGGAGATATCTTATCAAGAAGCATGCGGTCGTCCATGCCAAACTCGGGGTACTTGCGTATGAGCTGACCTTCGAGCTTGAACTGTATGATAGTGATTGCCTTGTGCATCTTCTCATCGAGGCTTAAATCTGACACATCGTAGTTACCGTCATAGTTGATCCCGAATACCCTGCAGTCATCGTCGCCGTATGTATCGAGCGCAAAGGTGGCAAGCGGTATCAGGTTGATGCCGTAGCCTTCCTCGAGCAGGCGCATGTTACCGTATCTTGCGGAAAAACGGATGACGTTTGCTATGCAGACCTTGCTGCCTGCTGCCGCTCCCATCCAGACCATGTCATGATTGCCCCACTGCACATCCACGGAATGATATGCCTTAAGAGTATCCATGATGATATGGGGCCCGGGTCCGCGGTCAAATATATCGCCGACTATATGCAGATGATCGATGACCATCCTCTGGATCAGATTGGAGAGCGCCACAATGAAATCGGGAGCAACTCCCACGCGGATGATGCTGTGGATGATCTCGTTATAATATGCTTCCTTATTCTGCACCTCGGCCTTCTCGGTGATGAGCTCTTCTATTACATAAGCAAATTCCGTAGGAAGAGCCTTACGCACTTTTGACCTGGTATATTTGGATGACACTCTCTTGGTCACCTGCACCAGCCTGTGAAGATTGATACGGTACCAGTCCTCCATGTTCTCTTCGCTTTCCTGAACTATATGCAGTTTTTCCTTCGGGTAATAGATCAGTGTGGCGAGCGCCCTCTTATCCTTATCGGAAAGATTGATCCCGAACTCTTCGTCTATCTTACGGCGCACAGTACCCGAGCCGTTCTTCAGCACATGGTTGAACTGCTCATATTCGCCGTGGATATCTGTAAGAAAATGTTCTGTGGATTTGGGCAGGTTGAGAATGGCCTGCAGATTGATTATCTCTGTCGAAGCGGCAGCCACATTCGGATACTGCTTCGACAGACTCTTTAAGTATGTAAGTTCAAG
>JAFZQY010000124.1 GCA_017620155.1 Lachnospiraceae bacterium | reverse complement strand
TATGATATCATTCTCCTGCATGTTTGAGCCGGATGAATGATCGCGGCTGCGTACGCAGGTGAGGAAAGTCCGGGCTTCGCAGGGCAGGATGCCGGATAACGTCCGGTGGAGGTGACTCCCAGGCCAGTGCAACAGAAATAAAACTGCTATACGTAAGTATAGTGAGGGTGAAATGGCAGTGTAAGAGACTACCGCTCATCTGGTAACAGATGAGGCTGTGTAAACCCCATCCGAAGCAAGACCAAACAGAGGAGCTAAGGTTTGCCCGACCATTCCTCAGGTAGGTCGCTTGAGGCTGTCGGTAACGTCAGTCCTAGATAGATGATCATTCCAGACAGAACCCGGCTTACAGTCCGACTCAAACCTGCATTCCGTACTTTCCCAAATCATAAATTAAAGCATCCGCCGCCGACGAATTCCCTGATCAGTGAATTGTTCGGCAGTCAGTCCGATCCTATCGTCATGAAATACTCAAGGAACTTAAGCAGTCTTCTCGCCTCGAAATACTCGGGCTCTCCTTTTTCTATGCTGTAAAGAAGAGGCTCGGCATAAGGCTTCAAAACTGCCAGCTCATATATGAGCGCCGAATTGAACATTGCGTCCGCATCTTCCTGATACGGGAAGATATTCATCTCTTCTCCCTTGCGGACCGAAGGCCACATTGCGATGGTCTTCTGGGCGGAAGCACCTCTTGTCCTTGCGTCTCTTACCATGCGTCTGATGATCCTGCCGTCGGTGGTAGGTATGCGGTTATGATCATCTACGTTAAGCGCGGTAAGTGCGGAGATATAGATCTTGTATTTACTCTCTGCGGGAAGTGCGTAAGACATCTTCTCGTTAAGTCCGTGAATTCCTTCGATAACAAGTATATCATCCTCGCCAAGTTTAAGGATGTTGCCCTTGTACTCTCTCTTACCGGTCTTGAAGTTATATGTAGGCAGTTCCACTTCCTGTCCGTTTAACAGTTCGGTCATATCCTTGTTGAACTGTTCTACATCAAGAGCCTCCAGACACTCATAATCGGGATTTCCGTCCTCATCGAGAGGTGTATCCTTATGATCCTTGTAATAGTTATCCAAAGCTATGGGGTGAGGCGTAAGGCCATAAGTACGCAGTTGTATCGACAATCTGTGCGAGAATGTCGTCTTGCCCGATGAAGAAGGGCCGGCGATCATTACGAACTTCACGCCGTCTCTTTCGGATATTTCTCTGGCGATCTCACCTATACGTCTTTCCTGAAGTGCTTCCTGAACAAGGATCAGATCTTCAACCTGTCCCGAGCATACCCAGTCGTTAAGGTCACCAACGGTATCGATACCCATATCCTCTGACCAGTCGGATGCCTGCATAAGAGTTGCGAACAGTTTCTTTCTGGGAACAAACTGCTCAACTCCGTTTCCGGTTCCGTGCTGTGGAAGAATGAGCATCATGCCTTCTTCGTAAGGGATAAGATCAAACTTCGTGACATATGATGTACTCGGCATCATATATCCGTAGTAGTAATCATAATAATCACCGAGGCAGTAGATATTGATGCTCGAAGACCTGCGGTATTTGAACAGCTGCTCCTTGTCGGTCATGCCGAGCTTTCTGAACAGGGCAAGCGCCTCGTCAGTCGGATAGCTCTTCTTGGTAAAAGGAATATCCGCATCTATCATCTCCTGCATTCGGGTCTTGATCCGTTCAATGCCTGCGGCATCGATCTTTAAGTCGCCCTTAAAGGAGCAATAATAGCCGGGGCCTATGGTAAAGTTGACCTTTACATTATTGGTAGCCCCTGCTCCGTACTCATCATGGATCGCCTTCATCATCATCATGACGGCAGTACGTACAAAAGTCTTATGACCGATAACGCTCTTGAAAGTGATAAAGTCAATGGTACAATCCTTGGTCACTCTCTTCATGAGTTCACGGATCTTACCGTCTACGATGACCAGGGCGATCGGGGTATCGTAATTCTTCTGGAACTCTTTCGCTATGATTTCGTATTTGATACCTTCTTCGTAATAGTACTCTTTGCCTTCAATCGTTACTGTTACCATACGCGCATCCCTCCATAAGTTTGCTTACCAGTTCGTTATCGGCCATCTGCCCCTTAAGCAGATCAAATCTTTCTTTATGCTGCGCGGGGTCAAGTTCGCCCGCTATGTCATCTAATACCTTTCTCTCGAAACCCAGATACTGCGTGAGCACCGGATCGCGTCTTACGATCAGTGCATATCCGTACAGATCGTATATATGCCTGCAATGATCATCCTTAAGCTCCGGAAAAACGGATTCATCCACCTCGTATGATGTCCGCTCATGTCCGCATCTGCATCCGTCTGTCAAGCCGGGCTTAAGCCTCATCACGGTATAGTACTTGCCGGCATCATATACCATGCGTTCATCCGTAATCCGAAGATCCAGCCCGATGAGACCCGATCTGAATTCTTCGATGCAGGACTGCGGAGAGACTATAAGCTCATCAAACGAATGCGCAGTGCCAGCGTCCGCATTAAGGATCTGCAGGATCAGCGGACCTCCCATACCAGTAAGGACAAGCGATGAGGGGCGAATTGGTTCACCGATGCCCTGTATTCCGTCACGAAGCGATACACTGATCTTTTCGTCAAGTTTCTCCGAAGAAACGTGTTCGCGCGCGGTTTCTACCGGCCCGGGCCGTACATCGGATGCATAAGCCCCCGGAGCGATCCCCTGTCTGACCAGATATATGGACAGAAAAGCATGATCGCATCCGACATCATATACATACATGCCCGGAGTTACCATGCCTGCTACGGTGAGCAGTCTGGCCGAAAGGTCATCTCCCGTCATTACTCAAGATAATCCTTTAACTTGCGGCTGCGGCTGGGATGACGCAGTTTGCGCAGAGCCTTGGCTTCGATCTGTCTGATCCTCTCACGGGTTACATTAAACTCTTTGCCTACCTCTTCGAGAGTACGTGCTCTTCCGTCATCAAGACCGAAACGGAGTCTTAACACCTTCTGTTCTCTTTCGGTAAGAGTACCGAGAACCTCGACAAGCTGCTCCTTAAGAAGCGTGAAAGCAGCGGCATCGGCAGGAACGGGCACATTATCGTCCTGAATGAAATCACCGAGATGTGAATCTTCCTCCTCACCGATGGGAGTCTCGAGTGACACGGGCTCCTGAGAGATCTTGAGTATCTCTCTTACCCTCTCGACCGGCATGCCCATCTCGGCACCGATCTCTTCGGGGGTAGGTTCACGTCCGAGTTCCTGAAGGAGCTGTCTTGATACACGGATCAGTTTGTTGATGGTCTCAACCATATGCACGGGTATACGGATCGTTCTGGCCTGATCGGCTATGGCTCTGGTTATGGCCTGACGGATCCACCATGTAGCGTATGTCGAGAACTTATAACCTTTATGGTAATCGAACTTCTCTACAGCCTTTATAAGACCCAGGTTGCCTTCCTGAATCAGATCAAGGAAAAGCATTCCTCGTCCCACATATCTTTTGGCTATGGAAACAACAAGCCTGAGATTCGCCTCAGCCAGTTTCTTCTTGGCTTCCTCGCCTTCTTCTCCGCCTCTTTCCATGGCCTGAGCAAGTTCGATCTCCTCATCTGCGCTGAGGAGCGGAACTTTACCGATCTCTTTGAGATACATGCGGACGGGGTCCTCAAGGCTTACGCCTTCGGGGATGAAGCCCTCGATGTTATCAAGGTCAACTTCCTCTTCTTCGATCTCGGCATCATCGTCAAGATCATCCATCTGATCGTCATCGGCATCGGGATCATTCTCGGAGATGCTTAAGATATCGATCTCATGCTGAGCAAGTACATCCATCACATGAGAAAGCTGATCATCGTCCAGATTGACCTCGTTCAGGAAATCAGCCACTTCGCTGAGCTCGAGAACATTCTTTTTCTTCTTGCCCAGATCGATGAGCTCCTGAAGTTTCTCCTCAGCCTGAGGGGGAAGTTCGATACCGTCATCCAGGCCGTCATCGTTGATGATATCCTCGGCTTCTTCCAGGCTGATCTCCTCTTCCACGATTATTTCGGGTTCTTTTTTCTTCCTTGGCATAATTCTCCTCTTTCCGTTTACAGCGTTATAGTTGTTTTACGCAGTTCTTCCAGCGCTTTCTTATCATTCATCTGCCTGGTGATGGACTCGGCGTCCAAAACATCCGAGGCACTCCTCGCTTCCACTGCGCTTTTTTTCACCATATATATAACATCATGCAGAGCATGAGCTTTATCATTGTCGGCGTCCAGTACCAGAGAGGTATTGAACAGTTCGGCCACCCGGCTCTGGTCGGTCTCATCATCAAATGTCGAGATGATCGCGGCGGGCCTGGGTTCTCCGCTTCTCTCAAGATCGGCGAAAAGCTGTCTGGCCACTTCTTCATAGAGCGGATCCGTGAAATCCGAAGGTTCTATGTATTTCTTAACTACCGAAAAGATCGACGGATCCTCGCTCAGCCAAGTGATCAGATTACGCTGTTTCTTTAAGATCAGTTCCTCGTTCGTAACGGTTTTCTGAATACCGCTCTTAGGTGCGTCGTAATTCACCGGTCTGCCCTGGGCGGCTCGTTTGATGATCTCGCGTTTTAACTGATCGACGGGTATCGAGTATTTATCTGCGGCTGCGACCGTGTAGTTTTCCCGCTTGATCTCATCCTCAAATCCGAGCAGTTTGTCAACTACGCGATATGTGAACTCCGATCTTGAATCCGGGGCTTTGAGATCATAATCCCCGGCCATGATCCTCAGTTCGAAGAAGAATCCGTCTTCCGCATTATCTATGCGCTTTTGGAACTCTTCTTTTCCTTCTCCCTTGATGAACTCGTCAGGATCCTTATAGGGTTCCATGTTGATGATACGGCAGTTCATGTCCATGTCCCTGAACACGGCTATGGCCTTGAGCGCCGCATCGACTCCCGCCTGGTCGGAATCATAGGCCAGATAGACCTTGCGGACGAACCTGCGAAGGAGCGTGGCCTGCCCGGAAGTAAAGGCGGTTCCGAGACTCGCAACAGCCATGTTAAATCCGGCCTGATGCATGGCGATGACATCCATATATCCCTCACAGAGGATGAAATAATCCGTTCTGGAACTCCTGGCGAGGTTTAATCCGTAGAGGTTACGGCTCTTATCAAAGACAAAAGTCTCTTTGGAGTTTAAGTATTTGGGCTTTGCATCGCCCATTACTCTGCCGCCGAAGCCGATGACTCTGTTATTGGCATCCATTATCGGATACATTACACGGTTCCAGAACCTGTCGTGCAGTCCCGATTTTTCATCAAATACTGCAAGCCCTGAATCTATGAGCAGCTGATCGTCATAACCTTTTGATACCAGATATTTGACCAGCGAATCGGAACTCACATCGGCAAAACCGAGTCCGAACTTATTAAGAGTATCATCCGTTAAGCCTCTGCCCTTCAGATAGTTTATCCCGGGTTCACCCTTGGGAGACCTGAGCAGATAAGCATAGTACCTGGCGGCTTCCTTATTGACCTCGAGCATCCTTTTTCTCAGGATATCGCGGGACCTGTCCGCTGCGGCCTGATCGGGTTCGGGCAGCTCCACGCCGGCCTTCTCGGCAAGTGCTGTCATGGCTTCCTGGAAGCTGTAATTCTCATATTCCATGAGAAAAGTGAATACATTCCCGCCCTTATGACATCCGAAACAGTAATACATCTGTTTGGACGGTGTCACGGAAAAAGATGCTGTTTTTTCATTATGAAACGGGCACAGTCCGAAGTACGTGCTCCCTTTTTTCTGCAGATGTACATATCCGCCTATGACATCCACTATGTCGTTTTTGGATCTGACCTCCTCGATCAGTTCATCGGAATATCTCATATATCAGCCGTGCCATGTCTTGGGCACAAATATCTCTTCATATTTCGCTGTGGCGAATCTGTCTGTCATGGAAGCGATGTAATCGCATACCACCTGTTCTCTGTCTTCGCCGCGGCATATCAGTTCGACCAGATATTTGGGAAGCATCTCGGTGTGATCCAGATAGTAGCCGTACAGAGTCTTTACAAGCGCTTCGGCCTTGCCTTCCTCGGATTTGGCAACCGGATTGGTATATACATTCTCAAACATGAAGCTGCGAAGATCCTGCATGGCCTGGCCGATCATGTCGCTCATCCTGATCTCAGGCTGATCCGTGCTTGTGATTACTATGTCATGTATGAAGCAGTCGAGCCTTTTGTTGCAGGTATGGCCAATGATATTCGTTATACCGGCGGGGAGATCATTCTCCGTGAGGATCCCCGCGCGGATGGCATCATCCACATCATGATGGATATAAGCCAGTTTATCGGCAAGTCTGACGACCTGGCCTTCCAGAGTCGCCGGATGTGAACTCATCTGATGATTTAAGATGCCGTCTCTGACCTCCATCGTCAGGTTCAGTCCCTGGCCGTCCTTTTCAAGAATATCCACGGTTCTTACCGACTGTACGTTGTGCTCGAATCCATGAGGACAGACATCGTTTAATGCTCTTTCTCCCGCATGTCCGAAAGGCGTGTGTCCAAGGTCATGCCCGAGAGCAATGGCCTCCGTCAGATCCTCGTTTAACCTGAGTGCCTTGGCTATGGTCCTGGCGGTCTGTGAAACTTCAAGCGTATGTGTCAGGCGGGTACGGTAATGATCACCTTCAGGCGTTAAGAAGACCTGAGTCTTATCTTTGAGTCTTCTGAATGATTTGGAATGAATTATACGGTCACGGTCACGCTGGAAAACAGTACGTATATCGCATTCTTCCTCTTCTTTAAGGCGGCCCTTTGATTCGCCGCTCAGCGAAGCATAGGGACTTAAATACTCTTTCTCGCGTTTTTCCTGACTTTCACGTATGTTCATGTTCACCTCGAAGTAATGAGGGGGCCGATAATACAAAAGAGGCCCACACTGTTATTATTCAATGCGGGCCTTCAAAATCCTTTTTTGTTTATAAATTCTTAATAAATGATCAAAGCTGGTAGAATCCGACTTTTTTGTATACTTTGCGAAGTGTTTTGTTTGCGATGTAAGATGCTTTCTCCGCGCCTTCTTTGTATACATTATTCAGGTATTCCTTGTCGGCTATGAGCCTCGTGGCCTCCTCGCGGATCGGACGCAGCATCTCAACTACCGCCTCGCCTACCGCAGGCTTGAACACGCCGTATCCTGCGCCGTCAAACTCTTTTTCTATCTCTTCGTAGCTCTTTCCGGTCACTGTCGAATAGATGGCCATCAGATTGGCTACGCCGGGTTTGTTTTCCTTATCATATCTTACGCAGTGCTCCGTATCCGAATCGGTGACAGCGCGTTTGAACTTCTTCATGATCACATCGGGCTCATCCATCAGGAATACGCATCCGTTAGGCTCGGACTTGGACATCTTCTGTCCCGGAGTTGTCAGACCGTATATCCTTGCGCCAACCTTATTGATATAAGGCTCGGGAACGCGGAATACATCACCGTAGATATTGTTGAATCTGATCGCCAAGTCTCTCGTAAGCTCAACATGCTGCTTCTGATCCTCTCCTACGGGCACATAGTGAGGCTGATACAGCAGAATATCGGCTGCCATAAGAGCAGGATATGTGAAGAGACCCGCGTTTATATTATCCTTGTGCTTCTCGGATTTATCCTTGAACTGCGTCATGCGGCTGAGTTCGCCGAACATCGTATAACAATCGAGAACCCATGCGAGCTGTGCATGAGCAGGCACATGAGACTGCAGAAAGAGCGTGTTCTTCTGCGGATCCAGTCCGCACGCTATATACAGAGCCAGCATCTCTATCGATCTGCGGCGCAGTTCCTTCGGGTCCTGTCTCACCGTGATGGTGTGAAGGTCAGCCATGAAATAATAGCATTCGTAATCGTTCACACGGTCAGCCCAGTTCTTGATCGCACCTAAGTAGTTACCTATGTGCAGATCTCCGCTGGGTTGGATTCCCGAGAGCATTACCTTTTTTTCGTTAGTATTCTGTGCATCCATAACTTTACCCTGTCAGCCCTTTAAATCTCTGGACTGTCTGTCCATGTCTTCCACAACTATATCGTAGATCTCGCCGAGGCTCCTGCAGTACTTAAGTACATCCCAGGGCTCATTGGTATGGAAATGAAGCTTAAGAGTTGCCTTCTCTCCGAATTCGTCCTCACCGCTGTCCGCTGCGACCACGAGGCAATCGCCCTTAAATGCTTCAAGGATATGATCCCTGACCTCGTCAACGAGATCATCGGCCAGATCGTCAACATCCACTCCTTCGGTGTTGTACTTATCAAGTAAAAGCTGGGTATCGTATCTGAATTCTATAGTGTCTGCCATGTTACCTCCTAGCGTCTTCCACGCTGTTAAAAAAGATACCGCCGGATCTAAATCCGGCGGCTTTTCAGTGCAGGAAAAGAGACTTGAACTCTCATGGTATTGCTACCACACGGACCTGAACCGTGCGCGTCTGCCAATTCCGCCATTCCTGCGCGACAAACTGTATAATACAGCAAAGAATCTAAGTTGTCAATTATGAGAAAAAGGGTTCGAATATTCTTTACCAGGTGGCAAAGACGCCCTTAAGCCACTTAACTCTGGATGCAGCATAGTTCTTCATATAAGTGATATCGGCATCATAAGACTCGAGCTTGGTATACATCTGGTCCGAATCATTCCACAATATGCGGTTCATCTTCTGGGAAGCTGCTATCTCGGAGACATATGTATCGATCTTGCCGGAAACAGCCTTGGTGTATGTTCCCGAAGATACGAAGTTCTTAACTTCTTTCCTGAATTCGGGCAGGTTCATGAACGGCTCAATGAAAGTGCCCCCGACGAAGCCTTCTGCGGAAGTCCTGTCATCTCTTATGCCGTACGAATCATCGAAATCCCATACAGGGCCGGCTACCATCGGCTCACCTGCTCCCGCCAGATAGAAATAGTTGGAGCTCGCAAATGAATCCGCATTGCATACCGTCTCCTGCAATACAAAGAATCTTGCAAGCGATTTAAGATCGATATAATCCCATACGCTCTTTTCGGTCATGGGATTAACGCCGCCGTTTAACGAAGCTGATATCATCTCTTCAACATACTCGGAGATGTATATCATCTCTTCTTTGGAGCAGTTTTCGGGACTCTTGACTACAAATGCCACTCCGGTCGATGTGATGAAGTAACTTCTCTCCCCCTTGTAATATGCATTATCAAGTTCGAGAAGATATCCGCCGTCATAGCTATCCGGAGTTTTCACTCCCGTTACATACTGATATATATCGCCGTATCTGTTTGCACCGGTCGCTGTCTGAAGCTTTGACAGATCCTTGCCCGAATTTGCATCATCGGTCATCTTCTCAAGATCCGGGATCTCCACACGCCCCGTACCGGTCTGGACTTTCTCGCAGAGCAGATAATTGCCCCTGTAGATACCGTCATAATACAGGTCTACAGGTCTGCAATCAGGTGCGTTCAATCCGAAGGAATCCGCCATTCTGTACGCCGCAGTGTTATGGATAAGTGTCGGATCATATGCATTCGCAAGAAGGATCCATGTCTTATTCGCCTGGGCTGAGCTTGTCTGGGTAAGATCCACGGCCGCACCCAATTTGATCTGGTAAGCCTTCTTATCGGCATTAAAAGTAGTATTTCCTCTGGCTTTGATCTGGCTTAATGCGCCGTCATAAACGACTGCTCCGGAAGATGTGAGCATGGTCATGGAGCCGGTCGCCTTATTAGATTTGGATTCATCTACATAGGTCCTGCCGTGAGCCGGATCGGAACTGGTTATGAATACGCTGGGTATATTGGCAGACTGCATCACATAGATATCATATGAAGCCTCGGCTCCGGCCTTGACTGTCGTAAGGGTGAGCACGCGGCTTCCGTCACCCGTATCCTTGGAAAGATACCTGCTTATATCGACAGCGGTATCCGGTACCAGAACGGTTCCGTCTGCAAATCTTATCTCTTCACTCTCCGTATCATAATGGAATACCACGCCGGTAACGCTCATGTCGGAAGGAAGGAAAAGACAGGTTCTGCCGCCGACATCGGTAAGAGAAATATTGACGCTTCGTCCTTCTCCGAACGGAACATACACAAATACATCAGATGCGATGCCGCCTTCGGCCGCATAAGCCTCAGTCTGATCAAGCGCTAACGCAAAAGACAGACATATCAGAAACGCAGTCATCAAGCCTAATATTTTCAGTAATGCCTTTCTCATGATACTCCTCACAGTTTCTCCAAACATTTATCAAGCAAAGCCGCTATATCGTCTCCGGCAACTTCGGCGATAAGAAGCTTAAGTTTCGAATAATCCTCATCAAAGCCGTTCGGCATGCGGTAATTCTCAAATTCGGACATAACAGATTCTATCAGATCATAGTCAAATGAATCAACAGCTTCTCTCATGGCCGTCAATCCTTCTTTAAACATCCCCGGATCTATCTCGGGTCTGTCGTCCTGCTCATCAGCCACTCCGAATACGGCCTTGAGCGGATCCCTGAGCTCACGATACAGCCTTAAGAGTTCTGCGGTGTTCTCCTGGATGAATTCCAGATTTCCCGTGTCTGCGGCACGTTCCAGTTCTCTGGCCAGTTCCGATACTCTGGAAGCACCGGCCATACGCGATGTGCTCTTAAGTGCATGAACCTGAATACGGTAGTTATCAAGGTCACGCTCATTATAGAAGCCTTCTATTCTGGCCGAATACGGCTCAATGGTCTCCATATAGTCATGCAGAACGCTTTTGTACAGTTCTACTCCGCCCGAAGCATCCACACCGACATTGACCTCGATCATGGGGATCTTACGGACAGCGCTCAGGAAGTCCTTCATCTCGGAGGATACTTCATCCTCCTTACTCTCCTGTTCTTCCTCCTTGTCGATCATGGTCACAAGCGAAGGATCCAGGTATTTAAGGATCAGATTCTCCAGTTTGATCGAATTGATGGGTTTGGTCAGATAATCTTCAAACCCTTTGTCCATGTAAAGTTCACGCGCTCCCGATACCGCATTGGCAGTAAGTGCTATGACGGGCGTATCGTAGCGGTTGACATTGAATCTGTCCGACTTCATTCGTTCAAATGTTTCCAGACCATCCATCTCGGGCATCATATGATCCAGGAAAACCATATCGTATTTGGTCTTACGCATCAAGGACAGAGCTTCCATACCGCCGGAAGCCGTATCTATGCGGATCTCGGTTCTGGCAAGGAGCGACTGGAATACCTTGAGGTTAAGAGGTATATCATCGACAGTGAGTATTCTGGCAGCCGGAGCCTTGAAGTACTGATGTTCTTCAGTTGTCTCCGCCTTGGCCCTGCGGATCGCCTCATCAAGAGATCCGAGAGGCTCCCAGTTCTCCACTTCCTGTCTGAGCATAAAAGAGAAAGTGGAGCCCACACCGTATGTCGACTGTATATCGAGTTTGGAACCCATCAGGCCCAGGATCGTACAAGTCAACGGAATGCCAAGTCCGGTACCCTCGATATTGCGGTTCTTAACACCGTCCACACGCTCAAACGGCTGATAGAGTTTATCTATATCTTCTTCCTTTATGCCCTGTCCCGTATCAGTTACACTGACCTTGAGCATGATCTGATAGTCATCTATCTGTTCAAAGCCCACCGTCATGTCCACATAACCTTCCTGTGTATATTTGACGGCATTGGTAAGTATATTGGTGATGACCTGTTTGATCCTGACCTCATCTCCGTATAATACATGCGGAACAGACGGATCCACGTCAAACTTGAGACTTAAGCCTTTCTCCGATGCCCTGAATCCGATGACATTGATCATGTCGTTAAGCATGGTTCCCAGATCATATGTTACGGGCAGGATCTCCATTTTGCCGGCTTCGATCTTGGAGAAATCGAGTATGTCATTGATCAGAGCAAGCAGTGAATTGCCTGAGCTTCTGATATCCAGAGCAAATTCGTTGACGTTCGCATCCGAATTCTCTCTGAGGATCATCTCATTAAATCCCAGGATCGCATTTATGGGAGTTCTGATCTCATGGGACATATTTGCAAGGAAGTCACTCTTGGCACGGCTGGCATCCATGGCGGCTTCTCTCTTGGCGCCGATGACCTTGATAAGTTCTTCAACAGTCTGGTTGGACTCTATCTGAAGCATTTCCCTTCTGTGAATGGCGCTTAATACGATATATAGGATCACATATTCGGATGCCAGGATCAGCAGATTAAGCGCATAATCCCTGTTTGAAAAGGCATAGTCTACACCGGGTATGGGGATAACCCATAACACCAGGGCTAGCAAAGTATTTAATGCCATCATCAGATGGAACGAATTCCTGCTCATCAGGAGCGAAATTGCTCCGAGAGAAAGCATCATAAGCTGGAAAAGCATATAATTGCTTCCGTTAACGAACAGGGATACCACACAAAGTGCGGCATACAACAGAACTATTACAAGTTTCGGAATACGCGGATTGATATCGGAACTTAATGCACTGACGATAAGAACCACACAGGCTATCGCCAAAAACAGATTCAGAAAAACGATCTGACTCTCCATCAGATCACTCGCAGTGTTGATTATGATCAGATAGATGATGATCACTATGAAACTGCAGATCATATTGATGATGACGCCGAGCTTATTGTTCTTCATGCTCGTACCTCGCAGGAATAACCAGTTTCAATCCGTGCTTTACAACATCAATATTCCAGTCGACAGCATTGATCAGACTTCCGTCCAGACAGCCCCAGATCGGAACGCCGTTTTCATGACGCACTTTAACATTGCTGACGTCACACATCATGTTCTTCGGATTATCCTCGCTGAATGCGATCTTGTGTCTGGATGCTCTGATAGCATAGATAAAACGGCCGATCGCCCCGAACCTGGAAACAAGAATAAACTTGACAAGTCCGTCATTAACGCTCCAATCATCCGAAAAAACCGTATGACTCGAAGTGATCGGCACATTGTATATGCTGACCTCCATCGCCCTGTATCTGCAGGGATTCTTCTCTATATCAACGGAATACATGTAATTGGGAGTAAGAATGAGCGCATAAAGACTGGCAAGAACCCATATAAGCCCCCGTCCCATCACGCTTAAGCCTATGAGATTGTCATGGCCTCTGTAGGCGTATGATTCCAATCCGAACGTTACGCTGTTGATCGCGACTCCGTGATTGGTACGTATATAGTCAACCCTGGTCACGGAACCGTTGATCATGGATTCGATATCGGCAAAATCCTGCTGCTTGCCGAATGCCTCAAGAAAATGGATCGGTTCTGTGGGAATGATCGCCAGTTCAACCTTGCTGATATCGTTGATCCCGGCCAGCACCTTACGAGCCGAATAAATGCCTCCGCAGCTGTAGATACGAAGCTGATCCTCCTGAAAGATATCTTCGATAGTGGAAGCAAGCCTGGTCTCGTCTCCGGCCGCACCAGTCAGGAAGACATAGTAAGTCAGGTCCGGTATCCGGGCCAGTTTCTGTCTGAGTTGCTCCGCAAACCCTTTCTGAACATATTCGGGATTTAGTATAAAAACATGAACCACTGATCAGCTAACCTCAAACGTTCACATTTGGCATACAGCCTGTATAATTTTAGCATAATTTGAACATCGATACCACTTGAAATGGATTTGTCATCAACAAAAAAAGCACTTCATCATTACTGATGAAATGCTATAAATGATAATGCGGAAGATGGGACTTGAACCCACACGTCGTTTCCAACACTAGATCCTTAGTCTAGCCTGTCTGCCAGTTCCAGCACTTCCGCATACGACTTGACGCAAGTGATATCTTAACTCGTATCAGAACAATTGTCAAATGATTTCTTAAGTATTTCTTTTTTATTCGACAGGATGGCCTTCCAGGACGTGATGGACCTCCGGAAGGGGCTCTGCTTCGATACCATGAGAAAGCAGATATTCATGCCAGGGCTCATAGGATGAGCCGCGCAGATGTATGTCGTCAAAAGTAAGATCGGCCCGCAGGGCACCGTTCTCGTCATCCACCGCTTCGTTAACATTGAGATAAAAGATTGATATGTTATCGGCCAGTGAAGCTATCGCATCATTCCGGGCATTAATGTTCGGATTATTATACAGGCCGTCGCTGTCACTCTTCGATTTAGATACATGCATAATGCTGTTGATGAAGATCAGTGCATGAGGTTCGGCCTCCCTGATACGGTCAACGACCTGTGAGTAGGCATCCTTGAAATATTCGGAGTTTCCTACACCTATCTCATTTATTCCTACCATTATGTAGATCTTGGCATACTGCTTCTCTTCCAGCACTTCCCATAAGGATTTGCTGGTGCCGTCGAAGGATCTGATGGGCTTTCCGTCTAAGATGTTGTATATGGTCAGCGCTTTCTTGACATAGAAATCAGCTCTGGTATCGAGGGGTTCGCAGTATTCGGACAGTCCGACCATCCTGGAATCCCCGATGAAAAGCGCATCCCTGAAGTAATCGTCATTGACAGCGATGAAATCCTTGGGGGCAGGTTCTGTTTCCTCCACCTGAGAGATATCTTCTACCGGCTGAGCTGCCGTTTCCGCTTCTGTTGCCGTCTCAGTCGCAGGTTCGATACCGCTTTCCGTCAGGTTTTCTGTTCCGTCTCCCGATTCTGTAGCATCCGGAACAGTATCCTGAGCCGGTTCAATAGTTTCTATGCCTGTATCGGCTTCAGTTTGGACTACTTCACTTTCTGCAGGCTGAACATCCGTATCCGAAACTGTCTCCTCTACCGGCTGCTGAGATACAGACTTCGGATTAAGCCACGAAGACACATATTCCAAAGGCTCGTCCCACGGATAGACGCCGTCATGGATTCCCTGCATGGCTACCGCAACGATCGGATGATCGACGGGTGAATAGACATAGGAAGCATACATGCGCGGCAGCTGAATATAACTCCAGGCTGCAACGATGAATACTGATATCATCAATGATATGAGCAGCGAGTAACTTTCCTTTCTGCTTTTTATCCTTCTCTTTTTCTTCTTACTTTTAGCCATCTATCAGAAACTCATGTACATGAACGGATTGGTTACCGCTCCGCATATACTGTAAATACTCAGCCAGAACATAATGAAAAGAAGCACCGACCAGACTTTTCCCCGTCTGTGCTCTATAAACGATGTACGGATACCGGGCAAAAGAATGACCGCGGATGCCGCGATATAAACCCAGCCCTCCGAAAGTATCCCCGAATAATCCGAAGCGTTTATGACGGCCGATGAAGGAACAAGCCCGAACAGACGCATGAAATACACCTCAAGATCGCCAAAGGATCTGATCGCAAATACGATCCAGGTGAGGGGGATGATGACCCAGACATTGATGCGGCCTACTATCGAATACAGTGTTTCATTGCGCGAGAGAATGAATTTCTCGCATATGATCAGGATAAGAAGTATCCCCGCCCATATCAGATAATTGACGGTGACTCCGTGCCATAATCCGGTCAGAAACCACACTACGCTCAGGCTGAAGATCGTTCTAAGGCTTCCGCATCTGCTTCCGCCAAGAGGTATATAGATATAATCCCTGAACCAGTCCCCTAATGTGATATGCCATCTGCGATAAAAGTCACTGACTGACTTTGCGGCATACGGATTCTTGAAGTTCCGGACGAAAACACCTCCGAGCATCACGCCCAGCCCCGCGGCCATCAGCGAATAACCCCAGAAGTCCAGGTACAGATTCATGGAATAAACAAATACGCCTATCCATGCCAGCGGGGTTGATATGCTGTCGTATCCGATGGTTCCGATCTCGTTCCACAGGATCGCCAGATGATCCGCCAGAATGATCTTGAGAAACAATCCCGCAATGAAATAAGTAAGACCGTTGCTGATATTGGAAAGTGCACCTTTAATACGCGTGAGAGCCTTCTCGGATGATGATACTATCCTGTTGGTGCATACGATGGAATCTCCGTATCTGCCTATCGGACCCGATACGATCTGTGTGAAGTCCGTGATATAGACGGCCAGATTAATGAACGATGCCTTTTTAGTCCTGCCCATGTACAGATCGGCCTGATACGAAATGAGTTTGAATGCATAGAAGCTGATCCCGAGCGGGAGCACCAGGTTAAATATCGATCCATCGGGAAAAGGAATCCCGAGGCCGAGACAGCTCGTGATCTTGAATATTACGAGCAATCCGGCATCGATCACCAGAGATATTACAAAAGGGACCTTTTTCTTACGGGATACGCCTGCAGACAGGGCGTAATTGATAACTACCGCTCCCACCAGAACGATAACGAAATATCCTGCAGAATATAAATAAAAAGCCAAAGAGGCCAGCAGTAAAACTGCTTTACGAAGCTTATACGGAGTCAGGTAATATATGATGAGAAACAGAGGCAGCGCTCTGAATATGAAATTAAGATCTGAAAAAAGCATCTTCGTGCACCGTCTCAATCTCCGTTTTCTATTACATCAGTATACGCTCTCAGCGTACGTTCATCAAAGCAGACCCACTCGATAAGATCGAATGCGGCGGGTTCAGCCTCGGTAAAATCCTTCACGGCTTCATACGCAACTATCGCTGCGCGGTCGATGGGATAGCCGTATACTCCTGTCGATATGGACGGAAAAGCGATCCTGCGGATGCCTTTTTCCTTCGCTATCTTAAGTGAGTTGATATAGCAGTTCCTGAGTTTATCGGGTTCGCCGTCCTTACCCCCGAACCATACCGGACCGACAGTATGGATCACATATTCGCAGGGCAGGCTATAGCCCAAAGTGATCTTCGCTTCTCCGGTCGGACATCCGTGAAGAGTCCGGCACTCTTCGAGAAGCTTAGGGCCGGCTGCGCGATGTATCGCACCGTCTACACCACCGCCGCCTAAAAGGCTCTCATTTGCGGCATTTACTATTGCTTCGACATCAGTCTGTTTAGTTATATCTCCAAGGATAGCTTTTATCTCCATATTGTTCCTCCGTCCGTTACGCGGGTTCTGTCTTAGTTTGGTTTACATAACCATTAACTGTCTTGCTTTTTCGAGGCTCTGTCCGGGATAGTTTTCCGTAAAATACACATTTCCGGCCAGGTAATCGGTATAATACCTGAGCCCCAGCATGAAGCGGTTTCTGTAATAGGTGTGTCCGAGCAGTTCGATCGCATCGTCTGTTATCTCAGCATCCGCACCGTCACAGTAACCGGTTATCAGGCTGCCTGCTTTGGAAGGATTAAACATGTGATCTTCTGTCTCGCAGCAATATCTCATTCCGTCTGCAATATCATTAAAAATCGATCCGGGCATCATCGTATCCAGATCGATGAATCCGACCACTTTTCCGTCTCTGAATATCATGTTATCGGGTTTGGCATCTCCGTGGATCACATCACCTTCGGGAATGAATATATTCATGAAATGACCGATATTATCAGCTATCATTTCATCGAGTTCAGTATCCCTCGTTCTGCCGGAATCCTTCTGCATCAGATACTGATCATAATAGTATCCCAGATCGTGAAGATGAGGGATCACTGCGCTATAGTCTCCGGCACTGCTCATCTTAAGTATCCTGTGCAGCTTCCCGATCCCGGCTCCTATCGCATATGGATCAAGTTCATCGCGGCTAATCCGATCACTCCTGACATACCGATACATACGCCATATCCCGTCATCACAGATATGGAATAATCCGCCTTCGCGCGTCTTCATCATATCGGGACAGATCCACCCTGCAGCATCATGTGCACGCACACAGCAGAATTTATATCGCAGGTAGTTATTCTCCAGCTGCTTCAGATGATCCGCAAACAGATCCCGATTCATTTTCTGCAGCACATAATTGTCACCGGCACTGATAAAAAAGCTCGTATTTATGTGGCCGTTTCCGAGCGGTCCCATATCTTCCACAGGAGAATCGATGAATTCATGTATGATCTGTTCAAGATTATTTACGGTCATATCCATATATTTCGCGATTCCCCCGGATCAGTAGACTTTCTCTATCTCGCCTTCTATTCCGTACATCTGCTTGAACTGCCACAGGTCTTCGTTATTACGGATCAGCATTATCTCTTCAAAATCGCCTCCGTGGATATCTTTAAAACCCGCAACCTGTTCTCCCGTGCAGATGCTGCATCTTATCACAGGCTTTTGATTCTCGTGATCGTATGTCTTATGAGGTTTTTCGGATTTGTCTTTTTTCTTGAAAAGCATATTTACGCCCTAGATATGCCTTACCACTTCAAATCTCTGGAGTTTCACTTTTTCATTCGGTCCTATGCCGGCCTTGCGCCTGGCGATGTCGATCTGGTCTTCAACAGTATCCACCCCGTCAAGATCAGGCAAAAGGAGCCCCCGCCTGAAGCCGCTTGTCACGATGACGCCGTATCTCTTTACATCCAGTTCATCGGGTGATGAGATGTCCTCGGGATCGCCCAATATGTCCACATTGATATCGAGCCATTTAAGTTCATGCGACTCTATCGGGTCGAACCTGGGATCGTTGGTTGAAGCACTTATAGCATTATTGATTATCTCCTGCGCAACGCAGTCGGTGGTCGGAAGTATCGTGCCTATGCAGCCTCTGAGACGGCCGTGTTCATGAATAGACACAAAGGCTCCGGCCCGCCTTCCTGTAAGTTCTTCTGAGGCATCAGAAGGAATATCTATGGTCCGGCCTTCGGATATATAGGTTTCTATGGTCTTTCTGGCGAGTCTTACATATTCGTCGCTGGCTGCTTTTTTCTCTTCCAATTCCGCCTCCGTTTTCTTAAGCCTCATGTCCAGGAAACGCCTGCTCTCGTCCGGTCCTTCGGGCGTAAATGAACATATACCGTAGCCTACGCCGGTCACATCTTCGTGCGAATACTGCTCTGCTCTAACTGCCAGCCCATCAAATACGCCGGCCATGATCACGAATGATCTGTGGCCGCATTCGGCCGCCTTGTCGCAGAAGGCTTCATCGAAGTCGAAAAGTTCCCCGAAAGATGCTCTTGAGCATACATCCATGATCCGTTTATCATATTCGGGACCTTCGGGAGCAAATCCGTATGGTCCGTATTCCTGAAGTTTATGAGAAAGATCTCCGCTCGCTACATATACGGCTTTTCTGCCGGTTTCTTCCACTGCATCACGGATGATCTGACCGAACTTATAGTGATCCGTAAGCGGGAGCCCTGATAGGCCTGCTCTTACGATCTTGCAGGCCGGTAAATATTTTCTTATGAAATACAGGGGAACCATCGTGCCGTGATCAAGTTCCCTGTCCCTCTCTCCCATAGTGCCTGCCGGAAAAGTCCGTTCAAAAGCGATCTCGGAAATGGCATCTACCAGTTCCGTGTCGTAATCCTCATTGAACTTAACACCGGGCGCTCTGAATCCGGCAAAAGATCCCTTAGCTCCCCGTCCCGGCGATATATGGAAATAATCCGCATACATGGTCGCATGCGGGCTGGATATGATGATCGTCTCAGGAGAAAGACGAGCGATCTCCTGCGCAACGCGCTCATATGAAGCGGTCGTTATTTCTATCTGTTTTTCCCCGCCCCGTCCGACATCGGGAACTATGAGCGGCGGATGCGGTACCATATATGCAGCTGCTATCGACATAAGGAACTCCTCCGTATAGATAGGACAAAACAAAGGCCTATTCAATGATAGCACAAAAGACCTCCGCAATACATAACCTGCGGAGGTCTCTGTCATATCCTTTATTCTGTTTCAGGTAGATCAATCTTCTTCCCAGAACAGCTCATCAAGAGTCTTTCCGAGCACTTTGCATATCGAGATGCACAGGTTGATCGTCGGGTTGTAATCGCCTTTTTCAATGGCGCTCATTGTCTGCCTGGATACGCCGCACTTCTTCGCCAGTTCTTCCTGGGAGAGATCGAGGGCGGCACGTGCCGATTTAAGTTTCAGATTCTTCATAAGATCACTCCTCCTCTCCGTCAGATGACTTGTCAGTGAGTTTTCTGATGAGCATTACGAGCAATACAGTAACCATCATGGCGATCACGATTATGTTCAGCACGGGCAGTGAGTCTATGGAATCGTTAAGGTCCATGCCGCCTTTCCTGATAGCGTTAACGATCGGGATGAAGTTCAGGAATATTGCTATCGCAAAAATAGCCATGTACCGCTTCGGATCGTTGTTCATGCCCCAATATACGCCCTTCCAGATGCAATAAGAGCACATTACTGTAACGCCTATGATCATGATCATGAAGTTAATAAGGTACTCAGGCATCGGAAATTCTATACCGGAGATCGACCATATTGCTTCTACTGCCATGAGTATGATCAATGTATAAAATCCTATCACATAACCCTTGTTTCTGATCTCTTTCTGACGTTCATCATATTCGGTCTTGATCTTCTTATCTTTGTTTGCAAACTTCAGAAGTACACCGACCAGGATCAAACCTGCTATCAAACCTATGGTAAAACCTGTTGCCAAACCTACATTGTGTGTCATTTTCATTTCCTCCTCTGATTCTATTAATTTATGACTGAGCTCTGTGTTTGCTGAGAGCAAACAAAGATATGAACTGTGATGCTACTATGCAGGCAAGAGCTGCGCTCAGAGTTACGTTTCCTAAGTCAAGCATGTTCATTACCAGCAAGACGACTCCGGCTATAACTACGAGCAGAGATACGATATACATTGCTATTATGCTCTTGGGTGCTTTTCCTAATTCTTCAAAACTTATCTTTTTCATTTTTTATTTTCCTTTCTTAACCTTTCATCTTTTCGAAACTCTGATCGGGAGTTTCTTTTTCCTAAAAGAAAAGGAGACGTCTGTGCCCTTCATGAGCATATAATAACGTCTCCATAGAATAATGTCAAGTATATTTTACAAAAACCTTTTCTGAAATGATTTTCGTAAGCAAATATACCATATTTTGTAAGCTTATTCAGTTGTTTGGCCTAGAATTTTCCGGGATAATCCGTGCCGGTATCGTGCCTGTATGCGGTAAGATATGTGTCCGGATCACCCTCCATATCAAGCATGGCATTAAATGCGGCAAGCAGCAGTGCATCGGGATCGTCCCTCTCCGGCCTGCCCATGTCCATGCCCGCCTTGAACAGATCCACCTGCCAGACCATGATATCTACAATGGTCACTCCGTCTATATTATAGGAGCATTCGAAGTTCTGAGTGAGCATATAGCATACAAACTCAGAATACACTCCTTCCGATGAAATAAGACGCTGCCAGAACTTATCCGCATACGCCTCATTACGTCCCGCACATTCACACAGGGCTTTCGACCAGGTATGTGCGGCATCTTCTATCTCTTTGTCATGGATGTCTACCGGTTTACCGGATCCGTCTATTATCATATATTCCTTCTGTCTGACCGCTTCAGGCCGAAATGATCAGGTCTCGTCTTCTTCGTCCGGTTTCGGCGCACCGGCCTTTATCTTTAACTCTTCGGGGTTAAGCTTCATAATATACGCCAGTTCACCAACCATGAGTTCATCGGGCACATGATCCCGGTCTTCTTCATAGGCCTGCTTCAGATCTTCAAACGCTGACTCCGCCGCTTCTTCATCCATAAGCGGCCTTAATTCAACCTCATGGTTTTCTATCGGGATATATGCCACATGTGTCCTGTCATAATATGATTTGAGGACATAATAGGGAATCGGCGGTGTATTTTTGTCTGCCGAGAGTTTCGTCAGATCAGATACGATGCATACACCCATCGTGGAACTGTAGATAATTTCTTTTTTCTCATATACGGGAGTGCTTTCTCCCAAGTCTGTAATATTCGCATTCATAATAAATAGTTTACCACATCGTCGGATGTCCTTCATCCGGAAATTAGCCCTGTCAATCCGTAGGTCTCTGATAGAATCTGCCGAGCACCCTCTCGGTCTTTAAGACATTCACGAACGCTTCGGGATCTATCTCCTTGATGGCCTTGGTGACCTTGCTCGATTCCGCACTCGATATGACGGAATAGACTACTCTGCGCTCGCAATGCTCAAAAGCGCCCTCACCCTCGAATATCGTGGCTCCGTGATTACTTGTCTTATATATCACATCAGCGACCTCTTTTGCATGGTTCGTGACGATGAAGAGCGTAGCCTGCTGGAATTTGCGGTAAAGCGTCCTGATAACGGCTGTCGATGCATACTGGAAAAGGATGGAATACAGCGCTTTGTCCCATCCGAATAAAAGACCTGCCGCGGTCAGGATACCGGCATTGATGAAGAGCGGAACATGAAACGAGTCGATGCCCTTTTTCTCAGACAGATAGATGGCCACGAAATCCGTACCGCCGCTGGTCGAATCCGCCAGAAGGCAGATGCTGATGGCAAACCCGTTGATCAGGCCTCCGAAGATGCTGATAAGAAGCGTATCCTGGGTTACCACCCAGCTGGGAAGAATATCCGTGAGCACACTGGTCAGCACTATTACCCAGCACGAAAGCAATGTGAAGCGCTTCCCTATGAACTTGAAACCGATGTAAACGGGGATCGCGTTGATCAGAACATTTATCAGTGTATAAGGAACCGATATGTTAAGGAACTTGAAACATATCTCCTGGATCAGCAGAGTGAGTCCGCTCGCACCACCCGGCAGCAAGCCTCCTGTATGTATGAAGGTATTGATGTTAAGAGCCATGATCAGCGAAGCTACCGAAACCGCTATGACCCTGACTGTCATGTTTTTCCTGAGATTGATCGAGTCTTTATTCATCACAAATCATCTCCGCGTTTAAGCTGCGCATAGGGTTGATGTACCTTCTATCATCTTACCACAGCTTTTCCCTATATGTCCGCATGTGACGGAACAAGCATGATGTTTCTATTATCGGAATGCATATGATATAATTCTGAATATATAAAGGAGATGAGCCATGAAAAGAAATGAATCCGCTGAAGATTATCTTGAAGCCATTCTGATACTGAATAAATCAAAACCCGGAGTCCGTTCCGTAGATATCGCCACACATATGGGATTTAAGAAGCCCAGTGTATCGGTAGCGATGAAGAACCTGCGTGAAAAAGGACATATTGAGGTCAGTGAAGAAGGATTCATAACTCTGACCGAAACCGGCCGTGAGATCGCCGAGATGATATATGAGAGGCACCAGCTGCTCTCCAACTGGCTGATCAAACTTGGCGTAGAGCCTACCGTAGCTGTCGAAGATGCCTGCGCCATCGAGCACTGCATGAGCAAGGAAAGCTTCGACGCCATCAAGAAAGTGATCCAGTGAGTCGCAAAAAACGAAGAAATATATGAGGATAAAATCAATAACGCCCGGCCAAATGGCCGGGCGTTAACTGTTTTAGTACATGCCGCCCATTCCGGCGCCGCCTGCGGGCATCGGAGGTTCGGGTTCTTTGATGGTTGCTACGACTGACTCTGTGGTGAGCAGTGTGCTGGCTACGCTGGTAGCGTTCTGAAGAGCGCTTCTTGTAACCTTGGCGGGATCGAGGATTCCTGCCTCAACCATATTTACATAGTCATCCTTGAGTGCATCGTATCCGATACCTTCGGCTGACTCACGTACCTTGTTAACTATTACGCTGCCTTCCTGGCCTGCGTTGGCTGCGATGGTAAACAGCGGAGCTTCAAGAGCCTTAAGGATGATATTGGCACCTGTCTTCTCATCTCCTTCAAGACTATCAGCAACAGAAGCAACCTTCTTGGCTGCATGGATGTAAGCCGATCCGCCGCCGAAGATGATACCCTCTTCTACAGCTGCCTTGGTAGCTGCAAGAGCATCCTCGATACGGAGCTTCTTCTCTTTCATCTCGGTCTCTGTAGCCGCACCGACTCTGATGACGCCTACGCCGCCTGACAGTTTTGCAAGTCTCTCCTGAAGTTTCTCTTTATCGAAATCTGAAGTAGTCTCTTCGATCTGCTTCTTGATCTGGCCGATACGAGCCTCGATTGCAGTCTTATCGCCTTCACCGTCAACGATGATGGTGTTCTCTTTTGCGACCTTAACTGATTTTGCATGTCCCATCATATCAAGGGTAGCTTCCTTAAGCTCAAGTCCGAGCTCGGAAGAGATAACCTGACCGCCAGTAAGGATTGCGATATCCTCAAGCATGGCCTTACGTCTGTCACCGTATCCGGGAGCCTTAACAGCTACAACATTGAATGTACCGCGGAGTTTGTTGACGATCAGGGTTGTAAGAGCCTCACCCTCTACATCCTCAGCGATGATGAGAAGCTTCTTGCCTGACTGAACAACCTGCTCAAGAAGAGGAAGGATCTCCTGGATATTAGAGATCTTCTTATCTGTGATCAGGATAAGGGGCTCGTCAAGTGTGGCTTCCATCTTATCCATATCTGTAGCCATGTATGCGGAGATGTAACCTCTGTCAAACTGCATACCTTCTACAAGGTCAAGCTCGGTGAGCATGGTCTTGGACTCTTCGATAGTGATAACGCCGTCGTTGGAAACCTTCTCCATTGCATCTGCAACGAGCTGTCCTACCTCATCATCACCTGCAGAGATAGCTGCTACTCTGGCGATGTGATCCTTGCCGTTTACAGGTGAGCTCATCTTCTCGATAGCTTCTACTGCTGCGTCAGTAGCTTTCTTCATACCCTTACGAAGGATGATGGGGTTAGCACCTGCAGCGAGGTTCTTCATACCTTCTGTGATCATTGCCTGAGCAAGAACGGTTGCTGTTGTTGTACCGTCACCGGCAACATCATTGGTCTTGGTAGCAACTTCCTTTACAAGCTGTGCTCCCATGTTCTCAAAAGCATCGGGAAGCTCGATCTCTTTTGCGATGGTAACACCGTCGTTGGTGATAAGAGGAGCTCCGTAGCTCTTATCAAGTACTACGTTTCTTCCTTTGGGTCCGAGGGTTACACGGACAGTATCTGCTAACTGATTAACACCGGCTTCGAGTGCTTCACGAGCCTCTGCACCGTATTTGATCTCTTTTGCCATGATTTATGACCTCCTAATGCTTATTACTGAATGATTGCGAGAATATCGCTCTGCTTAACGATGATGTATTCTTCTTCCTCAATCTTAACTTCCGTTCCGGAGTATTTGGAGAAGATTACCTGGTCGCCGACCTTAACCTGCATGGCGATCTCCTTGCCATCTACCATTCCGCCGGGGCCTACTGCTATAACTTCTGCCTGCTGGGGCTTTTCCTTGTTCTGACCGGGAAGAACGATTCCGGACTTAGTGGTCTCCTCAGCTATCAGCTGCTTTAAAACAACTCTGTCGCCTAATGGAACTAGTTTCATTTTAATGCCTCCTTCAAATGATTGATCGTGTCCTGTTAGCACTCTACGCAAGCGATTGCTAACAACTGAAATGTATTATACTACCCCTTGTTGCCAATTTCCACAACTTTATAGTTTTTTTATAAGTGTTTTTTGAATTGTTATTTTCACCCCTTTTTTATATAATTGTAGTGTTCGCGTGAGCGAAAAAACATGAAAAACCGGATTGGAGACAGATATGAAATATTTCGGAACTGACGGCTTCAGAGGCCGTATCAATAAGGACTTAAGCGTAGAACATGCATTAAAGATCGGCCAGTATATAGGCTGGTACTTCTCTCAGGGAGGAACTCCTGCCAGCATAGTGATAGGTAAAGATACCCGCCGCTCCAGCTACATGCTCGAGTATGGTCTCTGTGCGGGGATCACTTCTTCGGGTGCCGATGTATATATCATGCACGTTACAACCACTCCCAGTGTTTCCTATATAACCAAGCGCGAGAAATTCAACTGCGGCATCATGATCACCGCAAGCCATAATCCCTACTATGACAACGGCATCAAGATCATCGACTCCGAAGGAAACAAGATGAACGAAGAATTCCTTCAGGAGATAGAGGACTATATCGACGGAATAAGAACTATCCCCGTCAGCGAGGAAACCGGCCGATGCATCGACTATCTCGCAGGCCGTAACTCCTATATCGGTCATCTCGCATCCATTCCCGAGGGAAGCTTCAGAGGCTACAAGATAGGTCTCGACTGTGCAAACGGAGCATCATCAACTATCGCCAAAAACGTTTTTGCAATGCTCGGCGCAGATACCTATGTTATCTCCGATCAGCCCGACGGCAAGAACATCAACCGCGGCTGCGGATCCACTCATATTGAAGCGCTTCAGAATTTCGTTGTGGAAAAAGGCCTCGATATAGGCTTTGCTTTTGACGGAGACGCCGACAGATGTATTGCTGTCAATGAAAAAGGCGAAGTCATGGACGGCGACTACATCATATATATGATCGCCTGCATGTTAAAGGAACAGGGCAAGCTCACCGGAAACAAAGCCGTTATCACGGTAATGAGTAACCTCGGCCTCATCAATGCCCTCAAAGCCAATGATATCGATGTGGTCATCACAGATGTAGGTGACAAGTATGTTGCAGCCGAGATCGCAGAGCACGGATACAAGATCGGCGGCGAGCAGTCCGGCCACATCATCATATCCAAATATGCAAATACCGGTGACGGCATCCTTACCGCCATCATCGTTACCGAGATCCTAGTGAACAAAAAGACATTTGCATCAGCTCTTCCTCTGGGCCTTAAGATCCTTCCCCAGAAGCTCGTGAATATAGCTGTCACCGATAAAGACAGGATCATGGAAGATCCGAAGATCCTTAGTTATATAGAAGAAACAAATAGTAAGCTTAACGGTTCGGGAAGACTGCTTCTTCGTAAGTCGGGCACCGAGCCTCTGATCCGTATCATGGCAGAGGCTGCAACGGAAGCCGACTGCGATCGCATCATAGAAGATGCGAAGGCAGTCGTTGAAAGTATCTGATATTTATTTAGTTATCGGGGCTCCGGTCGGAGCCCCCACCCATATCAAATTGTCCCATTGCCTCAATATCAATAGATGAACCATCTACCAAAGAAGAACTGTCCTGTCTTTGTCCTTCATCAGTTGAAGGAATCATTCCGTTTAACTGTCCGTCTATGGATTCAGCCCTGAGCATAACCGTCTGATATAACATATCCGCAGCCGTCAGATATTCGTCATAGCTGTAGAATGCCGTAGGATCCGTTTCAACCAGTGAATCTATCTGGTTCCTGATCCTGTTATAAACCTCATCAAATCTCCCGCCATATACATATTCGTCTACAAGCTGCTGAAGATAGCTGTGGTATTTCTCGAGATATTCTTCATTCTCAAGCAAAGCATCGAAGAATTCAGTCCCGGAAAAAGGAGTATCTATCGAGTCATTGATCATCTCCGTGGCATCCCCGCCTCCTGCGCCCATGCCGCCGAATGAAAGGTTGTAGTCCCAGGGAATGATGTTCAGCTGTCCGTCATACTCGTACAGATAATAGTTGTGGGCCATATTCCCCGACAGGCTGTCCATATTTACTGCAAAAGTGTGAACCGCCATGTATTTGAGTATGTTATCAACATCGAGATATTTCTCAATCTCGTTTCCTTCACTGATGTTCTTAAGAGCCTTGACTACTCTCTTATGGTCGGCCTTACCGGTGCCTGTCACCTCTCCGTCCCATATCGTGGAATAACTGTCAAGATCATCATCAGTATAATTCAGGTTGGCTCCGCCGTTACCGCCCATCGAGAAACCGCCCGGGCCTCCGCCGCTGCCCATCTCCGGCTTATCTTCGGAGGGTTCGAAATCCCCCATATCCGACCTGTCACCTGACGGAGCCTCACTTGTATCGTCGGAAGCTTCATCCTCTGATGGTCCGAATCCGCCTTCCGGTTTATTTCCGGGTCCGAATCCTCCGCCGCCGGGCATCTGAGGCATGTTTCCGGGATCAAAATCAAATCCTTCAGGCATATTCTCCGGATCGAACTCGAAGTCACCCTCGGGCATTTCCGGCATGTTCTCCGGATCGACCTCGAAATCCCCTCCGGGCATGCTCATACCGCCGTTATCGTCTCCGCCGCCCATGCCCATACTTTCGGGCTTATAGAGTTCTCCGTCCTGTGTACCGTAGTTTCTGAGCATGAAGCTCTCTTCCACGCCTTCAAGCGCGAGGTATACTCCCCGGTATTCTCCGTTCAAAGAGACCGAAGCATAGTTGTAAAGCGAAGCGTCCGCATCCAGATACTGATACATATCATATATGATCGCTTCCTTCATGTTGGTCGCATCGGCATAATTATTGTTCAGTATCAGTTTATCGAGGCCGTAGCAGGTCTGCCCGTCCACAAAATGGTCAAATTCAAGTTTCAGACTGTATCTGTCGGTATCGGGATCCATAGCGATCGACGACAGGCTGGTATTACCCTTGGGGCGGATCGCCACGTTATACAGTTTCTGTCCGTTGATCACCACATCACATACGTAGTATTCCTCGGACATGGCGTTCTTTAACATTTCTTCCCATGTTTCTTCGTCCATCTGAATATCTACACTGATGATCTCATCCGTATCAAAGAGTTGGGATTCATACTCCATCTTCACACCGGTCCCGCCGAGCATGCCGCTTAGTTTGTCGGCAAATCCGACAGCGAGCAGACACACGATGACGGCCACGGCCATGAGAGCGATTATGATCTTGGATATATGTTTATTCGTAACCATGACCGATCCCCCTTAGGACATATACTCTCCGTTAAAGGTAACAAGGGTCGCACCCGATACACCGGTAATGGTATTGATGCGGTTCACGAAATCGGTAGCAGCATCCTTAACTCTTATCTCTGCGGTAAGCTCGATTCCTGCAGCGTTCACTGTCTTGGACTTGACGATATACTTATCAACTGACTTTTCTATGATATTTACAGCGCTCTCCTCAGCCTTCTCATCCGCACAGTTGACGATCAGGATATAAGGTGTATTGCGTACTTTTACATTTACAAACAGAACCATGATCACGCCGATGATAGCGGAGCCGATGACTGCAAGAGGGATCATGCCCGCGCCGATCACGATTCCGACTGCCAGAGACCAGAACAGAAATACGATCTCCATGGGTTCCTTGATAGCTGCGCGGAAACGTACGATAGACAGCGCACCGACCATGCCGAGTGACAATACCACGTTGGATGTTACGGCCATGATAACAAGCGTCGTAACAAGGCTTAAGCCCACAAGAGACATTGCAAACCCGGTCGAATACATGATCCCGCTGAACGTTTTCTTATATATGAGAAAAATGAACAGCCCGATCACCAGGGCAAAGAGCATACCGATAAGAGTATCGATAGCAGAAAACTCCGTTACACTTTCCAGAAAACTGGATTTGAAGATATCACTGAATGACATTTGTTTTTCCTCCGTTTCTTAACTTAAATGTCTGATCAACCGAATCTGCGGCATGCGCCGTATTTTGAAAATGCCTGTTGTCTTAAGGATGTGACCCTTACCAGGTCCTGTATGACCCCGGGCAGAAATGCATCATACTTGATCTCGAGTATCATATCCTGAGGCTTGTCCGTAGCACTGATATCGGATACCCCACCATTTAGGAACTCCTGCGTAAAAAGGCTGGTCCGTATCTGCGAATCAAATGTGACCCGCACGTTTCCCGGAGCGTATATATACGGTTCTCTTACATACGAGACCAGAACTCGCGGTCTGAGCCTCTGGTATTTCATCTTGACATAAAGTTCCCTGACCAGGTCTTCCGGATGATCTTTCATAAAGGCCGTATCACCCGCCAGTATCCTTCTGCACTCATCTTCGGTGATCGGAGCGTCGTATTTCACGCAGAGATTATCGACTTTCATCTTTTTCTCAAGGGTGATAAAGGAAAGATCGTCGTTGTAATACCGGATCCTGAACTTCTCACGCAAAGCGATGCCGTCGATCTTTTCTTTCAGCGCCTTATCATCGCTGTTATCAAAATATATGCTCCTTATCTGATATAATCCCGACTCATCCGTGTGCGGATCCGTCGTCATGACTGCTCTAAGCCGCATCCTCATGGCCAGATATTCGGCGTACGGAATGGAGTATTTCAGTTCATGACGGTAATGCTTTTCCTGTTCCACTTTATGTCCTCCTTTCGTGATCTGTTCTCATTCTATGACCCCAACCTGAAATGTACTTGAAGTGAAATAAAAAAATGAGGATGTCTTTCGACATCCTCAACTGAATGATGAATTGCTATAAAACGGCCTTGATCGTCATGGTCTTTCCGCTCGGGCAGCGGGCCGATATGCTTCCTCCGTGCGTTTCCGCGACAGCCTTCGCGATCGCAAGGCCCACTCCGTTACCGCCTGTTTCGGTGCTTCTTGAACTGTCAGGGCGGTAGAATCTGTCAAACATACGGTCCGTATCCGGCGGCTCGGCATAGTCACATGTGTTGAACACTTCGATCACAGCCTTATTTCTTTTCTTATATACACTGAACCTGATCTCCCCTTCGGGATCCGAATACCTGATCGCATTATCGAGAAGAACAGATATCATCTGCTGTACCGCCGCCTTATCTCCTAGTACAGATACGTCCTCGGCTATCTCCAGGTTCAGTTCTTTTCCGCATGCTTTTGCCTGAGTTTCATATACCATTGCCGTCTCCCAGGCGGCAGCGCTTAACGAAAAACTCTCCTTGTTCGGGAGCGGTATCTCTTCGTCTAGCCTGGAGAGCGCAACGAGCTCAGCAACAAGCTTACTCATTCTTGAAGTCTGGGTTCTGATATTATCGGTCCACTCATCATCTCCATGCTCCATCGTGATCACATCGAGGCTGGTGGATATGGAGGTGAGCGGAGTCTTCAGCTCGTGACTCGCATCGGTGATGAACTGCTTCTGTCTCTCTATGTTTTTGGCGATAGGTCTGATAGCCCTGCGCGACAGGATCGCTACAAGTACGAATACCAGCAAAAGGCTCACTGCACAGACCATGATAGTAAGAACCCTCAGGGTCCTCATCTCCTGTATTTCCCTGCTGACATTAAGAAATACTACTACGGTGGATCCGTTCGTTTCGGACTTACAGTACCGGTATTCACCCATATATCCGCGGTCTGACTTTCGATTAAGAGCCCGTTCTGCAAACCTGACCGCTTCATCTTCATCTATGGCCGCAATATAATCGGTGGATGTAAACATCACATTTTTATCGGTATCAAAGCGGACTATGAAGAAACGCGTCATGTAGTTTGCTTCCAGATCGGGAAGTGCCATAAACGGGCCTCCGGGCGGTTTTCCCGGTCCCTGATCCGTGGGGGGATGCGCTTCATAGTTTAAGATATAAGACAGTGTCTGATCCGCGCGTCCGGCTACAGCCGCTGAGTTAACGAGATTGACAAGAACAGCTATCAGCAATATGACCGCAGAGAATGCAAGCATGGCGGCCAGGATCATGCGTCTTCGCATCTTCTTCAGCATGATGTCACCTCCAGCGCATATCCCGATCCGCGCATCGTCTTTATTTCTGCATTGGCGCCAATCTTACGGAGTTTTTTACGGACATATCCGATATGTGTCCATACGACATCGATATCGGATTCGGAGTCATATCCCCAGATCTTATTCATCAGATGCTCGGTGGAAAAGACATGTCCGGGATGCTTAATGAACAGTTCCATCAGCTGGAACTCCTTGTTGGTAAGAGCGATACTCTTATCCTGAACCCGCATCTCATACCGGTTGCTGTCCAGAACCAGATTCCCCAATGACTGAACATCTTCGGTATAGGTCTCGCTTCGCCTGCCGAGCGCCTTGATCCTTGCGATAAGTTCTCCTGTCACAAACGGTTTCGGAAGATAATCATCGGCACCCGCTTCAAGGCCTGCGATGCGATCTTCGATCTCGGCCTTGGCAGTCAGCATAAGTACCGGAGTAGTTATACGGTTTTTGCGGATAAGGGAAAGAACTTCAAGACCGCTCATGCCCGGCATCATGATATCGAGTACGATGACATCATAAGAGCCCTCGGATATGTAATCCCAGGCATCGGTCCCGTTATGAACTATATCTACAGAATATTTGGATTTTTCAAGCAGCAGCTTAAGAGCCTTCGCTGTTGCCACATCATCTTCGGCTATAAGGATACGCATAAGCTTACCCCTGTCAGGTCTAGCCGGTTATACCGGCGATTCTTGCCTGATATTCAGGAGAATTCTTGATCTCGATCTTATTCTCAAACATCAGGTACTCGGCATCCGAGATCTTGTCAGCAATCGTTTCCTCAACATTTTCCTTATATACCAGACCACATGCTATGGAAGGAACAAGATAGGGATCCTCAAAGTTTTCACAGCAGGCACGGATTCGGTTTACATAATCTTCTGCCTCTCCGTCTTCGGGCATCGGAATAAGAATAACGAATACATCTCCGTCAGTCCTGCCGATCACATATTCCTTCTTGGCTTCGGAGCTGATGATCCCGGCGATCACACGGATCAAACGGTCGCTGCCTTCATCTCCGAAATTGTCGTTATGTACTTTCCAGTCATTGATGTTGGCTTCGATGACAGCCACGGGAGCGACTTCGGATCTGTCGATTATCGATGCGCGCTTATCAAAGTAGGTCTTGTTGAACACGCCTGTAAGAGGATCTGTCTTCTCCTGTCCGGATCGTCTGTCAGCACTCGCCTTCACCTGACTTTCGAGTTCATCGATATAGATCGATGATTCACGGTATCTGTAAGATTCCTCACCAAGATATGAAAGAAGTGCCACGAGGTCGCCTATGAGTTCCTCGGACTCTTTTTCATGTGAAGGATCGATACTCTCCTTCTTGACATACAGATGAGCGATGGTCCTGTTCTGGACCCTGATCTTATAACCCGGATCGTTTACCACATCTATTGCAAAATGAGAAAAATCTCCGCATACAAGTGCCTTCTCACCGTGTCTGTCCGTAAGCATGATCTCCATGCCGGTCAGTCTGGCAAGACGTTTGATGACCCCCATCACCTTTTTTTCGTCATACAGAGTGCTTAAAGCGTAGTTCTTGATATTTTCCGATAATCTCTCGTCAAATGACAAAGTGTTATATGCCATATACCCTCCTGAACCTGTCTACTCTTCGAGTTTGGCGATCGCATTGTTGTTATCGTCTCTGACGACTTCAACGCCGTCTATATTGGATACGAATTTGCCGAACTGATTATAACCGTAATGTTTCGGATTGAATCCATCAAATCTTTCATGAACCTTATTGGACAGTTCGCCCATCTCATAGGCCTTTTGGAAAAGCAGGCTGCGAATGAACTGATTGACCTCCAGTTCGCCGATATCCGGCTTCTTCAGTGTAACATAAACCGTGCTGTCTTCCTGAATGACCTGAAAATCCTTCATGCTCTCGATGAACTTGCGGATCGAAGTAAAACCGTAGTTACGTTCATCAAAATCGGTATACTGTCTCTGAAGTGTGGATTTGATCCCTCCGAGTCCTGCCCTGTCATCTTCTTTTCCGATAAGATCCATGATGGCCTGACGGATCTCCTCAACGGGAGTGATCGAGCCCTTGTCATCATATTCATCCTCGGATACGGTGGCATTGGTCTTTTTGCCCTTCTTCAATGATTGAGGTTTGCTGTCAACGCTGTCCAAATCATCTGAGAAGATCTTCTCCAGGTTCTTAAACTCGGTACACGCTGCCTTAAGGGTTTTGGATGCATTGCTCGAGCCCATTCCTATGACTTCGTATCCGGCCTCACAGAGGCGGTTAACGAGTCTGGTATAGTCGGAATCATTGGATACGATGCAGAAACCGTCTACGGACTTGTTATAAAGAATGTCCATCGCATCTATGACGAGCATTATATCCGCTGCATTTTTATATTTTGAATAGTGAGGCTGCTGGATCGGCACTATCGCATATTCGAGGGCGCGCCTGTTCCAGTCCTTCATGGATGACGAGGTGAAGTCGCCGTACATGCGCTTGTATGTTACATTTCCGTATGTCTTCAGTTCGTTAAGAATATTGCTCAAATATTTGATATCCGCATTCTCCGCGTCTATCAGAAGTGCGTATTTCTTTTCCATATGGATCTCACTTTCGGAAAAATAAAATTTCTCAATAAGTATAACAAAAAACCCGGGCTCAGTCGAAGTCAAGTTGCACCGGACAGTGATCGGAGCCTGTGATATCGGTATGGATATGTGCGTCCTTAAGCCTGTCCTTCATATCATCCGATACGATGAAATAATCGATACGCCACCCTGCGTTCCTGCTCCTGGCCTGGAAGCGGTACGACCACCATGAATAGATATCCTCTTTATCGGGATAATAGTATCTGAACGTGTCTGTATATCCTGAATCCAGAAGTGCAGTCATGCAGTTTCTCTCTTCGTCGGTAAAGCCGGCATTGTGATGATTGGCGGAAGGGTTCTTTAAATCGATCTCCTTATGCGCTACATTTAAGTCTCCGCACAGGACAACACTTTTTCGGGATTTCAGATCATTAAGAAATATAAGAAATGCGGCCTCCCACGTCATGCGGTAATCAAGGCGCGCAAGTTCGTTCTGAGAGTTCGGTGTATAGCAGCATACGAGGTAATGATCCTCATACTCAAGGGTGATCACACGGCCCTCATGATCGTACTCCTCCACTCCGATCCCGTAGGTCACGTTAAGCGGCTTGTGCTTCGTGAAGACTGCGGTCCCGGAGTATCCCTTTTTCTCGGCATAATTCCAGTACTGTTCGTATCCGGGGAGATCCAGTTCGATCTGTCCTTCCTGAAGCTTGGTCTCCTGAAGACAAAATGCATCGGCATCAAGTGATTCAAAAACCTCCATGAAGTTCTTGCCCATCACGGCGCGCAGACCGTTTACATTCCATGATATGTATTTCATTTACTCAATTCCTTCCTGAGCTTCATTTTTGCCCGTTGTAGAGCATTGTCAGCAGACTTCGGTTCCATGGACAGGATCGCCGCAGCATCAGATGTCGCAAGTCCGGCCACATAAAGTCTGAACACATCTCTCTCCGCATCGGTAAGTATCGTATCAACAAGATGATTGATCTCATCGACGGTTTCCTGACTGATAAACGCACTCTCCGGCTCGGCGGAGCTTATGTCCGGCAGTTCATCTATAAGAGCCTGACTGTCTTCTTCGTCCTCATAGTCATGTCCAGCCGTCAGGGATACATAGTCATTGAGCGGAAGGTTCTTGAGTCTGGCTGATGACTGGATCGCATTATATATCTGTCTGGACACACACAGATCCGCGAATGTGGCGAAGCTCGCATCACGGCCGAAATCATAATCTCTGACAGCCTTGACAAGACCTATCATCCCTTCCTGGATCAGATCCTGCACATCACCGCCTAAGATATACATCTTGGACGCTTTGGCACGCACAAGATTCTTATACCGGTCCAAAATGACTTCTATGGTATCGGTATCACCCTCGCGGTATGCGGCTATATACTGTTCATCTGTGATCGCGGCTGACTGTGTCGTTTGGACTTTACTCATAGATATGAGTATATCATATTATTCAGTTCATTGGCTGACTCATCCGCTGTCTTACGATCTCATATGCCAGAATACCGGCGGCAACGGAAGCATTAAGAGAATCTATGTCCCCTTTCATGGGGATAGATGCGACATAGTCGCATTTAGACTTGACCAGACGGCCTACACCGTCACCCTCGGAACCTATCACAAGTCCTATCGGACCTGTGAGGTTACAGTTATACATGACTTCGCCTTCCATATCGGCGCATGCAAACCACAGTCCCTCTTTCTTGAGGTCTTCTATGCACTGACCGATATTCGTGACCCGCGCTACGGGAGTAAAGCTGATCGCTCCTGCCGATGCTCTCGCCACAGCAGCCGTAAGGCCCACTGCTCTGTCCTTCGGAATGATCACACCGTGCGCTCCGGCCTGATTGGCTGTCCTGATGATCGCTCCCAGATTGTGCGGATCCTCGATGCCGTCCAACAGTATGATGAACGGATCCTCACCTTTATCGCGTGCGCGTGCCATGATATCTTCCACAGTCGAGTATTCATAGCTTGCACCGTAAGCTATAACACCCTGATGTTTGCCGGTAGCCGACATCTGATCCAGACGATCCTTCGAGACATACTTCACATATATGTCACGTTTCTTCGCCTCTCTTCGAATGGTAGACATCGGTCCGTCCTGGCAGCCGTCCAATATGAACAGCTTATCTATCGGTGTCCCCGCACGCATTGCTTCTATAACTGCATTTCTGCCTTCTATCGTAAGTTCTCTTTCCAGCATGTTCACTCCCGTCGGTTATCCATCTGACCGGTCCTGTCGAGTCCGATCTTCATAAGTTCCACGATCCTTTCATATCTGCCGTCCAGATACAGATACCCTATCAGTGCCTCAAGTCCTGTAGCCTTTCTGTACGCAACGATCGATGCATTTTTAGCCGATGAAGAATTCTTGGCATTGCGTCCTCTGTGATAGACTTTGGTCTCCTCTTCGGTCAGATCGGCTTCTATGGCATCAAATAGATCAGCCTGCGCTGAGGCGTTAACAACCTTTTTTGCTTTGTTATGTAAACTTCCATTCTTCCCGCCCTCATGGGTGATAAGAACAGTCCGTACAACCAGATCATAAATACAGTCACCGATATAAGCGAGGCTTAAGGCAGATTGTGAATCCGGCCCGTGAGTGCCCTGTCCGAATGACTCATAGATCAATCCCGTAAGATCGTTTTCCATTTCATTACCTCTCTGAGAGTTTGATCAATCTTGCGGTAAATTCCTCTGCGGTCTCATCCGCATTCCGCATGGCATACTCAGTCTCGATCTCCTGTATGTCGCCTTCTTCGGAAGCGGTGAGCTTAACACCGTTGATGAGCAGTTTTATAACAGACTCCTTCTGCGGTCCTGCCATGAGAAGGAACTCTCCGTCTCCGAACGAAAAGATCTCGGAATCAGCGGGTTTGAAACTGTCTAAAACAGGTACGAGCCGGTCTCCTGTCCCGGGCGCCTTAAAAAACACTCCGATCCCATTCGGATATCCGCTCTTTTCCATATACTCATTCATGGACTGAAGAAAACTCCGGTTGAAGAATCCGGTGTACGGATCGACATATTTATACCGGTTCGTCACGCTTCGCCATGTCAGCACGACTGCTATCGCGATTCCAAGGCTCCTGGCGTCCCATTCCTGAAGTATTATGGACAAAAAACTCAGCAGGTAAGTCAGAGCGATCGGGATGATAAATCCGTCAAGCCTGAGAAACGAGGGCGCCTGTCTGGTCTTCTTCGATAACCGCACGGCAACTACGGATCTGATCATAAAGTAGATCCCGAGAGCAAAAAACACAAACATGGATACACCCAGGAAACTGATCAGATTCAGACCGGCTCCGAGGAAACGAACGGCAAGCAGATAAACGATCACAAATCCGCACACGACCGCTATACCGTAGATCTTAAAGAGTCTGCTTCTTTTTGCCTCATAATCACTGCTTCTGAAGATGGCATATTCCACAAAAAGATTCCATTCGATGATCGCCCATGCCGCAAGGATCTCTCCGATACAACCCCAGGTCAGGTAAGCATACGGTTCTTCTTTTAACACTATTGGAACTACGGAATACAATGAAGTGAACTTACACAGCCCCGACATAAGATAGACCAGACCGATCAGGATACCGATAACGGATATAAGGAATACTTTTTTTGCCTCGGGCGTATCCCGTTTCCTTAAATGCTTATCCTTAAATATTAGATACGTCAGGATGATGATCGGTGTCAGCTGCATCACACAAACGTTGAACATAAGATGCTCTCCTTTTTATTTACTGTCCTTTTCTCCAAGGATGACCGTCTCTCCTGATCTGTCGGGAAATAGTTTTTTGGCCAGAGCTTTTACGGAATCATTATGACGTCGGACTATGACTTTTGTGTCCGCGGGATATGATGACAGCACCTTCTTGGCACTGTAGCAGATCATATACAGAATATCCTTGCGCGCATCGGGCCCGATGGCCGTAAGAAGCACCGGCATGAGCGTGCCTGAAGGGAAGCGGTGTATCAGAAACAGCCCGGAAAGTTTCTTATCCGTTATCACACAGCATGACAGATCTTCGGCAAACCAGTCCTTCTCGATATATTCCAGATCCTCCATAAGCCCCTTCTTGCCGTTAAAGATGCAGTTGGTAACACCCTGCATGAACTGCACTTCCTTAATATCTTCAAGGCCTTCTATATTGTCGGGGATCTTTTTGACCATAGCTGCCAGTTTGGACAGTTCGGAAACGCTGACAACTATATCCCGGCTCTCATCAGCCTTAAGCCTGAAGCCATAAGTCTCAAATACAGCCGATACATCATCGGAAAGCTTAGCGGTCTCAAAGAAGACGTCTGTAACATTCTCAGCGGATGCCTGTTCGGAAAACTCCGTAAGTAAAACATCCGCATCTTCTTTTGTGCACGCGTTGAAATACATGAGTTCCGCAGAAGCTCCTGCCTCATCATCGAGATTCCTGTATTCCCAGATCACTGCTCCGGACGCAGTTTTCCCTTCTTCAGAAGCCGAGATCCCGAAGTAAAACTCTCTGCCTATGCTCTCCGCAATATCCTCATCAAGGATCTCATCATAATCCGATATATTGTCCACATTCAGATCTGTGATCTTCATAGACTCCTCCGGGTAAGACGGGTAAAACGGTAAGATTAGATGAAGGTATCTTCATAGTCCTCGTTGTGCTTATCCGTGTCGTATTCCACTTTGCCCGTTTTCTCATCTTTAGTTGTATATACGAATTCTTTGCCTTGTTCAAATAACACATCATCCAATACTTCCTGATAAGCTTCCTCTTTATCGAAGGCATAGTTTGTGATCCATGAAAAGAATCTGTGCACTATATTGGAGTTCTTGGCGTTTTGTATTGCTTTGCGATCAGCCATTTGTACCAGATAAGGCCCCCAGAAGGCCGACCCCATGTATTTGGCGATTATCTCCCGGTCAGTATATTCTTTTCCGATCTCAGCCTCCTTCTTTGCCACGCGGAGAGCCAGTTTGTCGAACATGTAGGGAATGTTTTCCTTTATCTGGGCCGCGCGATCATTTATCGCCTCAACCTTCTCTCTTTCCTGTCTGTCGATCGCACTCTGCTTGTTCTCCTTGCTTATGAGCTTATCGGCCAGCTTCATGTCTATCGATTTGTCATGCCTTACGAGCTTTATCTCTTTGTTCCTGATGGCCAGTGCTTCTGCCTCCTTAAAGCTCATGGCCGGATAGTAGTCCCTGAGGATATTGATCACGACCTTTGTTTCAGGCAGGAACGATCTGTAATTCGTCTTTGCAGCAAGTTTTCTGTAGTGAGCATCCAGTTCGGGGGCATAATACTCCTCATCCGCCTTTATGATCCTGGTGCGTTCTCTTCTCTTTTCCCGAAGCTGCTCGTCTGACATCCTCTTTTCCTGAGCTCTGATCTTAAGGAGTTCGAGATCGGCCTGCTTCCTGACTTCCTTGACTTCCTTAAGCCTGCGTCCGGCTTCTCCCAGTCTCAGAAAAGATATCTTTCCGCTTGTGTACTGGTCACAAACCCGGATAATGGTCTCGAGCAGGTTTGACTCGACAGCCTCTCCTTTGTGCTCCAGATAGCGGTTTATCGCATTCTTTACGGCTGCCATCTTCTCACTGTCACGCTCGACGACTACATTGTTCCTGTACAGGCTCACGAACTTTGATCTGTCAACGATGTTCTGCTCCCTGACTGACTTTATCTTCTTTTTGTCATAAACCTTCACGGAATCCTTGAAGTCGTCTTTTATCTTCTCGATCTTATCATCCATTACGGGGTTTTCTTTTTTTGCTTCAAGGTCACTGAAGTCCGAATTGATCCTGATCTCGTCGATCTTCAGGTTTTCCTGCACATCGCCGACGTTCATAAAGGCATTATCCTGTTTTTCCTCGTTTATCTGAGTATTGATCTCAGTCATTTTAGACTGGTTCCGCATTAGTTCTTTTGAATCCATATTCTTTATCTCCTCAACTGATTATTAATCGCTTCTTTTCACTTGCCGCCGTCGGGCGCTTCGCTTTAATCACTTATCGCCGCCGGGCGCTTCATCTTCCTTACCTGTCGCCGTCGGACGCTTACTCCTCGCTTTCCTCAGGCCCGCCCGGTACGGTGAGAATTGCTGCAGCCATTTCCAGGTCCACATCTTCTTCGGGAAGCGGAGCAAAAAGCGATGCTTCTATCATCGGTTTCCTGAGTTGCACTTCAAACGTCTCATCAATAAAAGCTGCAAGTTCATCCGACTCTACCGGCACGGAAATCATTGTTCCTTTGCCATATACTTCCAGAGCCTTAACCGCAAGGAAGCTTACGAGTCCTTTGAGTGCCGGACCGCTTCCTTCGCCCCATCCGAGATACTCGGTCCTGACCAGTCCGCTCGGAAGGCGGTGCGCTAAGAGCATGCCCGTCATTGAATCTCTGCGGGCCACACAGCTTAACTTCGGATCAAAGTAGTCCGGCGGGAATTCTCCCTTCAACATCGTGTCAAGAGTTCCGTCCGAAAGCAGCTTCTTTGCGACATCCATAAACTCTTTCTCGGAGAGTTCCTCGATCGCCTGCGCCGTATAAGACATAGCCACAATATTCTTTTTTACGGTATCTTTGGTAACTTCGGTCACGAAGTCGGATGAGATACCTGACGTAAAACTGAAATGCCAGTCGCTTAACAGGTTGTAATATGCCTGCGCGTATTCCGACTCTTCCGGGAAATCAAACGTGATATTCTCTATCCCGAGATCGATACATCTGCCTATGATGTTTCCGAGCAGCATGTCCGCAATGCCCTCTCCCCTGAACTCTTCGGCGATGTAGAGCCATTCGATCCGGACCACGATGTTCTCCTGCAAACGATCGGTATCAACATCGTAGGCTATGATTCCCGGTGCATATACCGCACCGTCTCTGTATCTGAGAGCGGCAATGGCCTGGGTTTTGCCCACCATGATATCTTCCATGACATCATCGGTAAGCAAAGGTTTATATTTTCTTATGCTGTCATCGGTAACAAGCGTAATGAGTGCACCTACGTTGTCCTCATATTCCTTCTGTGTATCAAGTGCACTTTTAAGCACCATCCTGCCAAACTCCGACATCGGATGAAACAGTCTGGCTGTCTGAAACTGGAGATTGATCTTATCAAGATATACGGGTTCAAGCTTCTCTCTTAGTTCAAATTCTCTTAAGTCCTTACCTTCAATTTCTTCTTTTATGGCCTCCATCACATCGTCGATCATATCGATCGAATAAGCTTTGTCAGTCACCTTTCTGAATTGCAAAACATTAAGATCCATAATCGCCTCTCCTTATAAAACAAAAAATCGCCTTATTAAATTATAATAAAAGCCCCGACGTACAACAAGTGGCGAATATGGTCAGTGGGTTAATGATCGGGACTGCCGAAAACATGATCAAAGTATCTGTATTCCAGGACGTTCTTACAATACTTCATCCTGTTGGAGACTTCAACCTGCATCCTCTTTATATAATCCTCGGGAAGTTCGGTATCCTCCGAAGCCGGGATGAATCTGCCTCTTGAAGAGATATAGGTACCGTATGTCGTTTTCCAGTCGTAATTTCCGTCAAACACCAGAGCTTCACGGTCGGAAAAAACATCCCTTCCCGGCAGGAGTCTAGAGTCAAACTCCACTCCGAACAGGTTGCAAAGTGTCGGGAGTATATCCAGGCTGAACACCGGCTCATCAACGATGATCGGATCTTCATCTTCGAGACAGCCGCTCCAGATTATGAGACGGTTGGAATCACGCTCAAGATAATTGGTCACATCAAAACCGTACAGTTCGGAAAGGTTGGGCATATTGCCGGGTGAGGCACCGGTATCGAGATTATAAGGGAAATGATCCGCACACAGGACTATGACAGTGTCATCGGCGATCCTTGTCCTTTCCAGTTCGGATACCAGATATGTGAGCGCATCCTCAAGTTCCAGATTGTTCGCCAGATAGCACTTTACGATCTCGGAATGATCGATATCTGCCACGCGGTGATAATTCCATGAAGACATCTGATTGATGCTCCGCCCGTACTGTCCGTGTCCGGAAACCGTCATGTAGTATATATCGAAAGGCTGATTGTCTATGTATTCGGTAAGAGTCCCCTGCACCATCTCAAGGTCACTTGCCGGGAACCCTCCTCGCGGAAGATATTCCTCCATTCCGTTACCGACCCCCATAAATCCTTCGGAGTATCCGAGTCTGTTATGAGTCTCATCCCTGTTATATACGGTGTAAGTGTTGTTGTGATATGCCTTGCCGAAGTATTCGTCCCCAAGCCTGTTTGCGATGGTTATGGCGGTATTCTGGCTGGTCATCCTGTCCATGGATCTGCCGCCGGAAGTCGGGATCATGCCGAACAGATTCTCGTATTCCCCGCCTGTGGTACCGGCTACGGCCGGCTGATAGAAATCGGTGAACTGCATTCCTTTTGTTGCCAGTCTGTACAGAGTCGGAGTCATATCCTGATCGATAAGATATCCTGAGAACGCCTCGGCAGTAAAGAAGATCAGATTCTTTCCCTTGAAAAAGCCCGTATACTCGTTCTGCTTCGAAGGTTCGATCGAAGAGACATATCTGTCCATATCTGCGAGTTTGCCTCCGGCCTCTTCCGCAAGAGCTTCAAAATCTATATCAAGCGCATTTACGCCGTATTCCTTAACTTCCGGTTCCGAATCCGTTTCAGAATCCGTTTCAGATCCGTGTTCTGTGGCAGTTTCGTCTTCTTTTTCTGTGGCAGGTCCGTCTCCTGCTTCTACGCCTGATCCCGTATCAGAGTCAGCCACACTCTCCGCCTCAGTCTCTGCTCCGGGTACATCCTCCAGCTCCAAGGCGGCCTCTGTCTGTGCTCCGGGGCCATCCCCGTACTCCGAGCCCGACTCCCCCTCTTCCACATCAGCATTAACCTCATCGTCATAATCATTCTCCAGATAGACGAAGTCCGAATCATCACCGCCGTTTAAGTGCATGCAATCAAGTCTTAAACCCGTTGCGAATCCAAACTCTGCTACAGCATTCTGAAAGCTGTATCCGCTCGTATACATCAGCCTCATGCTCTCATCGGTATCGATGCGCGCTCTGGCGATCATTAAAAAAACAAACGCCGCGATCATGAGTAATGCGAAGTCTGATTTAAGGAACCGGGTGGCTGGCAGTTTTTTCCGGCCGAAGAAAACATATACGAGAAAAGGAGCAAACATGAAGATGATAGCAGCTATGCCCGCCGGAGAGATAATGAGCCTTAAGATATCGCCCTGAAAATACGCAAGCGCCCCGCCTGCTCCGTTAAACACGGTATTGATGTCATAGAACACATTGAACGAACGGTATACGAAGAACTCGATCGTATATACAGCCGGTATCACAAACAGGATTATCCCGGTGATCACCCTGTTTACTGTTTCCTTGCGGAACATCCTGCACAGAATAGCTGCTATTGATCCGTAACATAAAGAGAAAAGGACATTGATCAGCACCGACTTAGGTGTGATCTCTGTCCCTGTCGCGATCTTAAATACTGTTTCACAATACAGTATGATCAGTGAAAAGATCATGCTCTCTTCCACTTAACCCCTTCTCTTGTGTCCTCTATGATGATGCCCTTTTCCGCCAGCTCGTCTCTGATCGCATCTGCGCGTGCAAAATCCTTATCCTTCTTGGCCTGCGCACGCTCGGCGATCTTGCCCTCTACATATGCTGTAAGCTCGTCATCATCCTCTCCTGCTTCTTCAGCTTTAAGCAGGTTAAGGGATAATACATAATCGTAATCCTCTATGACTTTAAGCTTCGCAGATCCGCTCAAGTCCGACTTGAGCACATCATACAGAAGGGTTAATCCCATAGCCGTATTACAGTCATTGCCGACAGCTTCGGCAAACTTATCGTGCCACTCCTTAACAACCGCTTCATCAACTTCACCGTCTGCTTTGATTGATGCGATCCTGTTCTTAAGCTTCTTATAGGTCGCCGCAGTCTGGTCAAGTGTCTCATACGAGAATGTCAGAGGCTTGCGGTAATGAGACTGAAGGGCAAACAGCCTGTAAACTATCGGATCGTAACCTTTACTCTCAAGCAGGGATACCGTAAGGAATTCACCCTTACTCTTGCTCATCTTACCCGTTTCATCGTTTAAGTGATGAACGTGGAACCAGTAATTACACCATTTATGCCCAAGATAGGCTTCGCTCTGTGCGATCTCATTGGTATGGTGGGGGAACATATTGTCAACTCCGCCGCAATGGATATCCATCTTTTCGCCCAGATGCTTCATGCTGATGCAGGAACACTCGATATGCCATCCCGGATAACCCACGCCCCAGGGACTCTCCCACTTAAGAGCCTGGTCTTCGAATTTGGACTTGGTAAACCATAAGACGAAATCATTTTTATTCCGCTTATTCGAATCTTCGGATACATCATCGCGGACTCCTACCATGAGCTCATCTTCGTTCTGGTTACCGAACACATAATACTCATTCAGCTTGGATGTATCAAAATACACATTCTCTCCTGCCTTATAAGCAAAGCCTTTCTCAAGCAGGACCTCTACCATATGTATGAACTCGGGGATACAGTTGGTAGCCGGTTCAACAACATCGGGCATCTTGATATTGAGTTTCTCACAGTCCTGAAAGAAAGCATCGGTATAGAACTTAGCGATCTCCATGACGGTCTTATGCTCTCTCTGAGCACCTTTGAGCATCTTATCCTCACCCGTATCGGCATCGGATGATAAGTGTCCCACATCGGTTATGTTCATTACACGCTTTACATCATAACCGGAAAACCGCAGGATCTTCTCCAGGACGTCTTCACATATATATGTCCTCAGGTTACCTATATGCGCAAAATGATAGACCGTAGGGCCGCAGGTATACATGGAAACCCTACCCGGCTCATTCGGCACGAATTCTTCAACATTTCTGGTCAGTGAATTATAGATCTTCATAATAACTCCCGGTGAATCTACTCCTGTTCTTTCTTCTTAAGCTCCCTGAGCTGCTGTTCTACCTCGATCAGTCTGTTCGTAAGTTCCGCATTCGCTCTCTTTAAGCATGTGATATCTTCTTTGACAGGGTCGGGCAGTCTGATATGATCGAGTGTATCCTGAGGATGCGAGTCCACAAGCCGTCTTACTATACGGCCGGGAACGCCGATCACGGTCGATCCGGGCGGAACTTCTTCGAGGACCACACTGCCTGCTCCTATCTTGCTGTTGTCGCCTATCTTAAAACTACCGAGGACTTTGGCTCCGGTAGATATCATGACATTGTTGCCGATAGTAGGATGTCTTTTCCCCTGTTCCTTGCCTGTACCGCCGAGAGTCACGCCCTGATAGAGTGTTACGTCATCGCCGATCTCTGTAGTCTCACCGATGATGACTCCGGCGCCGTGATCTATGAAGAGCCTCTTGCCTATGGTGGCTCCGGGATGTATCTCGATACCGGTCTTATGTCTTGCTCTCTGGGATATAAACCTGGCACGGAAGTAATGCCCTTTAAGATAATGCTTATGTGCACGCCTGTATGCACGCAAAGCCTGATAACTGGGGTACAACAAGACCTCCAGATCAGAATGGATCGCAGGATCGCGCTCCTTGATCACTTCTATTTCTTCTTTTATCTCCTCAAGCCATTTCATGCTATTCTTTCATCGGATATATACTAAACTTTCGGGCAGCCGCCGCATGCTGCGCAGCGTGCATCCGTCACATCATATGATACCATATCTCGCGCACTTGTGAGCAAACATACGGCCTGCGCCGAGATTCCCAGCCCTTCGCCGGTAAATCCCAGATGCTCCTCCGTAGTTGCTTTTACATTGACACAGGATACATCCAGGCCCATGACACCGGCAAGATTCTCTCGCATCTTATCGATATGAGGCCTCATCTTCGGAGCCTGTGCGATAATCGTTGCATCAACGTTTTCGATCACGAAACGTTCTTCCGATATTATGTCAACCACATGGCTCAACAGTTTCAGTGAATCGGCTCCTTCATATTCCGGATCGTTATCCGGGAAATGAAGACCTATGTCTCCGAGGCCGGCTGCTCCGAGCAGAGCATCCATGATCGCATGCGTAAGAACATCGGCGTCCGAATGTCCGTCAAGTCCTTTTTCATATGGGATGTCCACGCCGCCGATGATCAGCTTACGTCCTTCGACCAGCCTGTGTACATCATATCCGCTTCCTACTCGCATTCTATTCCCTCACATCAACCCAAACGCTCATCTCGTTCTCACCGCGGTTCGCCCACATATAATACGGGATGAACTTAAGCGTCTTGATCTCCGAAACAAGCGGTCTGTATACGGCATACAATCCCGTACTCGAATCATTAAGTTCAAGCTGTCCGTTGGGGCTGGCCGCTATATCTACGGTAAGATCTCCGCTGGTATAATCACTCCTGATAAATCCGGGCGCATATACCATCCTGCAGGTATCTCCGCATATGTCAAACATCTCTGCATGAGCCTGCGCTTCAAATTTGGCTGCATCGACGATAAGTCTGTACAGACCGTCACCGTTATCACGGCTCTCCAGACAGTACACTACCGGTCCTCTCATGACAGCCACACGGCCGAAATCTTCCCTGACATTCTCTTTGGCACTGATCAGTCGGATATCCATCGGGAAGCTGATCTTTATGACCGCTTCTTCGCCCCAGTTACCTTTCAGATACAGATATCCGTCTTTTATATTTTTTTCAAAATCATCGGCCCCTGTCAGCTCATATGAATTACCGCACCAATCAGGTATGCGTAATGCCAGTACAAAAGCCTCAGCGGCCGAGGCGATATCGGACTCATCACCTTCATGGAATCCGGCGACTATCTTCACCTCACCGTCCCATGGGAACCCGGAACGGATGCTGACATCTACGGGTACTTCCGCACCTGAACCTGTCTTAACGGTCTTCGTGATCGAAGCTCCGATATACTGATGAATATACAGAGTGTCATGCGATTCGGTATAAGCATACTCTCCGATGGATGTGATGAGCCTTGCGATATTCGGAGGACAGCATGCACATCCGAACCATTTCTGTCTGACGCTCTTCACATGCTTTTTCCGCTCATCAAGCTCACATGCCTTAGGATCGACTTCCAGCGGATTTACATAGAAGAAGCTCTTACCGTCGAGAGCCATACCGGAAAGCGCTCCGTTATACAGCGCCCTCTCCATGATATCGGCATATCTGCTGTCGGGGTGTATCTGAAGCATCCTTCTTGCAAAAAAGATCAGACCGATCGCCGCACAAGTCTCCGAATATGCCGTATCATTGGGCAGATCATAGTCAAAAGAAAAAGCCTCTCCCAAATGAGTAGCACCTATTCCTCCGGTGACATACATGCGTTTGTCGACCATGTTTTCCCAGAGACGCTTGCATGCTTCGTACAGTTCATCATCATCGGTCAGCCTCGCAACATCAGCCATGCCGGAATACAGGTACACGGCACGTACCGCATGACCTGCAGCTTCGGTCAGTTCACGCACGGGCTTGTTGGCCTGATGATATGCATATCGTTCGTCATCCTCATGACCGCGAATTACGGCTTCGGGATGCTCCTTATCAAAATAATACGGACGCTTACCGCGCTCATCGATGAAGAAACGGCTGAGATTAAGATACTTTTCCTCTCCGGTCACATTATAGAGGCGAACCAGAGCCATCTCTGCGATCTCGTGTCCGGGATAACCTTTGCATTTATCAGGTTCGGGGCCGAATTTTGAATCCACATAATCTGCGAATCTTTTTGCCGCATTAAGGAGCTTATCCTTGCCTGTAGCCTCGAAATATGCCACGGCACCTTCTATGAGATGTCCCAGACAGTACAGCTCGTGATGATCCCTGAGGTTGGTGAATTCCTTATCACGGCCGTTGATTATGTAGTATGTATCCAGATATCCGTCATCGGCCTGAGCTTCGCACACGATATCTATCGCACCGTCAGCGATATGTTCAAGCGCAGGATCCGGATACTGGGCAAGCGAATACGAGACTGCCTCTATCCATTTGGAAAAGTCCGTATCCTGAAAAACAAAGCCGTAGAACTTATCGGGATCGGGATGCTCGGGATCTTCGGGCAGCGCCTCGAATCCTCTGAACGTGTATGCCGGAGGAATATAGGCCGCACCCTGAACGCGCTTTTTCTCGTTAAGAGCGCCCGCTACTTTGAAGTTCCGCATGCAGAAACTCGGAGAAGCGCCTTCAACACGGTCGTTGATGGCCTCCCATTGGTAGGGTATCACCTCGGTGCGGACCAGTTCGATCTCCTTTTTCCAGAAATCGTCCGTGATCCTCATTGAACGGAGTGAAAGCGGTGCGGATGTCTTAGATTTTTCCATATATCATCTCTTTCTTCTGGATCCCCAGATGGCTATTCCGGTTGCTATCATCGCTATAGGTAATAGTAGCATAATAATGAGTCCGACAATAGCCCCCGTAAGACTTGTAAGGACAAGATTCTGAACGGTATATGACTTGGCGGGGATGACCGGAAGATCAAGTGCGCTCTCATTAACATGAGTAGACACTATAGAGTTAAACAGATTCTTATTTGAACCTGCTACAATGCTGTCCGCATCATCGTTAAATATGTCTATGCTTCCGAATACAAGGAGTGTTCCTGCTTCGTCTGCGCGTCTTACGGCTACACCGAGCGCAAACGGCCCGTCAACGGTCTTTCCGTTTTCGTCTACGCCGCCGTCCTCACCGACTGATACGGCCTTGGATTTATCGCTTGTAGCCAGGATAGTCGTGAAATCATAATCAAGATTATCTTCATCGATCGTTAAGCCGCTGGCAAAAGGAGCAAATATATATCCGTTGGATATCTGGTTTGTGTATTCACAATCCAGTACTTCCGGAAGCAGATAATAACCGATATTGCTGTATACATGTCCGGTATCGTATTCCATGACGATGCCTTCTTCTTTGGTTATTCCGTAAGTAGAAAGGAAGCCTTCGAGATTGGGCTGCTTCCCGGCATCATAGCTTGTGGTAAGAAGTATATTTCCTCCGTCTGCGATATATGCGCTTATCTTATCGATATCATCTTTGGACAGATCGGACATTGCACCGTTTATGATAAGCAGCTGGCAGTCCGAAGGCACGGAATCTGCTTTAAGGAGGTTGATCGTCTCGGGTGTGATATTTGCTTTGGTCAGAGCCGTACTGAAGGCTTCTCCGAGAGCAACTTCATCATGTCCCTCGAGGACGCAGACCTTGGGCATCATGTCATTAGCCATGGTGACATATTCGATCGCGCTCACGATCTGACCCTCGGCATCATATGCATCTATATTGCGTGAATAGGTCTGATAATCGTACGAATAGACATATACATCACCATAGTCCACTATCCTGCTCCTCTTATCACTTACGACTATCAGTGAATTATCTGCCGGAGCCTCGGTCGTGTATGCAGTGTAAAACGTCGGATTTTCCGAAGGGGTGATGTATTTCACCTTAATGTGTGAACTCGAGTCCGCAAAGCGGTCCAGGGTCTCATTCAGGGTTGTATCTGTCAGATTCCTTGAGCCCCATACATATATCGTGACATCCTGATCGAGAGCGTTCACATATGACTTCGTCTCGTCAGACAGTGCGAACATCTTGTTATATGTAGCATCGATGCTCGTATATTCCACAGGGATCTTCTTCACGCCGAAATTGATGAGAACGGCTGCAGCGATCACGGCGACTATCGTGGTAACGCTGAATACGCCGAGACCTATGCGGTGAACATTCATGCTCCATCTTCTCTTCTCGATGAGCTGTACGGTCAGGAAGATCATGACTGCGATCAGAGTGATGAAGTATACCACGCATGTCAGATCGAGAGTACCGGCCATGAAAGGCCCCATCGGCGAATACAGATCATAGCATGAAAGAATCTTGGTAACTATATTTCCGCCGCTGGATATGAGCGAACACAGATTGGGCATCATATACCCGATGAAAAGCGCTACGAAGGTCGAAACAGCCGCAATGATCTGGCTCTCGGTTAACCCTGAAAAGAACAGACCGATTGCGATGCATGCCATTCCGTAAAGCCAGAATCCGAGGATGGCCGTGTAGCTCTCACCCATAGGCACAGTGCCGTATTGTGAAAGAACCAGCGGCGTGATGCAGATGATCAGCATATCCAGCGTATAAAGTGCTCCGAGGGCAAGATACTTACCCAGAACAATCCTGATGACCGAAACCGGGGATGTGAGCATGAGCTGATCCGTCTTATTGCGTCTGTCCTCCGACAGTATCCTCATCGTAAGAACGGGAACAGCAAGCAGAACCAGAAATGCCATTGAGCTCAGCGTATAGGATATATAAGGATATCCGCTCAGCAGGTTATATACGAAGAAGTATAATCCGAAAAGTGCCAGTATCACGGCCATGAAGAGCCATCCTACGATACCGGTGAAGCAGGCTTTGAATTCTCTCTTAAAAACTGCTATCATTCTTCATCGCCTCCTTCCTTAAGTGTTTCATCTGTGTTATATTCTGGTGTTTCTTTGGCCGGAGCATCGGAATCTTCTGATGCTTCATCCGTTTCATCGGCAGTATCCTCTGCAGTAGTAAGTTCAAGGAATACATCCTCAAGAGATCTCGATCTGGTTGTCATCTCCAGCACTGTAAGTCCTGCACCTACCGCAGCCTTAAATACGGCTTCGCGGATATCATGATCTTTACCGGCATGTGCCTTTACGGATATGCATCCGGATTCGGTGCTGTCATTAACTTCAACATTGTCCACTCCGTCTGCTGCGCTGAGCGCTGAGATGATACCGTCTGCCTGTGACAGGTCTGCTTTTACGGTAAGATCGACTTCCTGCGAACCGTTCATATGTGTAAGGAGTTCTTCCGTCTCATCGGCTGCAACAAGCTTACCCTTCGAAATGATGAACACATAATTACATACTTCGGATATCTCAGATAGGATATGTGAGCTCAGGATGACTGTATGCTCTTTTCCGAGGCTCCTGATCAGATCCCTGACTTCTATTATCTGTGCGGGGTCAAGTCCTGCTGTAGGCTCATCCAGTATGATCACATCCGGTGCGCCGAGGATTGCCTGCGCGATACCAACTCTCTGCTTATAACCTTTACTTAAGTTCTTGATCAAACGGTCTGCTACATCAGTGATTCCTGAAGTGATGCATGCTTCGTCGACCTCTTCTGTCCTCTTTGCTCTGGGGATGCCTTTTAACTCTGCGGCAAATTCCAGATACTCCAGAACGGTCATATCCGGATAAAGCGGCGGTATCTCGGGAAGATACCCTATGTGCTGCTTAGCTTTGCCGGGCTCTTTGAAAATATCGTGTCCGTCAATCGTGACCGTACCTGCCGTTGCTGCCAGATATCCTGTGATGATGTTCATCGTAGTTGACTTGCCGGCACCGTTAGGACCCAGGAATCCGTATATCCGCCCGGGTTCAATATTCAGGCTGAGGTCATCGACTGCGGTGTGGTTACCGTATTTCTTGGTTAAGTGCTCTATCTTGATCATCTTGCGCCTCCTTTGAAGCACTAATATATTCCACATATGTGAAAATAATGTGTCCAAACTAAACTATTATAGGATTAACGATGCAAGTATGCAATTATTCCTTGCGTACCATCTATCCCTATGTTATAATCCAATTTGTGCCCGAAAGGACAAGTGCTGCTATGGCTCAGTCGGTAGAGCGCATCCTTGGTAAGGATGAGGTCACCGGTTCAATTCCGGTTAGCAGCTCGATACAGCAAAAAGGCGGATGAAATCATCCGCCTTTTTCTTGTCGTTTTCTTAATATTCTTACTTTTTCTTATCCAGATATACGATGCTTCTGTTATTCGGGATAAACTGCTCAAAAATAAAGATATCGAAGTGCTCTTTCGCTTTATCCAGTTCGGCCTGGCTTTTGATCGTCCAGGCTACCGGCTTTGCCTTAAAGAACTTCGTGGCCGTAAGGAATCCGGGATCCGAACAGTTCTCATGATTATATGCTATGAAGTCCGGTCTGGTCATCCAGTTGAGCATCAGGTGCTTCAGGAAGAAATATAGCGCTCCTTTATATCCGTCTTTGCGTCTGAATCTGTCGGAAAGCTGACCGCGTATGATCTCGTTTCTGTTCTTACGGTACCAGGACAGTGCCAGAGGATTGAAGCTCTCGATGATATAGAGCCCCTTATAATTCTTAAGCAGTGCATCTCCGATGGGACAAACCGAGAAATCCATCCATTCAACCTTGTACTCTACTATCAAAGGAACACGACCGTCTACCATGTTCAGGAACTCTTCGAATGTAGGGATCTGCTCGTCGGTCCCGTCCAGTCTGAACTCCCTTAATTCTTCAAGTGTATATTCATATACCTTGCCGGGCTGACCTGTCATGCGCTCCAGCGTAAAGTCGTGAAATACGACCGGAATGCGATCCTTGGTGAGCTGTACGTCGAGTTCGATACCATAGCCGGCATCGACTGCTCTTCTGAAAGCGGCCATTGAGTTTTCGGGGATGTTCTTTTTCTTATCATGCAGACCGCGGTGGGCATACAGGACTTCCTGATGCGGTTTCCAGTCGTGTATAGCCTGGTTGCGGGGCTTGACGGCAAAAAGAAACAGGATGGCTAAAACGCCTATGATGATTAATATGATCCAAAGAATATTCATAAAAGAACCATAAAGCAGGATACGGGAGTCGAACCCGCCTCCTCAGCTTGGGAAGCTGATATACTACCGATGTACTAATCCTGCAACTTACTTATTGCTGCGTCATATGCTGAACAGTCTCGTATACCATGATACGCGAGTTGTCCATCTCGGGCATGCCGATAAAGATACAGCCGTAATTGAACTTCTTGTCGGCTTCCTTGACGATACGCACGATCTCAACGAATGCGTGGAGTGTTTCCTGAGTCCAGATCTTTAAGAATGTCTCATATATGGCACCGATCTGAAGTGCTTCAGAACAGGTGAAGCCGATACCCGTCTTGGATACATCGGTTATATCGATCGTGACTTCTTCGGCAGTCTTTCCGTCAAGTCTCTTGATCAATATGGTACTTTCCATGGGGTGTCTTTCGCTTTTTCTTCTTTCTTCCATATCTTTCTCCCGTGCAGAAATACTGCAGAAAACCGCGTACTTACCTGTTTATCTTACCCCTTAGTACGCCCGGGTGTCAATTATATCCTGAGTGAGGATGGTCACCGGATAAGCCACTGAATCAATGGTCACGGCGTCCACGGATTCATATGAACTGTACAAGGTTTCATTAACATATTCGAGCTTGTCGGGAGTACCTCCTGCTTCCAGTGTACTGATGATGCTCTCCACTCTCGGACCGTGAAGCGGATTACATTCCACGATGCAGGCAATGGTTCCGTTAAGACAGTAATTGATCGCATCTTCATTGACTCCGTCAAATGACATGACCAGTATGTCGCCGTTCTTCAGGTCGCCGCCAGCATGCTTGCCGGCAGCCTCTATCGCCTCGATAGCACCGAGAGCCTCGTTGTCATTTTCACAGTAAACAACATTAATGTTGTTATAGGTAACAAGCATCTGAGCCATGACCTCACGCCCTTTTGCCTGTGTGAAATCACCCGGAGTCTCTTCTCTTAAGTCCCATCCGTACTTCTCGGAATACTCCTCCAATCCGGCTGTCCGTCCTATCTGTGCCGAAGATCCGATGGTACCCTGGATGTTAACGATATGAAGATCATCTCCGGACATACCCTGAGTACGGGCATATCTGTACAGCCATTCACATGCTTTGCAGCCTTCCAGATGGAAATCGCTTCCGACCCAGCACGTAAACAGGTCGTCATTGGCTGTCTGTACCATGCGGTCCACGATGATGACCGGGATGCCTGCATCACGAGTTTCTTCCAATACGCTGTCCCAGCCGTCCTGAGTCACCGGAGCAAGCACAATATAATCCACTCCCTGCTGAATGAAACTCCTGATAGCAGTTATCTGCTTGGACTGTTTCTGCTGTCCGTCTTCGAAGATGAGCTCATACCCCTTCTCTTCCGTAAAAGCATCTCTCATGGATTCGGAATTGGCGCTTCTCCAGTCCGATTCGGCACCCAGCTGGGAGAATCCCACAACGATGGCTTCGTTAGCGGGGGATGCGTTTTCCTCCTCATTACGTGACGATCCGCAGCCCGTCGCCATGATGCAGCACATCACGGACACGCAGACTGCGGAAAGTATTCTTTTTACACAGATTCTGTTTATCATCCGAAAAACTGACTTACTTTGATTTACGTGCGAGCACTATACTCTGGATCACCAGGAATATGCACAACATGACCGCAACGGTGATACCGGTCCACCATGCCTGATCGAATCCGGCGCTGGCAACTATGTTCTTGATGGTACTGAGTGACAGCACACCGAAGAAAGTTCCTATGATGTTGCCGACACCGCCTGTAAGCATTGTACCGCCGATTATGGATGAAGCGATCGCATTCATCTCGGCACCGCTCGCATGTGATGCAGAGCCGCTGCCTACATGCAGGAAGTATACATAGCCGCCTATGCCTGCAAGTATCGAACAGATCAGATGTGCGATGAATTTCGTTCTCTTGACATTGATACCGAGCATCAGTGCACTTTGCTTGTTGCCGCCGACTGCATAGAAGTTACGGCCGATCCTGGTCCATCTTAAGAATACGAACATCAGGATAACGATGATCAGAGCAACTACGACTCCTATCTCAACATATGCATTTACGAAATCACCGTTCTTATTCACGCTGCCGATACCGGGCAGAGATACTCTCGTATCCTTCAGAGCCACAAAAGCTTCGTTTGCCACGTTGAAAGGCTCGGTATTAACGATGGTCGTCATACCTCTTGCGAAGAACATGCCCGCAAGGGAAACGATGAACGGCTGTATCTCAAGATATGCTACCAGATATCCCTGGAAAAGTCCAAAGAGTAATCCGATAAGAAGCGCGATGCCTATGGAACCTGCGATCGATCCGCCCTTATAGTCGATATATACCGCACAGCTCATGCATACGAGAGCCGTGACGCCACCTACGGAGATATCGATACCGCCGGTGATCATGACCAGACTCATTCCGCATGAAAGGATGATGAGAGCCGCATTTTCGTTTAAGATATTGCAGAATGTCTGAGGCTTCAGGAATCCTTTGCCCAAAAAGATCATGGCAAATGCATACATGATTACGAATACTACTACCGTGATCAAAAGAAGCAGGTTCGTATCCGACATATTCTTGAGGATGGTCTTAAATGACTTCTTCTGTTCCATATTAAGCCACCTCCTTCTCGATATTGCCGTGTTTGATCTTCTTGATGATCTCCTGTGCCTTCTCTCTTACTACCGGTGCGGAAGCTACGACCAGGATGATAACGACTACTGCCTTGTATGCGGGCAGGGCTGTTGACTTTACATTGAACTTGTAAAGTGTTGTGGTCAGCGCCTGGATTACATATGCACCGAGTATCGATGCCCACATGTTGAACTTACCGCCGCCTAAAGCGTTTCCGCCGAGCGCTACGGCAAGGATCGCATCCATCTCTATATCCTTCGCGATAACCGAGTAGTTGATCGTTGACAGACGGCTGGTCTTGATGAGACCGCATACTGCAACGCAAAGACCTAATATAACAAAGGTAAGGATCTTGATGACTACGGGATTAAGTCCGTTTAACTTGGCTGCTCTCTCATTGATACCTACGGCCTGTGTGTATAACCCCAGAGTCGTGAACTTCAGTATCAGGAAAATGATGATCACGCATATTACAGCTATGAAGAACGGAACCGGGATCGGTATGCCGGGGATCAGTCCGCCAAAGTATGTGAATCTTACGTCATTTACTATGGGAAGCTCGTTATTGTTGATCCATGCAGCTATGGAACGGCCTGCCGTATAAAGGATCAGGGTAGCAACCATCGGCTGGATCTTGAATACTGCTACGAGCACACCGTTGAATGCGCCGAATAAAGCGGCAACCACACATGCAACGAGGAAAGCCACGATGATGGGAGCCTGAAGCTCTTCGGATCTGGAATTTGATCCGCACAGGATCCTCAGGATGACCGAGCCCGCAATTGCTATGGCAGCACCTACCGAGATATCCTGTCCGCCGCTGGCTGAGGTAACAAGCGTCATGCCTATCGCAAGGATCGCAAGTTCCGAACCGTAGTCAAGAATCGTGATCAGATATCCGTTAAGAAGCGGATTGCCCGCATTGTTATATCCGAGCGTGATCTTGAAGAAAGTAGGATCGGCGATCAGATTGAAAATGAAGATGATGAGCAGAGCCGCGATCGGAATGAACATCTGATTTCTGAATATATTAGCCATGACAAATTTCTGTTTTGTACGTTCCATTATTTGTCACCTCCTGCGATAGTACTCATGATCTTGCTCTGGTTCAGATCATCACCCGATAACTCTCCGACCTTGTTCAGGTCTCTCATTACGATGAGTCGAGAACATGTTCTGAGCATCTCATCAGTCTCCGAAGAAATGAATGTTACGCTCATGCCCTCGGAAGCAAGTTTGAGAACCAGTTTCTGGATATCGACCTTGGTACCGATGTCGATACCTCTTGTAGGCTCATCCAAGATAAGATATTCGGGATGTGTAAGAAGCCATCTGGCCAGTATAACCTTCTGCTGGTTACCGCCGGACAGAGACCTGATCGGAGTATCTTCGCTCGCGGTCTTGATGGACAGCATCCTGATATACTCCTGAGCAAGTTTATACTGTTCGGATTTCTTATATGGTTTGAAGAATCCCTTGAGCACCTGCGAAGCCAGAATGATGTTCTCTCTTACGCTCAGGTCACCGATTATGCCGTCAACCTTACGGTCCTCAGGCAGATATCCGATGCCCTTCTTCATGGCGTCTATGGGAGCCTTGATCTTCGCAACCTGTCCGTTTACCTTTACGGTTCCGCCCACGACTCTGTCAGCACCGAATATGGCTCTGACACATTCGCTTCGGCCCGAACCGAGGAGGCCTGTGAATCCGTTTACCTCACCCTTGTTTATGTAGAAATCAAACGGTTTGATGCCCGAATTGGAATACAGTCCCTCAGCTTCGAGTACGGGAACTTCATCCTTGACGGATACAGTCTCTTCGGAGTTGTCTTTGATCTCCGAAAGATCATCCATCTCCTTACCAAGCATCTTGCTAACCAGTTCGAGTCTGGGGAGATTCTCTATCTCATACTCTCCGACGAGCTGGCCGTCACGAAGAACTGTGATCTTATCACACACTTCGTATACCTGATCCAGGAAGTGTGTAACGAAGATTATGCCTACGCCCTTCGCCTTAAGGTCTCTCATGAGCTTAAAAAGCTTGGCCACTTCATTATCGTCGAGACTGGATGTGGGTTCATCGAGGATCAGAACCTTGCATTCCATGTCTACTGCTCTTGCTATGGCTATCATCTGCTGAACCGCTATGGAACAGTTGGACAGCTGCATGGTCGCAGTTGCGGGGATATCGAGAGACTTAAGTATCTCCGTAGTGGCTTTGTTCATCTGTGACCAGTTGAGCGTCGCTCCCTTGCCACGTCCTATGAACATATTCTCTGCAACAGACAGATTGGGACATAACGTGATCTCCTGATACACCGTGCTGATCCCGAGATTCTGAGCATCCTGGGGAGATTTGATATGAATCTCTCCTTCATGTCCTTTTAAGAATATCTGTCCTCCGTCTTTAACATATACACCGGTCAAGACTTTGATCAATGTGGATTTTCCGGCACCATTTTCTCCCATCAGAGCATGAATCTCGCCTTCGCATAATGTGAAGTCTACATTCTGGAGTGCTCTTACACCGGGGAAGACTTTATCGATGCCTTTCATACTAAGCACAGCGTTTTCTTTCACGCAAGTCACCTCCGCCGTTTCTTAACGAAAGGGCGCGGACAGCGCATTCTACGCTTCCGCGCCCTACAGATACTTTTAGATTCCGGTAATCAGATTAGATACCGTAGTTGTTTACATCGTCCTCAGTGATAGTTGTAGCATCAAAGCCCTTCTCTGTCATGATGATGACCTTGTCAGAGATTGTCTGGCCTGCTTCAAGCTTCTTGATGATCTCGTCGATGTAAGAAGACTGGAAAGGATTGCACTGTCCGTCATAGTTCCAGTTCTTGTCAAGCAGTTCCTGAAGTGCCCACTTGTTGCAGTCGAAGCCCATGATGATGACATCGCCGTCAACGCCGTGAGAAATGTTTGCTGCGTCAAGAGCTGCTACAGCACCCTTAGCCATGTCGTCGTTCTCAGCGTAGATTACGTTGAAGTCTGCGCCTGCGTCGATCTGTGACTGAACGATCTGCTGTGCTGTCTCTGCGTTCCACTCTGCTGTCTGCTGTGTAACGATGTTCCAGTTAGACTCAGCTGCTACCTTGGTATCAAGTGCGCCGGTACGTCCCTGCTGAGCTGCGGAACCCATAACACCCTGGATGTGGATGATGTTGTACTCAGGAAGGTTCTGGCTTGCAAGCCAGTCAACTGCTGTCTGGCCTTCCTGTGCCATATCGGAAACGATACTTGCTACATAGAGATCTTCGCTAGCATCGATAGTACGGTCGAAAAGGATAACCTTGATGCCTGCATCCTGTGCATCCTTAAGAACCGAATCCCATCCTGAAGTGTCAGCTGCAGAGAGAAGCAGATAATCAACGCCGTCCTGGATGAACTTCTGAGCTGCTGCGATCTGCTCGTCGTTCTTCAGTGAGTAAGCGAATGATGCCTCATAGCCGTTTGCCTCAGTAAATGTAGCCTTCAGATCCTTATCGTTAGCTGTACGATAACCGGACTCGTTGGGGTCGTTGTTGATGATACCAACTTTGATAAGTCCACCTGATGATCCCGATGATCCGGAATCGGTAGATGCTGCACCTGTTGCGCCACAAGCGGTAAGACCAACTACCATGGCTGCAGCCATAAGAACTGCCAATACTCTCTTCTTCATAAGATAATTCCTCCTACGTAAGTTTACCCAAAGGACCATTCCTTTGATGGTCTCATTATATTAACTCTCAGGGAAGACATAAATTAAGTATTGTGTGGAGATGGTTGAAGATTTTATGACTGATATACAAGAAGTTGAATATCTTACGCGAGAAGTATATTTTGATACCCGATCAGGCTTCAGATACCATATATGGTAGTTTGATGCATACGGTAGTACCATATCCATACTTACTGTCTATGGATATGCCGTAATCATCGCCTGCGCGCAGACGTATTCTTTCATTAACATTATACAATCCGAATATCTCACCCTTGGCCGGATCCATATGGCTGATACGGTTGCGGATTTTTTCAAGCCTTTCATCGGACATGCCTATGCCGTCATCACTCACATATATACAGAAATGATCGTCAAAGGCTTCTCCGGTAACACGTATACATCCCATTCCGCGTTTATTCTTTATCCCGTGGTAAAGGGCATTTTCGATCAAAGGCTGAATTGTGATCTTAGGGATCATGTATTTCCACAGTTTCTCGGGTACGGCTATTTCATAAGAAAGGATATCCTGATATCTCACCTGCTGGATCTCAAGATAGCTTCCCGCATGCTGCAGTTCCTCGCCTATGGATATATTGTCTTTTCCCTGATTCAGAGATGTCCTGAAGAACTTGGACAGTGAACCGACCATGCTGACCACCTTGGCCTGCTCTCCGCTCTCGGCCAGCCAAACGATGGTATCAAGCGTATTGTATAAGAAGTGCGGGTTGATCTGCGCCTGTAAAAGTTCAAGTTCGGCGTGGTGTAGTCTCTCCTGCTCCACGGTCACCTGATCGAGCAGTTCCTCTATCTTGTCGATCATGACATTTAAGGATTCGCCGAGTTCCTTCACCTCGTCCCCGTACTCTATATGCGTACGGACGCTTAAGTTTCCTTCGGCAACCTGTCCCGTGACATCCCTTATCTCGTATATGGGCCTTATGATCGAACGCGGGATCCTTATGGAGAAAAGCAATGTCGCTCCAAGCAGCAAAACAGCGCCCACAGCTGTCATCACCATGGATATGACGGTCTTTCGTTCAAGATCGTCTCTCGCGGCCTGGATATTACGGATCTCGTTATAGATATACTCATTCAGAGTTTCGCTTAACAGCGCTGTAACTATCTGGACATCATTCTCCCAGATGACCATGTTTTCCTCATACATGTTTCCGGTCAGAAGATTAAGCTCGATCCTCTCTATATATTTATGAAGATTGGTCAGATACTGCTTGGCGCTCGAGAGTCTGGAATCTTCCTCATCATCCTCGGTCAGCTCATTCAGCCTGTCTACGATCCTGCCTGCCTCATCAAGCATCGGATATACGGCAGACTCTTCTATCGTCTTGTTTTCAACGACCAGGAGATACGTCTCATAGTCGAATTCTTCCTTGAAATCCAGAGAGAACTCGCCCGCAACCACTGCAGACTCGACTATGTCCTTGTACCTGGCATTTCCGACATACATATTGACGACACTGATAATGACTAAGATCAGCATCGGGATAAGGACCGCAAAGTAAGAAAGCCTGAGCTTATCTGCCAGGCTCAAATTTCTGTAATATGTCTTTATCCTTTGTGTTTTGCTCATTTACCTTCCCGGTACTGTGTCGGAGTCTGTCCGGTGATCTTCTTGAACATATACGAGAAATAGTGCGGATCGCGGTAGCCCACTTCAAGCGCTATCTCGGAGCTCTTCATGGAAGTGCATTTCAGCGCTTCCTTGGCCTTGCCTATCCTGTATTCGATCAGGTACTTGCTGAATGTCACGCCCATCTGCTGCGAAAAGATCATGCTCAGGTGATTCGGACTGAACCGCACATGCTCTGCCAGAGTATTCAGCGACAGGTCTTCGTCCATATAGTGCTCTTCTATATAGGCCACAGCGGTTTCGGCCACATCCTTGTATTTGTTCCTGGACGAGGAATTCCTGAGTTCCATGGCCGAAGAAACGATGCGTCTGCAAAAATCCCGGACCTTATCTATGCTCTGCGCCATGCTCATCGCGCTGTCGGGAGCTTCTATATCCTCTTTGGCGAAGCCTAAGTCCGTAACGAACCCGGCTACGGTAAAATACACGTCCATCACGAGATACTGCCTAAACAGCAGCGATTCTAACGCACTTCCGCCCACCTGATCCAGGTATTCAGAGGCGAAATAGCCTGCGTCAGCTTCATCGCCGGTCCTTAAGTATTCAAGAAGCATGTTTCTGGAAGCGTCATTTATATCTATAGCACTGAATTCAATATCCTTATCTTCCCTGCGATCACCCGGATCACGATCATCCGCAGAAACGATATGATCGGCTTCATACATCTTAGGATCAAACGTCACGATCCTGCTCTCATGATTGAAATACCGGGTTGCAAAGGCCTTGGAAGCCATATCAAAGCTCGCGCTTATCTCGCTGACACGCTCAACCACCGATCCGATCCCGGCGTAGAACCTGATTCCCTCATGCTCATTCATCAGTCCCACGAATTCACGGCTGCGTGTCTTGACCGACTCTGTCACACTGTCTGTATCAGGTCCTTTGAAAAGTATGGCCACGCCATCTAAATCTCTCTCGAATACCAGAAATTCTTCACTGAATCTGTCTGACCAGTCGCTTAACGAAGAATAGATGCGATCGACATCCGCACCGGCATCGTCTTCGTTTCCAGATACAGCAGTAACGTTGCAAAGCAGGATACAATACGCCGATGCGACCAGATCTATGCCGTTTTCTTCCGCCTCTTCGATCAGCTGTGATACCGACAGATTTCCGCTTACCAGATCCTTGAAAAAGGCTCTGCGCATGCTGCTCACATCCTCAGAAATATCCTTCTGATACTGAAGCATCATCTCCCGTTCGAGTTTTTTCTGTTCTATCGTTTCTTTCAGATCATCAAGTTCCCTGATCAGTTCAGTCGCGCCGATGGGCTTTGACAGGTACTTCGATACGCCCAGTGAAATGGCATCACGTGCATATTCGAATTCCTCATATCCGGACAGTATGATTATCTCCATGTCGGGAAATTCCCTGCGGATCTGTCTCGTCAGTTCAAGACCGTCCATGAACGGCATCTTGATATCCGTGATCACGATATCGGGCAGCGTCTTACGAATCAGAGGAAGGGCAAGCTCACCGTCAGATGCCTCACCGCAGAATTCATAACCG
>JAFZQY010000123.1 GCA_017620155.1 Lachnospiraceae bacterium | reverse complement strand
GGCACTCATAATATTTTCAAGTTTGCTGAACTCATGTGCAATGCATTTGAGAGCACCGGTCGCATGATCGTAGATATATGGGAAGAGACGGACCAGATAGTCGAAGAACTTCCCGTAAGAAGAAAATACGGTTCTAAATCCGGCGTGAACATCATGTTCGGATGCAATAATTTCTGCACATACTGCATCGTTCCCTATGTCAGGGGCCGTGAGAGGAGCAGGGCGCCCGAAGAGATTATCTGTGAGATCGAGCAGTTGGCGAAAAGCGGAGTCATCGAAGTTATGCTCCTTGGGCAGAATGTTAACTCATACGGAACCAATCTCGATCATCCGATGACCTTTGCTCAGCTTCTTAAAGAAGTCGAAAAGATCGACGGGATAAGGCGTATCCGTTTCATGACTTCGCACCCCAAGGATTTATCCGATGAACTGATCAAGACATGTGCTGCATCCGATAAGATCTGCAGACACCTTCATCTGCCCGTTCAGACCGGTTCAAACCGTCTGCTTAAGGCCATGAACCGCAATTATACGAGAGAGCATTACTTAAATCTCGTGGATAAGATACGGACTGCAATGCCTGACATATCGATAACTACCGATCTGATCATGGGCTTTCCGGGGGAAACCATGGAAGATGTGGATGATACCATAGACCTGATCAGACGCGTGCAGTACGATAACGCATATACATTCGAGTATTCCAAACGTACGGGTACTCCGGCCGCTTCAATGGAAGGCCAGCTTTCTCCTGAAGAGATGCAGGCTCATTTTGATGCGGTATTAAGTGTTGTTCAGGAGTGTGCGCGCACATCTGCGGCGCGTCATACCGGAGAGGTTCAGGAAGCATTGATCGAATCTGTAAATGACCGGGACGATAAACTGGTGACAGGACGCCTCGGCAACAACCTGCTCGTCCATATTCCGGGTGATGCTTCGATGATCGGCACCATTTTGCCGGTTAGGCTACGGGAATGTAAGGGATTCTATTTCCTCGGTGATGTTGTTAAATGAACGATCTGACTGTAGATAAAATCGATAAAGACAAACTGTCTCCGATGATGCAGCTGTATCTGGAGACCAAGGCGCAGTACAAAGACTGCATCCTGTTTTACAGACTCGGAGACTTCTACGAGATGTTCTTCGATGATGCGCTTGAGGCAAGCCGCGTACTTGAGATCACGCTTACCGGCAAGAACTGCGGCTTAGAGGAGCGCGCTCCGATGTGCGGGGTTCCTTTCCATGCAGTGGAGACCTATCTGGGCAGACTCGTCAATCACGGGTATAAAGTGGCTATCTGCGAACAGGTAGAAGATCCCAAACTTGCCAAAGGCCTGGTAAAAAGAGAAGTCGTAAGGGTGGTTACTCCCGGTACCAATCCGATAGTTGAATCTCTGGACGGCAAGCGTAACAACTACATTGTATCCGTTCTCTATATGGACGACTGCATCGGTTTTTCTTTTGCGGATGTTACAACGGGCGATTATTATCTGACGCAGCTCGAATCTCTCGATAAACTGAGCGATGAGATCTCCAAGTATTCACCTTCTGAGATCATCTGTAATGAAGCATTTCTTTTAAGCGGCCTAAATATCGACGATCTGAAGAACAAACTTGGGATCAGCATAACCTCTCTTGACGAGAGAGTCTACGATGAGGAGCATGCCAAGAGGATCATCTTAAAGCATTTCCATGCTGCGAGCCTGATCGGAATGGGAATAGCTGATTTTCCTGCCGGAATAAGTGCGGCAGGAGCTCTTCTTGAATATCTGTATGAGACCCAGAAGAATGATCTGGTTCAGTTCACTCATCTCTATCCTTATGTTTCCAGCAGATATATGCTCCTTGATTCAGCTACGAGGCGTAATCTGGAACTCACCGAGACGATGCGCGACAAACTCAAAGTAGGATCGCTGCTCGGAGTCCTGGATCTGACGAAGACCGCTATGGGCGGCAGGATGCTCAGACATTTCATAGAGCAGCCGCTGATAGATATAGATGCGATAGAGCTAAGGCTTGATGCGGTCGATGAACTGTCTCATCGTTCTATGGAGAGAGATGAGATCAGAGAGTACTTAAACAGTGTTTATGACCTGGAGAGACTCCTTGCCAAGATCAGCTTAAATACGGTTAATCCCAAGGATATGCTCGCGTTTAAGAGTTCCATGCAGTATCTGCCTGCGATCAAGCAGGTAATGAGCGACTTTAAGTCAGTAAGACTGTCCGAGCTTTCGGATCAGATAGACGAGCTTAAGGATATCCACGACATGATCGATGCCGCCATAGAAGAGGAGCCGCCGATCACTGTTCATGAAGGCGGGATATTCAAGCCCGGTTTCAGCGAAGATATAGATACGCTAAGGCGTGCCAAGACCGACGGCCGTAAATGGATCGCTGAACTCGAAGAAGCAGACAGAGAACGTACCGGGATCAAGAATCTCAGGGTCAAATACAACAAGGTCTTCGGATTCTATTTTGAAGTCACCAATTCATACGCCGATAAGGTTCCCGAGGATTATATCAGGAAACAGACTCTGACCGGATCCGAGAGATATACTAATGACAGGCTAAAAGAACTCGAAGACATCATCTTAAACGCAGAGGATAAGCTTTTTACTCTTGAGTATGACATGTTCTGCGAGCTGCGTGACAGGATTGCCGAGAACATCGGCCGTATCCAGGAAACTGCCAAGGTCATTGCGGAGACCGATGTATATGCATCGCTCAGCCTGGTGGCCGAGCGTAACCACTATGTACGCCCCGAGATCGCTGACGACGGAATCATAGATATCAAAGAAGGCCGGCATCCTGTAATAGAGAAGATCCATTCCGATACGCCTTTTATATCCAATGACACATATCTGGATAAAAAGAAAAAGGCCGTATCGATCATAACCGGCCCCAATATGGCCGGAAAATCAACATATATGCGTCAGTCGGCACTGATAGTGCTGATGGCTCAGATCGGATGCTTCGTGCCCGCATCAAGCGCTCATATAGGCATAACCGACAGGATCTTTACGAGGGTCGGTGCATCCGATGATCTATCAAGCGGTCAGTCCACATTCATGGTCGAGATGAATGAGGTGGCCAATATACTCCGTAATGCGACTTCCGATTCGCTTCTTATCCTTGATGAGATCGGACGCGGTACCTCGACCTTTGACGGTATGAGCATCGCCTGGGCGGTGATAGAGTATATATCAAACAAGCGCCTTCTCGGAGCCCGTACGCTTTTTGCGACGCATTACCACGAGCTTACCGAGCTTGAGGGACGGATAGATAATGTCAACAACTATTGCATTGCCGTAAAAGAGCAGGGTGATTCGATCGTATTCCTGCGAAGGATCATCAAGGGCGGCGCAGACAGAAGCTACGGTATTCAGGTTGCCAAGCTCGCCGGCGTGCCCGATATGGTCATCGACCGTGCAAAAGAGATATCAAAGGAACTGTCCGAGAATGATCTTACTGATAAACTTAAGGACCTCGGCGGTTTCATGGCAGGTGCAGGTAACGCTTCCGAGGGCAAAAAGAGCACATTGCAGAATCCTTCTCATCATTACGATGAGGTGGATCTTGGGCAGATGTCTCTGTTTGAGACTACTGATGATGACAGCGTACTTAAGGAACTCGAAGAGGTTGACATAACTAAACTTACGCCTGTTGATGCGCTTAATGAACTCTACAGACTTCAGAATATGCTGAAGAACAGGTGGAAAGGCTGAACACTTGCAGACGGCATGCATACTACGGAGGAATAACCGGATCATGAAAAGAAAACAAGGTATATTATTTTCAGTTCTTCTTACAGTCGCACTTCTTACGTCCGGATGCGGATTATCAGGCAGTCAGGATGCTGTAACCGATACAGATCAGACTTCTGAAGAGATAGAAACACAGGCTGATAGTGCGGCCGATGATTCCGATGTGTCCGATGAAAGCTCCGGATTATCCGGAAAACAGGTTGCAGATGAATCAGCCGATGCAGATTCAGAGATTTGTTCCCTTGCTAAAAGGCTCTGCGGAAAATACAGCTATAAGGATGAAAACGCAGAATATCATATTCTTGAAATATGCGAATTTGCCGATAATCTCTATGCATATTACGGCCTGAGCATGGATGAGGAAGAGGGTTTAGAACCTGATGAGCTTTATGCATATTCATTCTACGGTCTTGAACTTATTCCGGAACAAGCTTCGGATGTACAGAGCAAGACTGAAAGCCGGGTGGATGTGAACATCCTTGCATTTTCGATCATGAGCAATCTGAGCAAATATCAGGCGCCGCCCGAGAAATGTACTATTGCTTTTGCTGATCGAGGGATTGAAGTCACTTCGGCTTTTTTTACCGGGAAAAATGAGACTATATTATTCGAATCGGATGATCGGGTTGAGGATGCTTTTCCGTATATGAAGGATGCCGATGCGGGTACGAACATAGACACTGCGTTCTTTAGCGGCTTGTGGCGCGAGACTGAATCTGACAATCCGTATTATATGCAGTTTGATGAAAACGGGGAATATAGGATTTACTGGGAAGAGCCCGGAACGGAAGTAACCTTCGGATGCGGATTGTACTACGGCGTTGATGAAGACGAGATAGGTTTCAGATTCAACTGCCTGGGGGGCGGCGGACAGCCTTGTGAAGCTCAGGCAGAGTATTTTGCCAATATCAATGATCAACTTGAACTCAAGTTCTCTTCTTCGGATATTTATGAGTTTGAAGACGGAAAGCCCAGGACTTTTGAGAGGATCGATGAGAAAGATGTCCCGATCGTGACCATAGATGAAGTGCTGGAGGTCCTTACGGATGATCATATCTATGATATGTATTCCCTGGAAGAGTCGGATGCTTCAATGCTTGATGAATTCTATGGCGTATGGATAAGCGCATTTGAACAGTCAGATGACGCCATTGATCTTGTGGAAAAACTAGAGAATGCTGGTTTTGATGCTGCGTATGTGTATTCACCTGAGTGGAAGAACCTTAGCCCTAAATCATTTTATTGCGTGACGGCAGGCATTTGTGATACGCAGGATGAGGCGGATGCACTTTTGTCTAAGGTAAAAGATGCCGGGTATAAGGATGCATATATCAAGGATACCGGTGCCAGGCTCGAGCAGCGTATCGATTATGTCGTATATTCTGAAGGTGACTCCTATGAGTTTAAGAATGACAGCGTTATTGTGAATGCTACCAAAATCTTCGGAGTAGCAGGTGAAGAACTGCCAGACATGAGACTGGTCGTAGATTCGGACACTGAATTTGCCGACAGCTGTGATACCGAGTTTTTCGGTAACTATGAGGAGGGTGATTCCCCTCTGGAGTGGTTTAAGAGAAACAAGGAACTTCTTGATGACGATTATGATTCGTATTCATTGGGCGGTCCTGCACTTATAGGAATATTTGAAGTGAGTTTCACAGGTGACCACATCGATAAGTTCTATGGCAGCTATTGGTGGGATTAAAGTAATTAGAATATGCTATATAACAAGACGATAAAACTGAAAGACGGGAGAGAATGCCTCTTAAGAAACGGAACTGCAGATGATGGAGCAGCTCTGCTTGAGGAGTTTAATCTGACTCATGAGCAGACTGATTTTCTTCTTACATATCCCGATGAGAACACATTTACTGTCGAAGAGGAAGAAAAATACCTGAAAGAAAAGACGGAAAGCGATAATGAGATAGAGATCATCGCAATTGCAGACGGCAAACTTGTCGGATCTGCGGGTATCGAATCACTGGGATCTAAAGATAAGGTTAAGCACAGAGCCGATTTCGGTATAAGCATAGATGAAGCTTACTGGGGGCTGGGCATCGGCTCAGCGCTTATCGCAGGCTGTATAGAATGTGCGAGAAAAGCCGGTTATACGCAGCTGGAACTTCAGGCCGTAGCCGAGAACGATAAGGCTTTGAACATATACAGAAAAGCCGGATTCGTCGAGTACGGCCGCAATCCCAGAGGTTATAACTCCAGATACACAGGCTATCAGGAAGTAGTCCTCATGCGCCTGGAACTTTCATAATGGCGAGTATGCCAATTGATTCTTGACAATCAATCAGCATAGATGTTAAATTCAAAAAGGTTAAACCGATGATGAGGAGTGAGTAGTTCCCACATCACTTTGTTGTAGAGAGTCGCGAATGGTGGAAGCGCGGCACAAAGCGTAGGAATGAATGGACCTCAGAGGGCGAACAGAAACGGGAGACCGGAGTATGGGAGACGGAGATGACTCTTCGTAAACAACAGTCAGCATATGATAGTATGCACAGAGAGGATGCAGATGCATCAAGCGGGGTGGCACCGCAGGTAAAAAGAACCTGTCCCGGCATTACTTTTTGTAATGCCGGTTTTTTGTTGTTCCGAAAGGATTTCAAGATAAGAAACGGAGAAAAACATGATCCTCGAGACAATAGTTCGCGATAAAAGAATAAGACTTACCGAGCATAAAGCAAGGATCTCCGAGACAGATATGCGCAGGCTCGCAGAAGATGCTATGAAGGTAGGATCGCATACGGATGACCTGTTCTACAAGAACATGTCCAAACCCGGGATATCGATCATAGGCGAGTTCAAGCAGGCTTCCCCCAGTCTCGGTAAGATCGAATCCAAGATCAATCTCATGGACAGGATCGACGAATATAACGAATGCGTGGATGCGATCTCTTGTCTTACCGAAGAGGATCATTTCAACGGAAATACAGATTATCTGAAGCAGATCAGAGCAAAGAGCGCTCTCCCGATTCTGAGAAAAGACTTCATGATAGAAGAGTATCAGTTCTATGAAGCCAGAGTCATCGGATCCGATGCGGTCCTGTTGATCACAGCCATACTCGATGATGCTCAGATGAAGGATTTCTATGATTTATCCCGTGAACTTGGGCTCGGAGTCCTGGTAGAGACTCATGATGAATACGAGATAGAACGTGCACTTAAGATCGATCCACGGATCGTAGGCATCAACAACCGCAATCTCAAGGACTTCACTATCACACTTGAGAATACGGGCAGACTCAGGAAATATGTTCCCGATGATAAGATCCTGATCGCCGAGAGCGGCATCATGGGTGATGAAGACGTTAAGTATCTGAAAGGAGTCGGCGTGGACGGATTCCTGATCGGACGGGCCTTCATGGAATCGGAAAGCCCCAGTACCCTTGCCATCAGATGGAAAAACATGTGATCAGTTGGAATGCAATTACGGAATAGTTCGTTTAACAATACGAATATGAGCAAATTGGAAATAAAGATCTGCGGGATCACCCGTCCCGAAGAAATTGAATACCTGAATGAACTAAAGCCCGATTATGCCGGGTTTGTGATATATGCGCCCAGTAAGCGCTATGTTACTCCCAATCAAGCTTCAGAACTTGCTTCAAAACTTGATCCTGACATCAAAAGAGTGGCTGTTCTCGTCTCACCGGATGCAGATTTTATCAGTGAGGTTGAAGAAGCCGGATTTGCGGATATCCTTCAGATCCACCGGGAGTTCATGGAAGATGCACTTAAAGCGGCAACGCTTCCTGTATGGGCAGCCGTCAATCTCTCTGATATGTCGGCATACGAAGAGACAATGAATCATATAGATGAACTTCCCGAAGACCTATCCGGGAAAATCACGGCTATAGTTGCCGACGCACCCGAGTTCGGTAGCGGAAAGACTTTCAACTGGAAGAGCAACGATATAAAGAAAAGCAAAAGAACCTTAAAAGCCGGCACGAATTCACCGCCCGAGATGCTTTTTTGTCTGGCAGGAGGCCTGAATGCCGACAATGTGTCGGAGGGAATAAAGCTCTTTGAGCCTGACATAGTGGATGTAAGCTCAGGCGTAGAAGGTGAACACGGTAAGGATAAAGAAAAGATTCGGATGTTCATACAGAAGGCCAGAGCAGCCGAAAGCATATGAGCTTACAAAGTAACGATGATCATTATCTGATGAAAGCGAGGAACACATGAATAATAAGGCATATTACGGAGAATACGGCGGACAGTTCGTATCGGAATCTCTGATGAATACCTTAAATGAGATCGATGAAGCCTTTGAAGCGGCCATCAAAGATCCCGAATTCATTAAGGAATACAACTATTATCTCAAACAGTATGTAGGCCGCGAAACGCCTCTGTATCTGGCTGAGAGACTGAGCGAAAAGTACGGAACCAAGATCTACTTAAAGCGCGAGGATTTAAACCATACCGGCGCACACAAGATCAATAATGTTATCGGACAGATCTTGCTTGCCAAGCGTATGGGCAAGAAAAAGATCATTGCCGAAACCGGTGCAGGCCAGCACGGAGTGGCAACCGCTACAGGCGCAGCACTTTTTAACATGGAATGTACCGTGTACATGGGCAAGGAAGATGTGAAGCGTCAGGCACTCAATGTCATGCGCATGGAGATGCTCGGTGCTAAAGTCGTATCCGTTGAATCAGGCAGCAATACACTTAAGGATGCGACGAACGAGGCTATCAGAACCTGGGCCAAGACCGCAGAAGATACTTTCTACATAATCGGATCAGCGATCGGCCCTTATCCCTATCCGAAGATGGTCAAGGAATTCCAATCCGTCATCAGCCGCGAAGCAAAGAAGCAGCATATGGAAGCAGAGGGAAAACTTCCCGATGTGGTCATGGCGTGCGTAGGCGGCGGTTCCAATTCCATAGGAATGTTTGCTGACTTCATCGATGAGCCTTCTGTAGAACTGATCGGCGTTGAAGCAGCCGGTAAGGGCATCGATACAGATGAACATGCAGCTTCCATGGCAAAAGGCCGTCCGGGCGTACTTCACGGAACTCGTTCATATCTGCTTCAGGATGAAGACGGAAATATTCAGCTCGCACATTCTATTTCAGCGGGCCTCGATTATCCCGGCGTAGGTCCCGAGCATGCATATCTTCATGATACCGGCAGAGCCAAATATGTGCCTATCACGGATACCGAAGCAATGGATGCACTCATGGAACTTACACAGACCGAAGGCATCATCCCCGCCATCGAGAGCGCACACGCAGTAGCATATGCGTTCAAGAAGGCTAAGGAGATGACGCCCGACCAGTCGATGATCATATGTCTGTCCGGTCGCGGAGATAAGGATGTTAATACCATCTCGGATTATCTCGCCGGCAAGGGATACCTTAACTAAGGAGGCTGACATGGCAAACAGAATAGAAAAAAGATTAGAAGAACTAAAGAACGCTGGCAGTAAAGCTTTTATCACATACATGACATCCGGACTTCCCGATTATGAAAGGACCGAGCAGATAATCAAAGCACAGGATTCCACCGATATCATAGAACTCGGCATTCCTTTTTCGGATCCGATAGCGGACGGCCCCGTAATTCAGCAGGCTTCATACGAAGCAATACAGGCCGGCGCATCTTTAAGGAAAACCTTTGATCTCATGAAAAAGATCAGAGCAGAGGGCGTGGAAAAACCCATCGTCTTCATGCTCTACTACAACACCATCGTAGGCTGCGGAATAGAGAAGTTCGTGGCAGGATGTCGTGAAGCGGGCGTGGACGGACTCATAGTTCCCGACCTTCCTCTCGAAGAGCAGGAAAGCTTAAAAAATGCGCTTGAAGGAGATGACACAACGATCCTGATCCAGCTCGTATCACCCGTATCAAAGGACCGTATTCCGGCAATACTGGACGGTGCCAGAGGTTTCGTATATTGCGTATCCTCGATGGGTGTGACCGGACAGGCTGCAGATTTTCACAGAGAAGTCATGGATTATCTTAAGTCGGTAAAAGCAGTATCCAAGATTCCTGTCATGATGGGCTTCGGCATCAGGGAGGCGGAAGATGTCCGCCCGATGAAAGACATCATAGACGGTGCAATCGTCGGATCACATTTCATCAATATACTCAGACAGGCTGATTTTGACCCTAAAGCTGCTACCGAATACACCGACAGATTCAAAAGAGAACTTAATTCACTGTAGACCTTAACGAACAATAATCCATATAAAAAACTCAATAATTGGAGGAAATGAAAAATGATCAAAGAAGCAATCGAGAAAATCGTCGTTAAAGAAGACTTAACTTATACGGAAGCATATACCGTCATGAACGAGATCATGGACGGAGAGACCACGCCTACTCAGAACGCAGCTTTCCTGGCAGCTCTTTCTACCAAGAGCGCGAAGGCCGAGACGATCGATGAGATCAAGGGGTGTGCTGCGGCAATGCGTGAGCACGCACTTAAAGTAGATACCGGTGACATGGATACACTTGAGATAGTAGGTACCGGCGGAGACAGAGCGGGAAGCTTCAATATCTCCACGACCACATCATTTGTAGTTGCCGCCGCAGGTGTTAAAGTAGCTAAGCACGGTAACCGCGCAGCATCATCCAAGTCAGGTACCGCTGACTGTCTCGAGGCACTCGGCGCCAACATAAGTCTTGAACCCGAACAGTGTGTAAAACTCCTTCAGGACACCGGATTCTGCTTCTTTTTCGCTCAGAAATATCATACATCCATGAAATATGTCGGTCCGATCCGTAAAGAACTCGGATTCAGAACCGTGTTCAACATCCTCGGCCCTCTGACCAATCCCGCATGTCCTAAGAGACAGCTCCTGGGTGTTTACGACGAATATCTGATCGAGCCTTTGGCTCAGGTTTTAAGCGGACTCGGCGTTGAGAGAGGCATGGTCGTATACGGTAAGGAGAAGCTTGATGAGATCACAGCAGTAGGACCTACAGCCGTATGCGAGTTCAAGGACGGATGGTACAAGACTTACGATATTACTCCCGAGCAGTTCGGATTTAAGAGATGTGCCAAAGAGGATCTGGTCGGCGGAACGCCCGAAGAAAACGCTGCGATCACCCGTGCGATACTTGCCGGAACAGATAAGGGACCGAAGCGCGATACCGTCCTCATGAATGCCGGCGCGAGTCTTTATATCACCGAGAAAGCACAGACTCTGGAAGAAGGCGTAAAGATGGCAGCTGAGCTGATCGACAGCGGAAAAGCGCTTGAAGCAATGGAGAGATTCGTGGCAGCATCCGCTTCATTATGATACACTGTACATGGAAATACATCCGAGTATTTCCGGATATGTACATAAATAATCCTTTATTTGTATCATGAATGAGATCAGAGTTCTTGATAATGAGACCATAGATAAGATAGCCGCCGGAGAAGTCGTGGAAAGGCCCGTCAGTATCGTAAAAGAGCTGGTGGAAAACTCCATAGACGCCGGCGCGTCTATCATTACGATAGAGATAAAAGAAGGCGGCATGAAACTGATCCGCGTGACCGATAACGGACAGGGTATCGACCCTTCCCAGGTCAGGAATGCATTCCTGCCCCATGCCACCAGCAAGATTCATTCGTCAGAAGATCTGGACAGACTATATACCCTCGGATTTCGCGGAGAAGCTCTCTCGAGTATCGCGGCGGTCAGCCGTATCGAGCTTACGACCCGCGTAGAAGGATCCCTTGAGGGAGTTCATTACCAGATCGAAGGCGGCAAAGAACTTACATGTGAAAGTGCCGGCGCTCCTGTCGGCACTACATTCATTGTAAGGGACATTTTCTATAACACGCTTCCGCGTCTGAAATTCCTTAAATCGGCAACGACTGAAGGCAATCTCATAGCAGATCTGTGTGAGCATATCGCGCTGTCCATGCCGCATATATCATTCCAGTTCATCAATAACGGTGTCACCAGATTTTCGACATCCGGTCAGGGTGATCTTAAAGAAGTCATCTACAGGATCTACGGCAAGGAAACTGCATTGAATATCCGCACTATAGATAAAGAGGACGATGAGCTGAAGATGTCCGTAAAAGGATATCTCGGTCTGCCGGCTATTAACCGCGCGAACAGGACTTCCGAACTTTTCTTTATCAATCACAGGTATATAAAGAGCCCGCTCCTTTCAAGAGCCGTGGAAGAGGGCTATATAGAATATCTGATGCAGCATAAGTTTCCTTTCTGCGTGCTGGATCTTTCTTTTGATCCTGCGGTTGTGGATGTGAATGTGCATCCGACCAAACAGGAAGTCAGGATCAGCAATGAGAAAGCGGTTTACGACCGCATAGTGGAATGGATTTCGTCGACTCTGTCTGAACGCGAGATGATCGATGATGCTATGCCCGCTGCAGACGATCGGTCGCATCGAAAAGAAGTATCTTCGCCTGAAAAGACCAGGCTTCCAGAACTTTTTGAGCAGTCCAGGATAATTAAATCGGTGGATCAGAAAATACATAACACCGACGCACCGGATAAAGATGCGCCGGATTCTGATGAGATTGATCGTGATACTAAAGTAACTGCCAAATCCGGGGATATCAGATTCACGATCGATTTCGATAACGATTCTTCCGAATCAGCGGAAAGAACCTCCGAAGCTGCTGAAAGCATATCCGAATCAGCTGATAACCCGACCGAATCAGCAAGTGTTAACGAAGATCATGTTGGGCCAGCAGTGCTCAGCCCCGATGTAATTTCTTCTATAAGCATAACAGCAGAAGAAGAGTTCCGTGAACTTGCCAAGGGAAGTTTTGAGCAGACTTCTTTTGCGGAAGATGAACGGGTGCTTTCGCCGGATGCGAGGTGTAATTACAGGATAATCGGCCAGGTATTTAAGACCTACTGGCTCATAGAATCGGGCGATACGCTGATGCTCATGGATCAGCATGCCGCTCACGAAAAAGTGAATTTCGAACGCTTCATGGCGCATATGGCCAATAAGACCGAGGTTCCTTCCCAGATGGTCTCACCGCCTGATATCTTCACCGCTTCTAACAGAGAAATGCAGATCATAGAAGAAAACCGTGAATACTTCAGCGAACTCGGTTTTGATTTAGACAAGTTCGGAGACCACGAGATAGCGATCCGAGCCATACCCTTGGATCTGTTTGGTAATGATCCTTCAAGCCTGATAGGAGAGATCGTATCCGACCTTATGGATCTAAAGCGCGGCTCCACACCGGATTCTGTCCGTACGCGTATAGCCACTATGGCCTGCAAGGCTTCGGTAAAAGGTAATAATTCCATGAGCGTGGAAGAAGTGGAAACACTGCTCGATGAGATGCTCACACTCGATAATCCGTACAACTGTCCTCACGGAAGACCGACTCTCATCACAATGACCAAAACAGAACTCGACAAACGTTTCCATAGGATTGTATGATGTAAACAGTGAGATTAAATCTGCTTTGCAGATAAGTATATTTTTCAAGGAGGTTACAAACAATATGAAGATCTATTCAGTATTCGATGAAGAATTCGCTAATTACGGCCAGGTTCTTGAGGGGTATGACACAGCCGGTCTCATCGCTGCGATGAATGCTATACCGCTTCCCGCAGACGGCGTAAGCTATGAGCCTGCCATAGACTCACTTGAGAAAGAGCCTATATATAACGAGTTAAAAGAAAAAGCATACGGAAGCATGCCTTTTGAACTCGGTATGTGCTGGGGCCATAACACCAAACTTAACTGCCTTGAGTATCACCGCGATTCAGAGATCAATATCGGAACCGATGATTTCGTCCTTCTCCTTGCCAAAAGAGAAGAGATCAAAGACGGCAAGCTCGATACTTCCAAAGTAAAAGCGTTCAAGGCACCCGCAGGGTGCGTCGTTGAAGTATATGCTACAGCGCTTCACTATGCTCCCTGCCATTGTGATGCTGACAAGGGCTTCAGAGTAGCAGTAGGACTTCCTCTCGGCACTAATACCGATTATCGCATAAGCAGCCCCGTTAATGATGAAGATAAGCTTCTCTGGGCAAGAAATAAATGGCTGATCGCTCATGCCGATGCTTCCGAAGCAAAAGACGGAGCATATGTAGGTCTTATCGGAGAAAACATCGATATAGCAGAATGATCTGCGGGGTATCATGTCTGTTGTTCAGAAACCTAAACTTATAATAATCGCAGGTCCCACAGCTGTCGGAAAATCCGATCTGGGAGTTGAACTTGCATTACGTATCGGCGGAGAGATAATCTCTGCCGATTCTATGCAGGTATACCGTCATATGGATATAGGTACGGCCAAGATCAGTCGTGATGAGATGCGCGGCGTGCCTCACCATATGATAGATATAATCGAACCCACCGAAAACTATCATGTATATGACTTCCAGAAGCGTGCCAAGATCGCCTGTGAGGAGATATACTCGCGTGGGAAGATTCCGATCGTGGTAGGCGGTACCGGATTCTATATCCAGGCTCTGCTGTATGATATCGATTTCTCTGATCTGGGCGGAGATGATTCCATGCGCTCGGAGCTTCAAGCAATAGCGGATAATGAAGGGCCCGAAGCGCTTCACAGGATCCTGACCGGACTCGACCCCGATACTGCGGCTTCGCTTCATCCCAATAATGTAAAAAGAGTCATCCGGGCGATCGAGTTTGCAAGACAGAACGGTGAGGCGATATCAAAGCATAATGAAGAACAGCGTGAAAAAGAAAGCCCGTATGACTTTAAGTATTTCGTCTTAAATGACGACAGGGCTGCTGTTTATCAGCGGATAGATGCCCGCGTCGACAAGATGATCGCATCCGGCCTCGAGGATGAGGTACGAAGCCTTGTTGAGATGGGATGCACTTCCGATATGACATCGATGCAGGGCATCGGGTATAAGCAGATGCTTATGCACTTAAGCGGTGAAGTTGATCTTGATGAAGCCATACGCCTGATCAAGCGCGACTCCAGACATTACGCCAAGCGCCAGCTTACCTGGTTTAACCGCGAAAAAGACCTTACATGGATAGATCGCCGGCACTATTCCAATACTTCAGATATCTGTAAAACACTTTTAAAGATTTATAAATGAAAATGATGAACAATAATCTGTACAACATAAATCAAAACATGGGCATAAGCCGTGAACTTGCCGACAAGGCTGAAGCAATTCTTGAGAAACTGAATGACAGGTTCAGAGCGATCGATGAGACAGCTGAGTATAATCAGCTCAAGGTCATTAAGGCTATGCAGGATGCGAAGGTTTCAGAAGCGTGTTTGACAGGCTCTACCGGTTATGGATATGGAGATACGGGCCGCGATACCTTAGAAGAAGTGTACGCCAATGTTTTCCATACAGAGGATGCACTTGTAAGGCCTCAGATCACCTGCGGAACTCATGCCTTGGCTCTTGCTCTGATGAGCAATCTAAGACCCGGAGATGAGATGCTCAGTCCCGTAGGCAAGCCTTACGATACGCTGGATGAAGTTATAGGTATCAGACCGTCCAAGGGTTCTCTGGCTGAGTATGGCATCACATACCGCCAGGTGGATCTGTTAGGTGACGGCTCAGTAGATTATGACGGCATAAAGTCCGCTATCAATGAGAAAACCCGTCTTGTCGAGATACAGAGGTCCCGCGGATATGCTACCAGACCCACGCTTTCCGTGGAACAGACAGGAGAGATCATATCTTTCATCAAGTCCGTAAAGCCTGATGTGATATGCATGGTTGATAACTGCTACGGTGAATTTGTACAGACCATAGAGCCGAGCGATGTCGGAGCCGATATGGTGGTGGGAAGCCTGATCAAGAATCCCGGCGGAGGCCTCGCCCCGATCGGCGGCTACATAGCAGGTACGAGAGAATGTGTGGAGAATGCTTCATACAGGCTCACTTCACCCGGATTAGGGAAAGAAGTCGGAGCATCGCTGAATGCACTGCGTGATATGTATCAGGGTCTTTTCCTTGCCCCTACGGTTACGGCTTCAGCACTTAAAAGTGCCATTTTTGCATCATATATGCTCGAAGATATGGGCATAGAAGTATCACCCAGGGCAGCGGATACCAGATACGATATTATACAGGAAGCGATACTAAAAAGTCCCGAAAGGCTTATCGCTTTCTGCAAAGGAATACAGTCCGCGGCTCCTGTAGACAGCTATGTAACGCCTGAACCCTGGGATATGCCCGGATATGATGCACAGGTCATCATGGCTGCGGGTGCCTTTATCTCGGGATCAAGCATCGAGCTTTCCGCGGACGGCCCCCTCAAAGAGCCGTATTCCGTATATTTCCAGGGCGGCCTGACCTGGCCCCACGGCAAGTTCGGAATCCTCAAAGCGTGCCAGGCACTTCTTGATAGCGTAGCGGAATTGTAGTAAAATATATATTTGCGACACTCAGAATTGCTAGCATAATGTTTCCCGAGCGAGGACTAACGTAACGCAGTACGGGAAATCATATATGATCGCAATCCGGAAATACAGATTCTCAAGGAGCGTAGATGAATTCGTTTGGTATAGATTTAGGAACCAGCAACATCAAAATATATGACGGCAATGACGGTCATACACTGATCGAGAAGAACATCATAGCCGTTAATGACAAAGGCGATCTTTTCGCATACGGCGATTCGGCTTATGAGATGTATGAGAAGGCTCCGGCTAACATCCATATCTCTTATCCGTTATGTAACGGCGTTATCGCGGAGCTTAAGTATGAGCAGACTCTTGTCAGGAACTTCCTTACCGATCTGATGAAAGGCAATGTTCATCCTGCGGATTATTATGTAACGATCCCCTGGGATGTAACGGAAGTGGAGAAGAGAGCGTTTTACGATCTGGTCAAGGAAGCCAATGTCAAGGCCAAGAAGATCATGATCGTCGAGAAAGCCGTAGCGGACGGAATCGGCATGGGCATCGATGTGTTAAACGCGCAGGGTGTTCTGGTCGTTAATGTCGGATTTGATACTACTGAGATCTCGATACTGTCACTCGGCGGCATCGTGCTTTCCAAACTTATCAAGGTCGGCGGACTTAAGTTCGACGAATCCATCCGTAATGCGATCCGTACCGAATACAGCCTGATCATAGGCGGTAAGACCGCTTCATTTGTTAAGAATAATCTGCTTGAACTCGAAGAGTCGGGTGAGCCTGCAGTCGTATACGGCCGCGATATCGTGACCGGCCTGCCGGTTGAGAGATCCATTCCTACGGATCTCGTGGATTCCTGTCTCAAAGAGAACTTCACCACGATTATAGACAATATCAGAGTCATCTTAGAGCGTACTCCGCCCGAACTTGCCGCAGATATCTATAAGCACGGCATATATCTGACAGGCGGCGCATCGCAGACTGCCAAACTCGTTCAGCAGATATCCGCAGGTACGGGACTTAAGGTCAATATTTCCGATTCCCCGATAACCAGCGTAGTTGACGGTTTGGCCAAGATCATAGAAGACGAACACTACAGGACGGTAGCATACGCTCCCAGATAAAGGATTATGAGCCCGGTTGTACAGCAAAAAGGGGAGAAATTTACCTTTAACAGTAAATATCTCCTTTTTATTTTAACAATACTTTGTACCATATTTATGATTCTGTGCTATATCACGGATTTCTCGGCGAATGCCCTGAATTACGCGGTAGGCTTCATTGTTACCCCTTTTGAAAAAGGAATATCGGAGACGGGTTACTATCTTGCAAACCGTGCGGAGCAGATAGCGACTATCAAAGAACTTCTTGCCGAAAACGATGAGCTTAAAGCAAGAGTGGATGAACTGACTGTCGAGAATACGCTTCTTCAGCAGGATAAATATGAACTGATCTCGCTCAGGGAATTATATAACCTTGACAGCGAATATTCTTCATATGAGATGACGGGCGCGAGAGTGATATCACGCTCCGCTGGTAACTGGTATTCGACTTTTATCATAGATAAAGGCGCATCAGACGGCATAGAGATAGACATGAATGTTATGGCAGGCGGTGGCCTGGTGGGAAGAGTTACCGCGACCGGCGCTCACTGGGCTCAGGTCAAGAGCATCATAGATGACGATTCCTTTGTTTCGTCCCAGATACTGTCCAATTCCGACATTCTCATGGTCAACGGTTCCCTTGAGATGTATAAGGACGGGATCATCTCATTCAGCCAGCTGGTAGATTCGGACGATGAGGTCCATATAGGAGATAAGGTAGTCACAAGTAACATCTCCGATAAATATCTTCCCGGAATACTGATAGGATATATAGATTCCATCAATCCGGATTCAAACAACATCACCAAGTCGGGAACATTGACTCCGGCTGTCGATTTTGAACACATATCGGATGTCCTCGTGATCATGAAGGTTAAGCCCGGAGCAGATATTGAATGAAAAAGGTGATCATCGCCGCTGCATCGGTCTGGCTCATGTTCATACTTCAGAGCAGCGTTTTTTCCAGAATTAACATAGGTGGTATAGTGCCCAACATGCTGATCATAATCACGGCATGTTTCGGTTTCATGGAAGGTGATCTGGCGGGGCTTCTCGTCGGATTCTTCTGCGGGATGCTGATGGATGTTTTTTACGGATCGTTCAAGGGCTTCTATGCACTGATCTACATGTATCTCGGATACTTAAACGGCAAATTCTGCAATGTGTTTTATCCTGAAGATGTCAAACTGCCGCTTGCTCTGATCATATCAACAGATCTTTTATACGGTTTATCATGCTATGTATTTCTGTTCCTGTTAAGGGGCAGGTTTGAGATAGGTTTCTATTTTGGACATATCATTTTACCGGAGATAATCATGACCATCATCATGACTCTTCTGGTATATCCCATCATCCTGTTCATTCATAAACGATTTTACGAGATTAAGAGATAATTCCGGCTTATGTATGATGATATAAGAGACAATTTAATCGGAGTACTGAAGAGCCGTCTTTTGATCCTCTTTGTTCTGATCGTGCTGTTCGGAGCCGTCCTGATCCACAGGGTCTTCGATCTGCAGATAGTCAACGGTGAATCCTATCTGCAGGATTTCCAGATGACAATCGAGAAGACGCGTTCCATCAAGGCTACACGCGGCAATATCTTTGACAGAAACGGTGTTCTGCTGGCTTACAACGAACTTGCTTATTCCGTAAATATCGAAGATGTGTTTGAGTCGGGATCCACCAAAAACGAGAAGCTCAATGCGATGATACAGTCGCTGATCGGCATCATCGAGGATAACGGCGATGAAGTTTTAAGCGACTTCGGAATATCCATTAATAAGCGCGGAGACTTTTATTTCACGCAGGAAGGGAGCAGGCAGCTTCGTTTCCTGGCTGATGTATACGGGCGTATCGATCCGGATGATCTGGAATATAAGGAATTAAACGCCACACCGACGGATGTGGTCGAATATCTTTGCGGACGCAGCAAATTCGGCATCGGAGAATATACGGATCCCGATGATAAGAACTCTTTTGTCCCCGGCGGCGGATATGAACCCGAGGAGCTGCTTAAGATCCTGACGATCAGGTACAACATGAATACCAACAGTTTCCAGAAGTACATCGCGACCACGGTCGCTACCGATGTCAGCAAGGAAACCGTAGCAGTCGTGCTCGAGAACATAGATGACCTGCCCGGCGTGAGCATATCCGAGGATACCATAAGGAAGTACAACTACAGCAAATATATGTCCCATATCATCGGATATACAGGCAAAATAGACAGGGATGAACTGGCAGAACTCCAGCCCTTAAACTCCGATTATGATCTTAATGATACCGTCGGAAAATCAGGCATAGAGTCTTCCATGGAACTTCAGCTCCAGGGAACTAAGGGGCGCGAGACCGTATATGTTGATAACGTGGGAAAAGAGATATCGACCACCGACTATACACCGCCCATAGCGGGAGATGATATCTACCTGACTATCGATAAGGATCTGCAGATAGCGGCGACAGATATCATCGAGACCAAGCTGGCGGCGATCATACTCGCTAAGCTTGCGAACATCAAGGAATATAAGCCGTCCGAGAACTCATCCAGCGCCGACATCGTGATCCCCATCTACAGTGTCTATTACTCGTGCATAGAGAATAATGTCATAGATATAGATCATTTTACGGATAAATATGCATCGGAGACCGAGACGGCCGTATATGAGACCTATAAGGACAAATATGCAAGAGTCCTGGCGACCATAGAGGATGAGCTGTACAATACCAGGACTCATTACGAGGATCTCGGAAAAGAGTATCAGGTATATGAATCGCTCATCGCATCGAGACTATATTCGGACGGCGTGATCATAGATTCCGAAGTCGACAGGAACGATCCTGTCTATATCGCCTGGACCAGCGATGAAACCATATCGCTCGCAGAATATATCGAATATTGCATAGCTAGGAACTGGATCGATGTATCCCTTCTTGAGATCAATGACGAATACTCCGATTCATCGCAGATATTTGACGGTATTGCAGCCTATATCAACAAGAGCATTCTTCAGGATAACAGCGAGTTTACAAATAAACTGTATAAGTATATGCTTTTGAATGACGAGATCACGGGCAGACAGATATGTCAGATCCTTCTGGATCAGGATATCGTCGATATTCCCGAGACCGAGTATAAGAGCTTCATTTCAGGGGGCGAGACTGCATATGCGTTTATGCATAACCGAATCGCCGACAAGGATCTGACTCCGGCCGATCTGGCACTTGATCCGTGCACCGGCTCCATCGTTGTTACAGATGTTAATACCGGCGAAGTATTGGCGCTCGTAAGCTATCCTTCTTACGACAACAATAAGATGGCCAACGGCGTCGATGCAACCTATTATGCGAAGATCAGAGAGAGCCAGGCATCACCTCTTATTAATTACGCTACATTCCAGAAGACAGCCCCCGGTTCCACATTCAAGATGGTCATGGCTACGGCCGGTCTCATGGAAGATATTATCGATACTACTTCAACCATCAGCTGCACGGGTATTTTTGATAAAATAGATACACCGGCAAGGTGCTGGATATATCCCGGAACTCACGGCTCGATCAATGTAACGGGCGGAATAAGATATTCATGTAACTGCTTCTTCTATGAAGTCGGATACAGATTATCTACCATATCCGGCGCTTTCAACTCGGATACCGGACTTGAAAGGATCGCAAAATATGCGGATATGTACGGACTGAGCGAGACCAGCGGAATCCAGATAGATGAAGCGACTCCCGAGATCTCCGACATGGACCCCGTCCGAAGTTCCATCGGACAGGGCACACATAACTATACGACGGCAGGTCTTGCAAGATATGTAACTGCAGTTGCAAACAGCGGTACTTGTTATAATCTGACGCTCGTAGATAAGTCGACCGATTATGCCGGCAACATCAAGGATGAATATCCAGCCACGGTAAGAAATACCATCGTTATGCCCGATGCTTACTGGGATGCTATTCATGCAGGCATGAGAGGAGTGGTTGAATCCAAAGCATACTACTCGGATCTGGCCGTAAATGTCGCAGGAAAGACCGGTACGGCTCAGGAGTCCAAATCCAGGCCCAACCACGCATTGTTCGTAAGCTATGCCCCTTACGAGGCGCCCGAGATATCCGTAACAGTACGCGTGGCAAACGGTTATACATCGGATTATGCCGCTCAGATAGCCAGAGAGGTATACAAATACTACTTCGGACTCATAACGGAAGAGCAGGTTGATGAAATGCTCGAGATAGAAGAAGGAACGATAAACGGAGATTAAAAAATGGCAAGTTCTATAGTTATCAAAAGTTACAAAAATGGATTGAGCGTCCATATGGACCCTGAGGCAGACATAGAGCAGATAAAGGCTGATCTGGCTGCAAAATTCAGGGAATCGGCTTCTTTTTTCAAGGATGCCACGGTGGCGATAAGCTTTGAGGATCGTGAGATCGATTCACAGACAGAACGCGATCTTGTCAATGTCATAACCTCGTCATCCAATGTCAAAGTCGCATGTGTAGCCGGCCATAATAAGCTGACTCAGGCCATGCTGATAAATGCGCTCGGAGATCTGGAATATAAAGCTGAGCAGCAGAAGGATTCAAGCGTCCAGATAGTCAAAGGTACCGTTAAGGATGGCCGTATAGTCGATGTTCCCGGTTCCGTCCTCATATTGGGCGATGTATATCCCGGAACAAATGTGATAGCAGGCGGAGATATCTTTGTGTTCGGCGGCCTGTTCGGCAATGTGAGCGCCGGAAATAACGGCGATCCCGACCGTGTTATAGCGGCTCTTGACATGAATCCCGAAAAAATGAGGATCGCCGGGATTAAATATCACCCTTCTGAGAAACCGAAGTGGTCGATCAAGAACAAAAACATACCTGCCCCCAAACTGGCTCGTCTCATTGAGACCGATGTTGTTCTCGAGACCATAGACAATAATTTCTGGAAAAGATTCACCTTTCCCGGAGACAGACCGGATCAGGACTGATGATAAAGCTATACAAGATACGTGATTATGATTTCAAATTAATAGTGTTTGTCATCGCACTGTCGATCATCGGCGTATTTGCCGTGAGCAGTGCTAACGAAGCCTATCATAACAGACAGCTTATGGGTGTCGGGATAGGTCTTTTCCTGATGCTCGTGATCTCGTTTTTTGATTATAATATCATCCTGAAGTTTTACTGGATCATATATATCGTCAATATCGTACTACTGGTGCTGGTACGGATTCAGGGTGCAAGATCGCATGGTGCTACGAGATGGCTGAACATAGGCGGTTTTCAGTTTCAGCCTTCAGAGACCGCTAAGATCATGATGATACTGTTTTTTGCGGCTTTCTTCATGGTACATCAGGAGGATATGAAGAATTTCAGATTCTTCATAATATCCGTCGTCCTTTTTGCACCGATCTTTTATCTGGTCTATTCACAGCCGGATATGTCCACATCCATCGTTATAATACTTCTTTTCTGCATACTGTTCTTTGAAGCGGGGATCAGCTGGAAGGTTGTTCTCGGCGTGCTGGCAGTTGCCATACCTACTTTTATCATTATGCTGATGATGATCCTTCAGTCCGATCAGGATATCATCAATGATTACCAGCAGGACAGAATACTGGCGTTCCTTAATCCCGAAGAGTATTCATCTTCAGGTGCTTACCAGCAGAACAACTCGGTCATGGCTATAGGTTCCGGCCAGTTAATGGGTAAGGGATACGATTCGGATGAGATCAATTCCGTTAAAAACGGTAATTTCATATCCGAACCCCAGACCGACTTTATTTTCGCCGTGATAGGCGAAGAATTCGGCTTTATCGGAACATGTACGGTCATCCTGTTATTGATTTTCATATCGATTGAATGTATTATTATAGCAAAGCGAGCGAAGGATATGGGAGGGCTGATAATCGCCTCGGGCATGGGGAGCCTGATAGCGATGCAGGGGTTTCTGAATATCGGCGTAGCCACACAGCTCATTCCCAACACGGGGTTACCGCTTCCTTTTGTCAGTTATGGACTGACGAGCTTGGTTAGTTTGTATATAGGTATTGGTGTTGTGCTCAATGTACGGCTTCAGTGCTCCATACGAACAAGAGAGGGGATTTCATGAATATAGCGCTGATAGCACACGATGCTAAGAAGAAGCTTATGCAGAATTTCTGCATAGCTTATAAGGGTATACTTGCAAAGAACGACCTCTATGCCACAGGAACGACCGGAAGGCTGATCGAGGAGGTCACGAATCTTAACATACATAAGTTTCTCGCCGGTCATCTGGGAGGAGAGCAGCAGATAGGTGCTCAGATAGAGCATAATCAGATCGATCTGGTTATTTTCCTGAGAGATCCATTGAGTCCCAAATCTCACGAACCCGATATCAGTAATATCTGTAAGCTTTGCGATATGCATAACATCCCTATAGCGACTAATCTGGCCAGTGCCGAGCTCCTTATCAAATCGCTCGACCGCGGTGACATGGAATGGCGTGAAATGTACAAATAATTGCAAAGTTATTTCAGGAATTATTCAGATGCACTTTTTATCTTTAGGACATAAAACAAATAAAGGAGCCTGCTTATCAAAGAAGTTATGCATGCTCCTTTTTGTTGTGCTTATAGCCGGTTCCGTATGCGGGTGCGGGACCAAATTCTCACTGCCGTACGAGGTCCATAACCCTGTTTCCGCATATAATGTCGGGGTGATGGAAGAAGCTGCGGCCACTTATCCTTCTTTTGCGGAAGATCTGTGTGTGGTTGCGGGAAATGTCAATACGGGCGACCTGGATATGGGCGTTGCCGAGGCTGCAGGCCTTTTTGATCTGAACGATGCGGAGACTCTGTATACTAAGAATCCCAATGCTCAGATGCATCCTGCGTCCCTGACCAAGATCATGACCGCACTGGTGGCACTCAAATATGCTTCGCCGGATCTGATGCTGACTGCATCCGAAAATGTAAAGATCGAAGAACCCGGAGCACAGCTAATGGGACTTAAACCCGGTGACCAGATGACTCTCGATCAGGCGCTTCATGTGCTTCTGATCTATTCAGCAAATGATGTTGCGATCATGATAGCGGAGGGGATAGGAGGCACGGTCGAGTCTTTCTGTGATCTCATGAATGAGGAAGCACTTTCGATAGGTGCTACGAATTCTCATTTTACCAATCCCAACGGACTCACCCAGGATGAGCATTATGTGACGGCATATGATATGTATCTGATATTCAGGGCAGCGCTGCAGTACAGCCTGTTTAACGAGATCATTCAGATGCCTGTCTATGAGACGGTGTATTACGGTGCAGACGGAACTCAGAAGGAACTCAGCCTCGAGTCTACTGTTCTGTATACCAAGGGCGGCGTAAACGTCCCCGATCAGATCACGGTTATCGGAGGAAAGACAGGTACCACAAGTGCTGCGGGACACTGCCTGATCCTGTATACGAGAGATAATTCGGGAGCCCCGTATATAGCGGTAATCATGAACGCGGATGACGCCGAGACGCTGTATTCACAGATGAATGATCTTCTCGAATATATCAGCAATGGTAGTTGAATTATCGGCGCTGAAAATATATAATTGTACATAGGATTTCTGATCCAAATTTCTTACTTAGGAGGTACAGTCCCATGGTCCAGTTGATAGTCGGTGATAAGGGGAAAGGCAAAACTAAAGTTCTTCTTGATAAAGTGAATAAAGAGATAAAAGAGATAAACGGTAACGTTGTATACCTTGATAAGAGTTCCGAGCATATGTTTGAGCTCAACAACAAGATAAGACTTATCAATGTATGTGAATACAACATAGCTAATGCAGATCAGTTCCTGGGTTTTGTGACAGGAATCATCTCACAGGATCACGATCTCGAGCAGATGTATCTTGATTGCCTGATGAAGATAGCCAATATAGACAGTGATCAGATCGTTCCGATCATTCAGTCTATCGATAAGATCAGCGAGGCTTTCAAAGTCGATTTTGTAGTGAGTGTAACAATGGATTCTAACAATATCCCGTCTGAGATTAAAGACAAGGTTATTGAAGCGTTATAATCAAACACCTTAAGCCCCCGGGTGACCGGGGGTTTTATTTGATTTTTTGATTTGTTTATTATTTGCTTTTCGATATGGCAGGTTCTGATTCCACCAATATAGTTAAATATCGAAAACCGAGAGGGATCAATGTCGGTATATTGATCTTTGGCTTTATTCTGATCGAGCTTATCGTGGCCATATCAGGATATCTGAACACCAAGCATATATCCCCCTATGAAGTACGCAAGGGCTCTCTTTATAAGAACAGCCTTTATACAGGTATTGCCATCAGAGACGAGCAGCTTGTGACAGCGGCAGACTCTGGCTATATCAATTATTATGTCAGAGACGGTCAGCATGTGGCTGTAGGCGATCTTGTTTACACCATCGATGAGACCGGACGCTTGTCCGAATCCGCAGATAGCATTACCGAAGAAAATTCCATGTCCGATGCGGATCTGGCTCGCCTTAGGACTGAGATAAGCGGTTTTTCCGCTGCGTTCAAAGAATCGGGGTTTTCAGAGGTTTACAGATTCAAGAATTCTATCGCTTCCAAGGCTATCGAACTTACCAATTATGATATCCTGACTTCCGTTTCGGATCTTTCTAATGCAAATTCGTCTTTTGTTCATTATCGTTATGCTCCGAATGCAGGCGTTGTATTATATACTATCGACGGATTTGAAGAAAAGAAGCTTGAAGACATCACGGAAGGTGATTTCGACCAGGCCGAATATGAATATACCCAGATGGCTGCCAACAATCTGGTAGCCGACGGTGATACGATATACAAATTGTGTACCAATGAAGACTGGATGATCGTCATAGAAGTCGATCCCGATACTGCCGGTTTACTGATGGAGATGGAGTATGTTGAGGTCAGATTCAGCAGAAACCAGTATACTTCCTGGGCATCTGTGAGCGAACACGTCGATGAGGACGGTAATTATTTCATAGGCCTGTCCTTTACCAATTCGATGATAACTTTTGCGATGGACCGTTTTATCAATATAGAACTTCTTCTTGATAACGCCTCCGGACTTAAGATCCCGAATTCATCCATTGCGAACAAAGATTTCTATATCGTTCCCAAAGAGTATGTTACCGTAGGCTCTTCGGGGAAACTCGGCGTAATGAGGGATTCTCACGATGATGAGGGTAATTCGACCGTGGAATTCATTGAAACATCCATTTATTCCGAAACCGAAGACGAATATTATCTGGATAACCTGGAACTCAGAAACGGCGACATCATCTATAAACCGGATTCCGATGAGACCTACACGATCAGACTGACAGGAACTCTTCAGGGTGTATATAACATCAATAAAGGTTATGCCGAGTTTAAGGAGATCAATATCCTGTATTCAAACGAAGACTACTCGATAGTCCGGCCGAATACCCAATACGGTCTGAACGAATACGATTATATAGTCCTGGATTCAAGTACGGTCCTGGACGGAGAAAGGTTGTACGAATAATGGATATAGCAGCTAACATCGCTCAGGTAGAAGAAAATATAAATGCGGCATGCGAAAGAGCAGGTAGAAACGCGTCTGATGTCACCATTATCGCCGTAAGCAAGACGAAACCCGTATCAGCGCTTCAGGAGGCTTATGATGCCGGATGCCGCGATTTCGGCGAGAACAAAGTCCAGGAGATCATGGATAAGTACGACAAACTTCCCGGTGATATCCGCTGGCACATGATAGGCCATCTGCAGACTAACAAGGTTAAATACATCATTGATAAAGTATATATGATACACAGCGTAGACAGCATCAAACTTGCGGATGTGATATCAAAAGAGGCTGTTAAGCACGGTGTTACGGCGAAGATACTTCTGGAAGTCAATGTTGCCGAAGAAGAGAGCAAGTTCGGCACTGATTCCGAAGAAGTACGCGCACTTTATGAGCATGCGGCCTCGTTACCCGGCATAGAAGTATGCGGTCTCATGACCGTAGCACCATATACAGTAGACCCGGAGACAAATCGTCAATATTTTGTGGTTTTGCGTCAGTTATCTGTTGACATAATTAGGCAAAACAAGGATAATGATAATAGTGGGCATCCGTTAGATAAAATTGAATTGTCTATGGGGATGACAGGAGATTATCAGGTAGCCGCAGAAGAGGGGGCCACAATGGTCCGTGTGGGTACCGGGATCTTCGGAGAACGTGATTATTCAGTAACCAATTAATGGAGGTTTGAACTAATGTCTGTAAGGGATAAGATGAAAGGAATTTTTCAGATAGACGGCGGGGACGATGAGTTCTACGACGATGATGACGGATATTTGGATGAACCCGAACCGTTATTCAAGAAACCCGCTTCTAAGGAATCTGATGATTCCGATGATTCTGAAACCGTTGCCAAACGTATACCGCGTATTTCGAGAGGTAATAAGAGAACAATGGGAAATGGTATGGAAGTTGTTGTGGTTAAGCCCACAATGTTCGAAGATGCCAGAGAGATTACAGAGACCCTGCTCGCCAATCGTACCGTAGTTCTTAATCTTGAAGGCCTTGATGTCGGAATTGCCCAGCGTATCATCGATTTTGCATCCGGTTCATGCTTTGCTATGAGCGGAAATCTTCAGAAGATATCACATTATATCTTCCTCATTACGCCTCCGAGCGTAGACATCTCCGGTGATTTCCAGGATCTTATCAGTGGAACGCTTGACGTAGAGATCAGCAGATAACTATAGCACTAAGCCTTCCTTGTATAAGGGAGGCTTTCTTTTTTGAGGATAGACAATGGTCAAATTCGTTAAAGACGACAGACTGACGATAAAAAAGGGCGGAGAGCCCATATACGATATAGTTTATTCGGACTCGTTCGAGACTCTCGGTACAGAGATCGGGAATCTAGGCAGGTCGTATGCCCGTATGTGCATCGTCACGGATTCCGATGTAGGACCTCTGTATGGCGACAAGGTCAAAGAAGTACTGGAAAAAATGTGCGATACCGTGTGCATATGCTTGATACCCGCCGGTGAAGAGCACAAGAATCTGGATACCGTTAAAGCTATCTATAAGCATCTCATAGAGAACGGATTTGACAGAAAAGACCTGCTCATCGCCCTCGGTGGCGGCGTGGTCGGTGATATTACCGGTTACACTGCGGCCACATATCTTCGCGGAGTCGATTTTATCCAGGTTCCTACGACACTTCTCGCACAATGCGATTCTTCGATAGGTGGCAAGACAGGCGTAGATTTTGACGGATATAAGAACATGGTCGGTGCTTTTTACATGCCGCGCCTTGTATATATGAACTTAAGCGTACTTAAGACCTTAAGCGACAGACAGTTCTATTCGGGATTTGCGGAAGTCATGAAGCACGGTCTCATCAAGGACGATAAATTCTATACATGGCTTATCGACAATATGTATGAGATCAGTGACCGCGAATATGAAACCCTGAAGGTCATGGTCTACAATAACTGCCTGATCAAGGGCAAAGTCGTCGATAACGATCCTACCGAACAGGGAGAACGTGCGCTGCTTAATTTCGGACATACTATCGGACATGCGATCGAGAAATCACGCGATTTTCAGATGCTTCACGGCGAGTGTGTAGCTCTCGGTGCTGTGGCCGCCGCATACATATCATGGCAGCATAAGCTGATCTCCATGGAGGAATTCTACGAGATCCGCGACATGTTCGTACCGTTTAACCTGCCTATCTCTATAGAAGATATAGATCCCGAGGAGATCCTTGAGCTAACCAAATCGGATAAAAAAATGAAAGCCGGTCATATACGCTTTATATTGCTTAACCGCATAGGCTCGGCTATCATAGATGAGACGGTTACCGATGAGGATATAATCGGGGCTGTGAAACATATTATATGGAATGAGGATGACTGATGACTAAAAAGCCCGCCCTTAACCTTATATTGGACTTTGTATTCATGTGTCTGCTGATCGTAGCCGATCAGTATACCAAGGCATGGGCTGTTGTTGCGCTTAAAGATAAGCCTGCCATACCTCTGATTTCCGGGATTCTTGAACTTAATTATCTTGAAAATCGCGGTGCAGCCTTCGGAATGATGCAGAATCAGAAGATATTCTTTATTTTCGTTGCGATCGTCATCTTAGGATGCATCGTGTATATGCTTATAAAGGCCCCTGCATCGAAGAAATATGTAATACTGCATGTTCTTCTTACTTTCATAGCCGCAGGCGCCATCGGCAACATGATAGACAGATTAAGTCTTAACTATGTTGTAGACTTCATATATGTAAAGGCGATCAATTTCCCCATATTCAATGTTGCCGACATATATGTTACCTGTGCGACGATCATTCTTGTTCTGGTCCTGCTTTTTGTATATAAAGACAACGACCTTAGGTTCCTAAGCTTCAGGACCAGAGGCTACAGAACATTTGAAGATAAGAATGCTGCTTCCGCCATAGAACAGGAAGCCGCAGAAACTGTAGAAGAAAAGAAAGCAGAACCTGCCGCAGAGGCTGATAAAAAGGAAGATCCCGTCGAAGAAACGAAACCTGGTGAAACTGATCAGAAGTCGGAAACTGCCACCGACACCGAACCCAAATCAGAAAATGAATGACGAAAAAGTGTTTTTTGATATAGTGGACGAGGAAGATGACGGTGAGCGTCTGGATAAATGGATTGCGAATATCCATCCGGGATACTCACGCAACTATCTGCAGGCTCTCATAACTGACGGAAAGGTGACCATAGACGGTAAGGTCATCACCAAGAATTCATACAGGATCGTAGCCGGTACATCTATAGAGATGACCATACCGGAAAGCGAGATCCCCGATATTGAACCCTGGGATCATCCTCTTGAAATAATTTATGAAGATGATGATATAATTATAGTAAATAAACCCAAGAATATGGTCGTGCATCCCGCACCGGGTCATTACAACGATACACTGGTCAATGCACTCGTATATTATTGCAACGATACACTTTCGGGAATTAACGGTGTTATTCGCCCAGGTATTGTTCATCGTATAGATAAAGATACGACAGGCTCGCTTGTCGTATGTAAGAACGATAAAGCTCACGCAGCCATAGCCGAACAGCTTAAGGTTCACAGCATCAAGCGCTCGTACCGTGCGATCGTTTGCGGCGTTATCGATGAGAATGAACTGACCATATCCGGTTATATAGGCAGGGATCCGCGTGACAGGATGAAATTCGCGGTCACGGATGACATGCACGGTAAATCCGCTGTCACACACGTGAAGGTCCTTCAGCGGTTTAAGAACCATACAGAGGTTGAATGCAGGCTTGAAACCGGACGGACGCATCAGATCAGGGTTCACATGAACCATATTCATCATCCCGTACTCGGTGATCCGCTATACGGACATGACCTCGGCATGAAGCCGCCGATGAAATTGGAAGGCCAATGTCTGCACGCATATATAATCGGTTTTGATCATCCTTCTACGGGTGAATATATGGAGTTTACCGCACCGTTACCTGAGTATTACGAAAAACTGCTGACAATATTGTGATTTCTCTTAAGAAAGGAGTGTTGTCCATGAATACAGTTATTACCATAGGAAGACAATTCGGATCCGGCGGTCGTGAGATCGGTGAAAAACTCGCGGCGCATTTCGATATACCATATTATGATAAGGAACTGATCAACAGAGTTGCCAAAGACTCGGGCTTCTGCCAGGAGATCATTGAGAGCAATGACGAGCGTCCGACAAGCTCTTTTCTCTATAATCTGGTAATGGACACTTATTCGTTCGGATATAACTCATCGTCATATATAGATATGCCCATAAGCCATAAGATATTCCTGGCTCAGTTTGATACGATCAAAAAGATCGCAGATGAAGGTCCCTGTGTTATAGTCGGAAGATGCGCCGATTATGCACTTTCTGAAAGAAATAATGTGCTCAACCTCTTTATCAGCGCCAACGAGGAATGCAGGATAGGGAGGATCAAAGAGCGTCATCCCGATATTACGAGTGATTCCAAAGCCCGTGATATGATGAATAAGAAGGATAAACAGAGACAGAGCTATTATAATTACTATGCATCAGGAAAATGGGGACATGCTTCGACATATGATATGACAATAAACAGCTCCGTACTTGGTCTGGACGGAACTGCAGAGCTTATCGCAAAGTATGTAGAGGAATTTGACCGAAAAAGTCAACAGTGACCAGCCTGGTCAAAATGATGTATTTACACAGATTTAATCATTTTTCTTGAAATCAACGGCACCGGCCGCCAGACGTTTATGCTCGTCATCGATGGCAGCATAGTAATCAATGGTGGTATTGACGTTTTCGTGTCCGAGAACGTCCGCTACAAGCCTTATATCGCCTGTTTCACGGTATAGGGCAGTGCCGTAAGTGCTCCGCAGCTTATGCGGAGTAATTTTTTTGTTCGGAACGACCATTTTTGCGTATTTCTTGACAAGCCTCTCTATGGCTGAGATACTTATTCTTCTGTTTTCTAACGAATAGAAGAGTGCTTTTTCGTGTCCGGATTCAGGAACGATCGTACTACGCCAACCTTCTATATACGTTTTTAAGGCGTTATTTACCTCGTCACCAAAGTAAATAATATCCTGAGCTCCGCCTTTTCGAACTATTGTTAAAGAATTCACAATCATATCAACGTCGCCGACATCCAAGCCGGCACATTCGGAAACACGAATGCCGGTATTAAGCATCAGCGTAAGGATCGCCAGGTCTCGTTCACGTGTTTTAGAACAATATGTAAGCTGCCTGTCAGACATCTGCGAATTACCATATTCGATGGCGTTTAATATGGCTCGGACCTCATAATTGTCCATACGGACGATGTTTTTGTCCTTTTTTATACGCGGTAATTTGACCAGAGTCATTGGATCTTTCTCAAGATATTCGTGTTCAACCTGATATTTGAACATTCCACGTAATGGACTCATTTTACGGGCAATCGCTTTTTTGCCGTTTTCGTGTTGTTCACCGATCATATTGAACTCAAGGTACCTTTGATATTCGACAATGTCTTCACTGGTCAGATTAGAAAGATCGTCTATATTGATTTTTGAGATCTCTTTATCGCGGAAATATGGGTTACGGTCCTTTAAAAATCGAAAAAACACAAGCAGGTCAAGCGAGTATGCAACCAGGGTACTCGGTTGTGACGAAATCTGTTTTTCATATATATAATCACGTGCAGGCTGAGGAAGCTCCATAAGGAGTTCCTGAAGTTTGATCTTGATAGAGCGGTTTTTGTTTTTGTAGTATTCGGAATCTTTTCCCATAATGTATATTCCTGCAAGAAAATCAATGAAAACGTATATATTATAATATACCATATTTAGAGGTTCGAAACCACTCTCGCCACTATTTATGGGCTAATCTAGCCGAAAAACTGATATTTATCGGCTAGATACTTATTTTTCAAAATCCTCTGCTGCTATCATATCCTTTACGTCTTTTAGCATTGTTTCCTTTGCAGTTTACCTGTAAGAATACATTTTTATATGTAAAGACTCTTAGTGATCCATTTCTCATTTTCATTTGATATATCGTTTTGGATTATCTGGCATAGTTCATTAGCGGCTGATTCTATTATCGATATAATTTTGCTTGATTTGCTGGATGATTCAGATGACAATCTGATTCTAATTAGTTTCCAATCTATCTCTTTTATTTGGTTTTCCTTTTTTATATCGGAATTCTCTTCGGAATCATCTGATGTATGCCATATCTCCCCATCTAATTCAACTGCATATTTATAACAGTAATTATTTGACTTGTTCATTATAATAATTGGGATATCTATCTCCATTGGTGGAATAATACTTGTCGTGGATAAACATACCAAACATATGTATTCGTTTATATCCAGATATGTTCCAAGAAGTGAATCTATAAGTCTTCGAAGGACAACTTCCATATTACTTCCGGTTACACCCTGCTCTATCGATTCAATACTGCTTTTTTTCTTTCTGCTTATTGTGGCTTGTGTATAATTTCCTCGTTTGTTTCTTATTATTTTTCTGCGAGCCTCTATTCTGCTCTCACTTAAATGACATTTCTTTAAGAGATCCGCTACATAATCTGTAGTACAATCATACAGTAATGCGATTTCTCCTGTGGTCAAATCGTTTTCTTTTGATAAGTAATGCAATAAGTAAAACAATTCTTCTATGTTTTGCACATTAAATCTTTTCATCGTAGCGTCCCTAAGTTGTTGTTTCGAACTTATTGTCATATCATATTGTTTTGCTATTTCGGGATTGCTACAATAACGATCCTTACGGTACTTTGCTAAAATTCCTTGTAGTCGAGTTAATTCTTGCTTAAAGAGATTCTCACATTCCGATAAATCAAAAGAGTTATAATACCATCCCAGTCTTTTATATAGATCCGGGAAGCCAATATGATTAGTGTATTTTCTTATTTCAGCATTTGTCATTCGTTTGACAAATTTCAGTACATATAATGTATTAACATATGATTCAACGCTGGACCAATTATCTAAAATCTTATTTAACCAATGAGGATCATCCTTTATTCTTTCGTAGTATGAAGAAAGATTTACATGTATATCTTCATCCTTAGTTTCTTGTTCAAGCCATTCATATTTTTTCATATTATCTGTATCCCTCTATAGTTGCGTCAGCAAGGGCTTCGAAGAGTTTATCAAGGCCGGTTCCGTTTTTTACGGATGCAAGGATACATGAATCGGCATGCGTATCATACAGTTTTTCATTATGATCGGCAGGCAGTTTATCCATTTTGTTGAATACGGTCACGATGGGTTTACCTTCAATGCCGAGCTCACGCAACGTATCATATACGATCTTGATATGCATGTCGCGTGCGGGATCGGAAGCATCTACGACATGTATCAAAATATCTGCGTACTTCGCTTCTTCCAGCGTACTTCTGAAGGCGTCGATCAGATTATGTGGAAGTTTGTTGATGAATCCTACCGTATCCGTCAGCAGATACTGCGTTCCGTCAGGAAGCCTGCATTTCCTGGTTGTCGGATCAAGCGTTGCAAAAAGCTTATCGTCGGCATACACTTCGGCCTCGGTCAGGCGGTTTAAAAGAGTGGATTTTCCGGCATTGGTATAGCCTATGATAGCAGCTATCGGGGTAGTACCGTTTACTCTTCTTTTTCGCGTGTTTTCACGCATCCGGCTAAGATGCTGTATCTGGTTATTGAGCGATGCGATACGCGTCTTAATGCGTCTTCTGTCTGTTTCGAGCTTGGTCTCGCCGGGACCTCTGGTTCCGATACCGCCGCCCTGACGCGACAGGCTGACACCCAGGCCCTGAAGATGCGAAAGCCTGTATTTCTGCTGGGCCATCTCAACCTGTAGCTTACCTTCATTGGTCATCGCATGCGCTGCGAATATATCGAGGATCAGTATCGTGCGGTCGATGACCTTGGTATCAAGGATCTGAGACAGATTTCTTATCTGAGCGGGACTCAGCTCATCATCACAGATGATACCGTCCGCCTCATGCATATCTATAAGCTCGCGCAGCTCTTCTGCTTTTCCTTTGCCTATATATGTGGCCGGATCGGGATGCTGTCTTTTCTGGATAAACTGAAAAAGAGCCTCTCCGCCGGCCGTATCAAGCAGGTCGGAAAGCTCATCAAGTGAAGAATACGCCTCTTCTTCATCCTTCTCGGCGATTCCTACGAGTATGTATTTTTCTTTTTCCTGTTCTGTATATTTTTCACTCATTGTCCAGATATGGATGTTCGGAATAATAATATGACGGATGCCATACTACTCCTTCGGGGATCCATTCGATCAATCTGTCGAACTGTTTCATGTCTTCTCTGTAATCATGTCTGTCGTCAGCATCAAGCGATGCGGGAATGATCAGCGATGCCTTGGCTATCATATTTCCGGAGATATAATAATATTCATAAATCGTATCGGGCATATAATCGAGAGCATATTCATCGGGTTCAAAATATACGCGGCCGGTGATCCAGTTTTCGCCTCTGCGGACAGTTGCCGGATCAAAGTAGGTTTTTCCCAGCTTATTGAATGCCATGCGTGCCTTTATTCCGTTTGAAAAAAGATAGTAATCCAGATGATCGTACTCGGTCTCTTTTTCACCGGAATAATAACACCTGGTGGCAGAAATACGGTTAAACTCCGCATCTTTGGACTCAAGCACTCGCCCTGTCATGTTTTCCACATCGGTCTTGTAAAAGTATCCGACTGCCCCGGGGAAACAAGGCTCAAAGTTTTTAGCAAGGATGGGAATAACTAAAAGAACATTGAAAATGACGGCGATCGCAAAAACGATTATGAAGATTATGAGTTTGGGATTACTCTCGTGCCTTCTGTCCCTGAACATACAATACTTCCTTCTGAATACGGTTCCGGACATGCTTCTTATCTGCGCTCCATAGCGGTGCGATCAGAAGTTTCTTATCTCCGTCTCCCGTAAGCCTGTGTATAACTATGTCATCAGGTATGATTTTAACACATTCCTTAAGTATTTCGATATATTCGTCTTCGGAAAGAACCTTGATACGGCCCTCGGCATACTCTTTTGCCAGATCGGTACCTTTAAGTACATGCAAAAGCTGAAGCTTGATGCCTGATGCGCCGCTTACGCAGACATATCTGACGGTTTCGGTCATATCGCTGATCGATTCCCCGCAAAGCCCGAGGATCACATGGGTGATAACTTCTATTCCGCGTTCTCTGAGCTTTCCTACCGCTTCATCATAAACCGGCAGATCGTATCCTCTGCGAATATAATCGGCAGAACGCTTATGTATGGTCTGGAGCCCTAACTCTACCCATACCGGTTTGATCTCATTGATCTCAGACAAAAGATCCAGAACCTCATCCGGAAGGCAGTCGGGCCTGGTAGCGACTGACAGGGCGACAATATCCGGATGATTCACAGCCTCTGTATATAGTTCCCTAAGCTTCTCTATCGGAGCATACGTACCCGTATATGCCTGAAAATAGGCGATATACTTGCACTTCTTATCGCCTATCTTATCTTTGAGAAGCGCTTTGCCCTCTTCTATCTGTTCATATACAGATAAAGCGGGATCGGATGCAAACTCTCCGCTTCCGCCCGCAGAACAAAATATACACCCGCCCGTACCGAGTCTGCCATCCCGGTTCGGGCAGGTGAACGCGCCGTTTAAAGCTATCTTATAGACCTTACATCCAAAGGTCTCTTTCAGATGATCATTTAATAATCTCACCGAAATCCATATCCATAGCAAGTGAGAATCTGAGATCGGGATACTTAGCCGAAAGATCATCAAGAACTTCGTTATATACTGCCTGACGGCTTGGTGCATCAAAGCTTACTACAAGATCGAATCTGACAAGATTCTCACTCTTACTGTAATGGAACCCGTGAATCTGTTTTACATACCGGTGAGACAATGCTACGTCTCTCATCTCTTCGTGCATCGAGATGATCTCCGGGTCATGCGTATTGACGGAATAGACGCCGATTGCAGTCAGAATAACCTGGAGTTCGCTATATACTTTAACCATTATCGAGCGGCTAAGCCCGTCTATCTCGTTCGGCGTCAGAGTATCATCGATCTCTATGTGAATAGATCCGTTATAGTTATCCGGTCCGTAATTGTGAAGTATCAGATCATAGGCTCCGCGAACCTGCGGGAAGCTTTTTACAGTTGCTTTGATGTCCTGGATCAGCTTAGCATCGCCGGGTTCCCCCAGAAGCTTGGATACTGTTTCGGATATCATGTCGAATCCGGCCTTAATGATGACCAGTGAGATCACTGCACCTAAGTAAGCCTCCAGAGATATTCCCGAGAAAATAAAGATGAGTGCAGCAATTAATGTAGCTGCCGAGATGACCGAATCAAGCAGAGCATCCTTGCCCGAATTGATAAGTGAATCGGAATTAACCTTATTTCCGGTCTTTTTTACATAAAGCCCCAGAACGATCTTCACCAGAACCGCTACGCTCACGATTATCAATGAAGCGGTAGAATAATCGGGAGTTTCGGGGTGGATTATCTTTTTTATGGATTCTATTAGTGATGTAACGCCCGCATAGAGTACGATCAGAGCGATCACCAAAGAACTGAGGTATTCTATCCTGCCATATCCGAAAGGATGCTTTTTATCAGCTTCGCGTCCGGCAAGTTTGGTACCGAGGATCGTGATGACGCTGCTTAAGGCGTCTGACAGGTTATTAACTGCATCTAAGACGATCGCAATGGAGTTGCTGATGATACCTACAGTTGCTTTAAATGCGACAAGAAGCAGGTTTGTGATTATACCTATCACGGATGTCCTGACTATGGCTGATTCTCTGTTTTCGTTCTCTGAAGTAGGTACGTTCATTATCTGTCTTCCTCCATGATTTCGTATAATATCCGGTAGAGCTGCCTGATATCATCCTCGCTGACATTGCCGAGAGCAGATGCTGCTTTTCCGGGGATATCCTTACATTCTTCCTTAAGGGCTGCGCCTTTTTCGGTAAGACGGATACATGTGATCCGCTCATCTTCTTCGGATCGTTTCCTGGTAACATAGCCTTCTTTCTCGAGCTTTTTAAGAAGCGGCGTAAGCGTACCTGCGTCGAGCTTGAGCGTCCGACCCAGTTCGCCTACATTCACTTCTTCTTTTTCCCATAATACCATAAATACTATGTACTGGGTGTATGTCAGTCCCAGAGGTTTCAGATAAGGCGTGTACGCGTTGGTTATCTTACGCGCACATGCATATAACGGAAAGCACAATTGATTCTTGAGTTTAAGCTGTTCGTAGGTCTGTGCCATTTTTGCTCCTTATTAAGCAGAATCATATAAGTGATGCTACACAATCGGCTACATCTTCCATTTTAGCCGTAGGTTCAAATCTTGCAACCACATTTCCGGTCCGATCGATCACAAATTTGGTGAAATTCCACTTAATATCGGGATTGTTCTTGTAATCCTTATCTATCTTCTTCAGCATTGCGCTCATTGCCATTGCTTTGGGACCTTTGCCGAAACCTTCGAAGCCCTTCTGGCTTTTAAGAAAAGTGAAAAGAGGTATCGCATTCTCACCGTTGATATCGGCTTTCTTCATCTGCGGGAACTGAGTATTGTATTTAAGCGTGCAGAATTCATGAATCTCTTCATCGGTTCCGGGGGTCTGGCCGGCGAACTGGTTGCAGGGAACGTCGATAACCTCAAATCCCTGATCATGGAATTTCTCATACATCTCTTCGATGTCCTTGTAATGAGGCGTGAAACCGCATCCGGTAGCCGTATTCACTACGAGAACTACCTTTCCCTCATACTCTTTCATTGAGATTACGTCACCGTTTGCTGCTACTACGCTCTGATCATAAAATGTGCTCATATTCTTACCTCCTTAATGAATGCAGCTGTTTTCTTTTGTCATATTATATTTGACGCAATATATATTTGTCAATTATATTTTATCAAATATTTTTAAAAATATTTTGTGTTGGGATCTTTCAGACTTTCCTGAGCATGAGACCGACTACGAATCCGTTGTCATTGAAATATTCCATGTCGCCGCCCTGTTTTTGCATATAGAGTTTAACAAGATAAAGCCCCATGCCGTATCCGGGCTGGCTGCCTGTGTTGGTACCGCGGTAATACTTCTGAGCGATTAAAGGCAGATCTTCTTCGCTGACCCCGGGACCGGAATCCTTGATCCTGATCCTGATAAAACTTCCCTTCCTTCCGCCGGCCATCATCATGTCATTTATCTCGTCAAAACTCACACTGATAGGCGTGCCGGCGTATTTGACGGAATTGCCTATGATATTGTCCAGAACCTGTTCCATGCGCTTCCTGTCCATATATATGAGACAATTGGATATATGATTTTTCAGAGTTATCTGTCCGTAACCGCTGATGCTGCTTAAGTAATCCTCGATATGACTCGCGAAATCTTCCATGGGATTTACATCGACTTTTTCGGAATTCTCCATATTGGAATGCATCAGATCCGTCATAAGAGTCTGAATAGTCGCTGCTTTGGCTGAGATTATCTCCACTTTATCGAGGGAATCCTTAACTTCATCAATCTCAGAAGAGTCGGGTTCGTCCGATTCGGTGAGGTTCTTCAGTTTGCGGTTAAGTTTTACTCCCAGCACTTCGCATGTGGCATCTATAACGGCTACGGGAGTCTTCACATCATGGCTTAAAGATGCAACAAGCTCCTTACGGGCTATCTCGGCTTCCATCTGGCGGGTCTGCGATGCCTTAAGCTCCTCTCTCATTATGTCAAAGGCCTCTGTGAAACCGCCGAACATGTTGTTGCGTCTTATCGGAAGTTTGGCGTCCAGATTTCCTTTTGCAAGTTCCTTAGAGAAGTTCTTCAGATCATCTACCGGCCTGACATAGACCAGATATATAACATAGAAAAGGGCATATCCTATGAGAAGCAGAACAAACCATATGATCAGGGATGTCGACAGGAATTCTCCGCCATAGAAATTGAATTCCTCAAGTTTATCGAGCCAGGCCACCTTGCCTATATACTCGCCGTCAACCACCAGGTCCAGGACAAAAGCCTCGTTTGCATACATTTCGACAAGCTCGGGATCGTTTATCTCTTTGGAAAAGATTATTTTGCAGCCATATTCATTTTCAATGAGATCAACATCTCTGCCCGACGATAAGTCCGCCTCTATCTTGTAGAGCAGATCATTATAATAGATGATATCCCTTTTTTGTACGCTGGTCTGTTTATAGAGATGTACCAGAGAATATAGAAAAGCAAACATGAGCAGCGTAAATACTACTGCTAATTTTCTGATTCGCATAATTTAAGATAATATCCCGTTCCCCATACAGTTCTAATCAGCTCGGGTGAATTGGGGTCTTTTTCAAGTTTTTCACGAAGTTTACGGATATGTACGTTAAGCGTGCTGTCACCGAAGAATGCATCGCCCCAGACCTCCTCAAAGAGATCTTCTTTTTTGACGATGGTATCATGATGCTTGTAGAGGGCATTTAGAAGCGCAAACTCCTTTGCCTTGAGCGGTACGCGTTTTCCTTCATATACAGCCGACATCGTATCGGGATCGAGTGTTAAGATCGCCGATAAATCTTCTGCGTTTGTATCCTCTGCGGAAGGGACATCATACATGGCTCCTCCGTTATCAGCTGATGCATCGATCCTTTTAAGAAGGACCTTTACCTTGGCAAGCAGCACGGAAAGACTGTAAGGCTTCTTGATATAATCATCTCCGCCTATCGAAAGCGCTATAAGGACATCATCATCGCTCTGTCTGGCGCTGATGAACAGGATCGGCATGTTCAGCTCTTCGCGCAGCTTCTTACATACTTCAAAGCCGGATCCGTCTTTAAGGTTGATATCCAGAAGGACTATGTCCGCAGTATTCTCCTTGAAGAATTCAAAGCAGGTCTCTGCGCCCGTTACGTATTGCGTAGAGACCTCAAACATCTTGAAATATTCGGTTGTCATCTCAGCCAGTTCGACTTCATCGTCAACTATGAGACATCTGTAGTGCATATCTTTTCTCTCCCATGCACAATCATCATATCACAAAAACTATTCTTCCGTTATCATCTTAACGGGGTTTAAAGACTTGATCCTTCTTCCGACTATGGCAGAGGTCAGCATTGCTATTCCGGCGATAATCACAAATGCGAACAAATATGATGAAGGATTTATGAAATAATTGGACTGTTTAAATCCGAATATCGAAAACATTAATGTCATCACTTTTTCTCCAAACACTGTTGACAGAACAAGACCGGGGATCATCCCAAGGATCACTGCGGGCATGTTTGAGAACATGGTCTGGACGATCAGCTGTGATGATGTGTAACCGAGAGCCTTGCTCACGCCTAAGTTTCTCCATGACCTGGTAATCTGTGTACGGATTATCAATGATTCTACAAACGCTACAACAAGAGCGGTTACTATGGCTATTACAAATGCAACCATCTTGATACCAAGTTTGACCATACCGACTATGCTCTGCACGCTCTGCTTGAAATCAACCACCTCTTCATCGGGATAGATATCCTTGAATTCTTTCTCAAAATCCTTTATATCGTAGCCGCTCTTCAGGAATACATTATATGTAAGATCGTCCGGAGTACTGGTCACTCTCTCCTCTCCTTCAACGGTCATATATGCCATATATCCCATATTATTAATGACCTGGCATATTCCCGTAATTATATATGATTCTTCTCTGTTACCGCATTTGACTGTGACGGCATCTCCTACTGAGACCTTAAGGGTACGAGCGGCATTTGTCGCAAACATCATCTCATTAGAATGCGCGGGGAGCCTTCCTTCAACCATGGCGATTCCCTTGATACGGGATGTATCGGTAAAGCATCTCGTAGTGCATGTCCATTCTTTACGGACTTTTCTTGATGTGTAGTTTAAGGCTAGCCAGTCTTCTCCGTACTCAAAATCTACTGTTGTCATGTTATCGAGGTTGGCACCCATATTGATGTCGCCCGAAACATTGACGTCTGTATAATCTACTCCGGCCATGTTTATGACGGTATCTTCATCGGAGAAGGTATCTGCTATGCCTAATCCCAGGACGGTTGCAGCCGTAAGCAACATGATTATGATGAATACGCCCAGATGATTTTTGAATCTTCCGAAGGTCTCTTTGAGAGCCAGCGTAACCGATATCGGGAAAATGCTGTGTTCAAACGGGAACAGGTTCCGTTTGAAATTATGAGCGTTGATCCCGCCTCTTAGAGCATCCAGTACTGTAGTCTTGGAATAATCGCGTCCGATGACAAAGGTAAGTCCTCCTACTATCATGCAGAGTCCGGCAAGCGTAAGAAATGCTAGAGATGTATTGACAGGCATTGTCCAGGGAAGGCCCAGAGTTATCAGGATTATTATGCTAAGCTTACCTATGGTCAGCGATCCGAGAATGATGCCGGCCAAAGCCCCCGCAAAAGCGATCGAAAGCAGCTGAACGAGCAGGATGAGGACCAGTTCTTTTACGGTATATCCGGCCGCCTCCATGATCGCGGTATTCTTCATGTTGGTCATGATGAAGTTCTTGACGCTGAAATGAATTATGACCATGGCGATAACGAAGATGATAAGCGCGAACACAAATATGATCGCTATGAACATGAGCGGCGTTATCATCGCGGATGTACGGAGCATGGAATAAGGAACGTTATTCATGATCCCGCCGGTGTAATCCGGATGCGTGAGCCTGTACTCGGTGATCCAGTCGTTTACTTCATTAAAGAGCTCATCCGATACATCATTCGGATCCATGCCTTTACGTATAGTATCCCTGGTGAGCCTTACCTTATGAATATCTCTTATGTAGGCAGCTGAACTGTTTTCAAAAAGGATATCATCATACATCCTGTCGGATATGTAAGTCATATATGACCCCATGTTCATGGGCGAGCAGAAAATGCAATCTTCCACAAAACCGGCAACTTTAAAATCATATTTGTTGTCCCCGATCTTGACCGTAAGATAATCTCCGATTTTGAATTCGGTGTTCATCCTTATCGGAAGGAGTATGTCATTTCCGTTAAAGTTCTTTGTATCAATGCTTATCTGATGGATGTTTATATCTTTTTCATACGAAGTAAAGTAAAAGGGATATTCCGAAAGCTCAGAATCTCCTCTGTGCCCGTATTTAGCGGAATCTGAAACAACGGCGGGAGTCATCTCATACTCGGCAACATACGAACAACCCTTTATGACTTCTTCCATCTTTTCCCTGGCTATCTGATCATCAGATACGAAAAACATGATATCCGCAGCGTGGGTATTATCATAAACCTTATCAAGGACTTTACTTATATCGACCATGAATGAAAGGCTTATGAAAAGCAGAAATGCCGTGATCAGCGTCATACAAAAGAATGTGATCATATCACTTTTCTGCTTTTTTATGTTGTTTTTTGCAATAAAGAAAAACCTGTACATTTATAATGAACCTCGTTAAAGGGTTACCATCCCATATCCTGTAAGAATTCCTTGAGTTTAGCGTGTCTGATCCTGGCTTCTTCAAGCCTGGGATTAGATTCATCCTTATAATCACCCGCATATGGTCCTATATCGATCTCATCCGAGATGATACCGTCGGCAAGGTAGATGATGCGGTTTCCTCTCTCGGCTGCCTTAACGGTATGAGTAACCATCACTATGCTCTGGCCTTCGTTATTAAGATCCGATAAGATATCCAGAACATTCTCGGTATTCTGGGAGTTGAGCGCACCGGTAGGCTCATCCGCAAAAAGTACTTCGGGGCTGTTTATGACTCCTCTGACAACAGCTACTCTCTGTTGCTGTCCGCCGGACATCTGAGTGGGGAATTTGTTCCAATCGCCTTCCCCGATCTCGACCTTCTGCAGAAGCATCTTGGCCTTATCTGCGAGTTTTCTGCGGTCCGTATGCTGAAGAAGTCCGCATACCATAATGTTATCGAGTGCGCTCATGCTGTCATTTAAGTAGTTCTGCTGGAAAACAAAACCTACATGTTCACGCCTGAATATTGCAAGCTTATCATTACTGAAGGTTGATATCTCGGTCTCTGTATCCTCACCCTTTTCGTTTTCCGTATAATATGTGATCGTCCCGAGAGTCGGTCTGTCCATTCCGGAAAGAGCATATAGAAGCGTACTTTTTCCTGAGCCGGAATTACCCATTATGACCGTGAAATCGCCCTTATATATCGAGAGATTCAGGTTTTTCAACACATGCTGCTGAACAGAATCGTTTGAAAAAGTCTTTGATAAGTCTCTGGCAGTCAAAATCTGTTTTTTATCACTCATTTTGAATTCACTCCGCGCGAACGCTCATTCCGTCAGTAAGATCGGTCTCATCGTTCCATATTACTGTTTCACCGTTTTCAAGGCCGTAGATGATCTGAACATAGTCATCGTTCTTGACGCCCGTCTCCACATTTCTGCGCTTAGCGCACCCTTCTTCAAGTACATATACATACTCGCTTGTATCGTCCATGAAAAGCGCATCCATCGGGATCGTAAGCACATCATCAAGTGAAGCGGTAGTTACCTTAACCTTGGTCTCAAGTCCGAGAATAATGTTCTCATCAGGCTCATCGAGGCTGACCTCAACACCGATATTGGCACTCTCGCCCTGGCCTGTCATGTGCTCGATCCTGGAGATCGTGCCGGTATAGTCCTTACCTTTGATCGCGCATCTTGTAGCCTGGCCTTCTTCAATTTCCAATATATCATATTTGTTCACATTTACTCTTATAACTACATCCTCGGTCGACTCAATAGTAAAGAGAAGTGTTCCGTCTACGACTGTCTCGTTCTCGGATACGCCGATCGCGGTTATGACGCCGTCAAAGTCAGCCTTTATACCGTTAAGAGCTTCTTTCAGATTACTTACTTCATCATTGGTGGAAAGTTCGCCTGCAGCCTTGGCTGCCTCGATCTGCTCTTTGGTTCCTTCCGTGATAAGCCCTGCATAACCCGTAGCCTGCTGAGAGATCATCTGGGATTTCAGTTCTCTGTAAGATGAAAGCTGAGTGGTAAGCTGTGTGAGTTCTTCCTGCATTCTCAATACTTCGGGATCAAACTGCTGATCATATGAATTCTGGGCAACCAGTTTCTGCAGATTTTCATATTCCGATGAAGAAGGATTATCCGAATAATCGATAACGGAAATCTGAAGATTTGCTCCGTACTCGGCGATCGATGCTCTTCTTGCGGTTATGCTGCGGTTCAAGTTATCGATAGCTGCCTGAGTATCGTTAATCTGCGTTTCAAGAGTGCTTAATGTGTTCTTTGCTTCAGAGTAAAGGCCGGCGCTTCTTCCGCCGGACTGGATTATATTGTCATATGCTCCGAAGGAT
>JAFZQY010000122.1 GCA_017620155.1 Lachnospiraceae bacterium | reverse complement strand
GCTTAAGTAAGGTTACTGTTAGACTCGTATAAAAGGAGATACTACAATGAAAGTTGTTGTTTGTATTAAGCAGGTGCCTGATACAAAGGGTGGCGTTTCGTTTAACCCCGATGGTACCTTGAACAGAGCAGCGATGCTCGCAATCATGAATCCTGATGACAAAGCAGGATTGGAAGCAGCCTTAAGACTTAAAGATCAGTACGGCGCAGAAGTTACCGTTCTGACCATGGGTCTTCCCAAGGCTACGGACGTTCTTCGTGAAGCACTTGCTATGGGTGCTGACAAGGCAGTTCTTGTAACAGACCGTGTACTCGGTGGTGCCGACACATGGGCAACTTCCACCACTATCGCAGGAGCACTCAGAAACCTTGAGTATGACCTGGTAATCACCGGCCGTCAGGCTATCGACGGTGATACCGCACAGGTTGGTCCTCAGATCGCTGAGCACCTTGGACTTCCTGTTATCTCTTATGCACAGGACATCAAGATCGATGGTGACAAGGTTATTGTTGAGCGTCTCTATGATGACAGATATCATGTTCTTGAAGCTAAGATGCCCTGCCTGATCACAGCTCTCGCAGAGCTCAATGAGCCCAGATATATGACTCCCGGCGGAATCTTTGATGCATTCCAGGCAGAGATCACTACCTGGGGCAGAGCAGACTTAAAGGATGTTGAAGACGGTAACTTAGGTCTTAACGGATCACCTACCAAGATCGCAAAGGCATCCGACAAGGTCCGCAAGGGTGCAGGTGAGAAGGTTGTTCCCGATTCGCCTGAAGACGCAGTTGCATATATCATCGGCAAGCTCGATGAGAAGCATGTCATTTAAGGAAGGGTGGTGAAAGACAATGAATATGACTCCTGAAGCAATAGCTGAATACAAAGGCGTGTACGTTTTCGCTCAGCAGGTAGACCATACCATCGGAAGCATCGCCTATGAACTCCTGGGAAAGGCAAGAGATCTTGCTGCTCCCCTTAATACCGAAGTAGTAGCCGTACTCATCGGATCCGGCGTAAAGGATCTGGCTGATTCACTTGCTGAATACGGCGCTGACAAGGTCATCGTTGTTGATGATCCCGAACTGAAGGAATACAGAACTGAGCCTTATGCTCACGCATTGGCAAGCGTTATCGAGAAGTATAAACCCGAGATCATGCTCGTAGGTGCTACGGCTATCGGCCGTGACTTAGGTCCTACAGTATCCGCAAGAGTAGCTACCGGTCTTACAGCTGACTGTACAGTACTTGAGATCGGTGATTTCCCGCTCGTACCCGTACCGGGCAAGGAAGATGAGCAGCTTCACAACCAGCTCCTCATGACCCGTCCCGCATTCGGCGGCAACACGATCGCAACCATCGCCTGCCCTTACAACCGTCCTCAGATGGCAACCGTACGTCCCGGCGTTATGCAGAAGATCGAGCCCAAGAAGGGTGCAAAGGCAGTTGTAGAGGAATTCAATCCCGGATTCACTCCCAACAACCGTTATGTGACTATCAAGGAAGTTGTTAAGGCCGTAAAGGACACCGTGGATATCATGGATGCCAAGATCCTCGTATCCGGCGGACGTGGAGTAGGCTCTCCTGAGAACTTCAAGCTTCTTGATGATCTCGCTGAGGCTATCGGCGGTACGGTTAGCTGCTCTCGTGCAGTAGTTGACTCCGGCTGGAAGCCGAAGGATCTGCAGGTAGGCCAGACCGGTAAGACCGTTCGTCCTAACGTATACTTCGCTATCGGTATCTCCGGTGCTATCCAGCACGTAGCAGGTATGGAAGAGTCAGACATCATCATCGCTATCAACAAGGATGAGGATGCTCCTATCTTCGACGTTGCAGATTACGGTATCGTAGGCGATCTGAACAAGATCCTGCCTCAGCTCACCGAGCAGGTTAAGGCTGCAAGGGCGGCTAAGAAGAATTAAAATTCTTTGACAAGTTAACACACAATACGCATGGAGGGCGGTCATCAGACCGCCCTCTTATCGGGAAAAAATAAGCATGAACGAAACGATAAACAATATGAATGAACCGACAGAAAACATGAATGAAACTTCCGTAGAGAAGACTACGGAATATGTATATAAAGCATTTATCAGCTACAGACATAAACCCATAGATAAGGAAGTGGCTCAGAAGATCCACTTTGCATTGGAACACTATAAGATTCCCAATGAGCTCCGTAAAAAAGGAGTCAGCAACAGGCTCGGAAAAGTATTCAGAGATGAAGAAGAACTCCCCGCAACCGGCAACCTTTCCGAGAGCATTAACTATGCGCTGGAAAACAGCGAGTTTTTGATCGTGGTATGTACTCCCGACACACCGGAGTCCATATGGGTGCGTGAGGAGATAACCAGATTCAAGGAGCTGCATGGTTATGATCATGTGATCGCGGTACTCGCTGACGGTACCCCGGATGATTCTTTTCCGGAAGAACTCATAACCGTCGACGACCCCGACCATCCCGGTCAGACGAAACTGATAGAGCCGCTGGCCGCCAACCTGACGGACATGAACAGCAAATATGACAAGTCGCGGTTTAAGCGTGAAGTTGTGCGTCTGTATGCGGCGATACTGGGATGTCCGTATGATACTCTCTGGCAGAGAGAACACAGATATAAGCTCCGCAAATACATGCTGATCGCAGGCGCCGTATCCGCAGTATTCCTTGCTTTTGCCATTTCGATGCTGGTTAAGAACCGCGAGATCTCCCAGCGTAATCAGATGATCGAAGAGCAGAACGCGGAGATCATAAAGCGAAATGAAGAGATAGAAGCACAGAACTCGGAACTTACTCTGAAAGAGGCATCCGCCCTGATCAGAGAGGCCGAACTTCATGTGGATAACGGAGACAATGAAAAAGCGATCCAGGCCGTCCTTGAGGCGTTATCGTCAAAAGAAGGTGCGGAAGAGTACAGCGATGACGCTGAACTTTTGCTGAGCAACGCTCTCGGCGCCGGGCTTTTCAAGGATGCGATGCGGCGTTACAGTTCCGTGACTCTGGATAATGATGTGACGGACATTAAGATCTCCGGATCTAACGACTGTTTCTATACCGTGGATGTTGCAGGCATAATCAGATGCTTTTCCTATCCGGATCTTAACGAGAAATGGAAGAGCAACGCTATCGACATGAGCATGGATGCCGATACTTCCGTAAAAAGATCCCGTATTGTCGAGATACCCGATGAGAATCTGCTTCTGTATTTCGGAATGCAGGGTATCTATGCGATATCAACAGAGGACGGAAGCACCGTCTGGAGTGATGAAAATGAGGGTGTAGGGTTTACCAAGTGCTTCGGTGTAAATGAAGATAAGAGTGTTCTCGCTTCTGTAGCCTCAGTTCCCGGATTATCGAGTTATACGGGCGGGCCTGCATACATGGTCAAATTGATGGATACCGTGACGGGTGAGGTGATCAAAACGGTCCGTCTCCCTGAGGAATATGATGAGAGATACCTTTATTCTATCGGTAACAACATGGTCATTTCTCCCGATGGAAAAAAACTCGCATTTGCAGTGTATTTCCAGTACGGAGAAGATGTCAGCCTGACAGGATACCATATGTGCATGATGGTTGCGGACTTAGAGAGCGAAACTATCAGTGTGATCAGGGATGAAGAGATCGTGTCATCGTTTTTTGCGGACTATCCCGCAGTCGTCGGCATGCAGTTTAATGATGCGCAGAACGCGGTAAACATGATGGATTATGATGTGGATGTACAGAGCATCAGGATCACCAGAAACTATCTGGACGGCTCGTCAGAGGAGATCTATACGCATCCCCAGAACATGTTTGATAAGTATATCACGGACTCCGTCGACTACGCTTCGATGGATATGAGCGATGATGACAGCTTCGTGGCATTCTGCGATAATGTCGCCTATTTCAGAGGTTCGGATACCGAAAAAGAAAGCTACGGAGCCATCGAATATGAAGGGATCGTCCTGTATCACGGATATATCAATGACGATCATACGTCACGGCTCGTGATCACTGATGACGGGCGGCAGCAGGCGGTCTATACAGGTCCCGACGGCGGTACGGTAGTTCAGAATTTCTGCGATATCAACCACATGTCCGATCTGGATCTTAGTGAAAATTTTGCATGGGATTACAGCTCCGAATTCGGGCACACGATCGATCCCGAGGCGTGGGGGATAGCCATCAGCGATGATGATTACAAGAAAGTGTATATCCTTAAGCCTTCGATCGATCCGCATATAGAGAAACTTGACATCGAAGATAGGATAAACAAGTTTTCGCTGAATCTACAGCTACTCGATGATAACCATGTTGCAATCTACGGGACCGGTAAAGATTCGAACGATTTCGTGATCGATATATACGATCTGGCAGAGCAGAAGCTCAAGGCATCTTACACCATTGATTCTGATACTGCTTATGATATGGGCCTGTCCAAGTATGAGGATCTGGTTTTTGATGTGGAAAAAGAGATTGTATATGAGATCTCAAGTATCTTTACAGGGGCAGATGCGTGGTCATTAAAAGATTATTCGAGCAAACCTGTTTTTGACAGATATGCCATAGCGGTCACATCGGAAAATGTAGACGGCAAAGGCCTGCTTTTTGCCGCGATAACCGAGACTGAGGATTATGATTATCAGAATCCCACATTCAGTATCATGTGGACGGATGCTGATTCCGAGATTCGGGAAGCTTTTGGCCCCGATGACTTATGCTTCGGCAGGCAGAGTAATCTGGATAGTCCTCCTCTTATCAAGATCGGAAGATGCGGCTATATCCTTGCTGCGCTTTTTAAGAGCGATATGGATCTTAAGACCGATTCATTCCTGCTGTGTGACAGCGAGAGCGGGGATACGTATGTGATCAAGGATCAGTGCCCGGGCACAACGGAGCGCCTGATAGAGCTTGGAGATAAGACGCCTGTCTTTGCTGCATCGGATGATGACGGTCATGTTCGCGTATATGACGCGAAAGCGGAAGAACTGCTTTCCGATATCGATTTTACTTCATCGCAGGAGACGATAAGAAGCATTGATTTCTGCCTGGATGATACGGCCCTGGCTATATGGACTGCGAACGCGCACCTGATGCTTATGGATGTTGCATCTCAGGAGATTCTGTACGATGAATATACAGATATCGAAAACAAGAACCTGAACGATGAATCCGAGATCCACATGAGTGTCAGCGAGAATACAGAAAACAAGCGTCTGTATTTCTCATTTACATGCGATCAGTGCATCGTGGTGGATTCGGAGACATTCGTAAAGACGGCATTCATACCGCTGATCGAGATATACTGTCCGTCGGCTAATGAGATATGGCTCATAAACGGAGATGATATAGGCAACTGCGGTGAGATCAGCGGAGCATACAGATACCCTTCGTATACGCATGATGAGCTGATAGAGTGGGCAAAGAGCATTCAATAAAGTAAGGGAATCACCGGTTGATCTTCTCGGGCAGTGAGTGATCGATGTCGGGTCTTAACTCCTTTTTGATCCGGACGGTGATCACATGCAGATAAAAACTGATGCCGATCGCCACGAATGAAATGATAAGGCCGGTGTAGAGAACGGGCCGAAGAAGCGTCGCGTATTCATGTACTTCGTAGATACCGTCCATGTGGAGTTTCACGGAATAGTACATCCACCGGATCGTCGAAGTAAGAGCGATGATCCACAGGCATACGCGGATTATGAAAAGGACTTTTATCTTAGTTTCAGGTTTCATATGGATATCTTAACACAAAATCAGACTCCGACATTACTTACGATGCCGACGGAGATGTAATTATCGAAGACGGCGTGGAAATCGGTGCCGGGTTCGGATTCGAGATTAAGGACGCCTTCGATCATGTAGCGGACGCCGCCGCCATCTAAGTCGCAGACCTTGTTGTAATGATCGTAGTAGATCGAACTGTGAGATGTCGCGGTGTTTCGCAGGATCCCCCTGTATTCGGATAATGCACATCCCGGAAAATTGACATTGACGATGTGGCCGTAGCCCGCGTCAAAGTCTATGTATTCGTCCAGGATCTCCTTTAAATATGCATCTGTCACTTCGTGACAGCCGTTTAAGTGCTCGGAGAGTGCGATGGCGCGGTAACCCTGGAATGCCGCTTCGAAAGCCGCACCTACGGTGGCAGAGTACTGCAGGTCGGTGGCCACATTGAACCCTAGGTTGATGCCGGATAATACTACATCCGGTTTATAGGGCATGACGCTTAAGCTTCCGACTCTCACGCAGTCGCTCGGAGTTCCCGAGCAGGCGAAAGCGGTGACTCCCTTAACCGGAAAATCATGCGGGATCACATCCAGGGGATCGTGCAGAGAGATGCTGTGTGAGGCGCCGCTCCTTTGGTGCATAGGAGCGATGACCCAGACCTCACCGTATTCTAAGGCCGCCTCGGCCAGTCTGATTATACCGGCGGATTCTATTCCGTCGTCATTTGTGATCAGAATCTTTCTCATATATCGGACTCCGCCTTCGGAGCATATTTCTCTTCACAGTATTTGCATCTGTAGATCTCGTTTTTCTCATCGGCCAGCACGAAGATGTGGGGCAGTCCCTGCTCGATAGATGTGATGCAGCAGGGGTTGTGGCACTTGATGACATTCTTTATCTCTTTGGGCAGGACGAGTTCTTTTTTGTCTACGATCTCGCCGTCCTTGATGACATTGACCGTGATGTTATGGTCGATGAAAGCCAGGACATCGAGGTCCAGTGTGTTGATGTCGCATTCGACTTTCAGTATGTCCTTGCGTCCCATCTTTTCGGATTTGGCGTTCTTGATGATCGCCACGGTATCGGCATTCTTATCAAGTCCTAAGTGCTTGTATATCGATAGGCTTTTGCCTGCCTTGATATGATCCAGCACAAAACCTTCTTCAATCTTACCTATGTTAAGCATTATTTTTCCTCCCTAGTTAAGTCCCAGCAGCGTCATTATCAGTGCCATCCGGACATACACTCCGTATTGAGCCTGCTTGAAATATGCGGCTCTCGGATCATCGTCAACCTCCACGGAGATTTCGTTTACTCTGGGGAGCGGATGGAGCACAAGCATGTCCTCGCGAGCGAGCTGAAGCTTTTCCGCGGTCAGGATGTAAAAGTCTTTCAGTCTGACATAGTCTTCCTCGTTGAAGAAACGCTCACGCTGCACTCTGGTCATGTAGAGGATGTCCAGATCACCTATGCTGTCCTCGAGCTTGATGACTTCCTCGTATTCGATGCCGGCGTCTCTGAGCTCATCGGTGATGTAATCGGGGATGCGAAGCTCGGGAGGAGATATGAAGATGAACTTGATGTCTTTGTATCTCATGAGCGCTTCTATCAGTGAGTGAACTGTACGGCCGAACTTGAGGTCGCCGCAGAGACCGATCGTAAAGCCCGAGAGACTTCCGCGCAGGGCTCTTATCGTCATTAAGTCAGTCAGCGTCTGTGTGGGATGCTGGTGTCCGCCGTCGCCCGCGTTTATCACGGGGATCCCGGATCTGGACGCAGCAACCATCGGAGCTCCTTCCTTGGGATGTCTCATCGCGCAGATGTCGGCGTAGCATGAGATCACGCGGATCGTATCGGATACGCTTTCGCCTTTTGCGGCGGATGATGATGAGGCCTCGGAGAAGCCCAGAACCTGTCCGCCGAGCTTGATCATCGCGGATTCAAAACTCAGTCTTGTTCTGGTGCTCGGTTCATAGAAGCAGGTGGCAAGAGTCTTGCCGTCACAGACATGAGCGTATTTCGCCGTGTCGTGTGAGATGTCTTCAGCCAGGGAAAAAAGCTCCTCCAGTTCGTCCGTGCTGAAGTCGAGTGGGTTCATTAGATGTCGCATATTGTCCTCCCAAAAACTTTATCCATAAAAAAGGAAGATCAAAAATGATCTTCCTTAAAAACTATTCCTTATATGTGAGTAAATCGGATACCTCTTTACGCTTCGGAGCTTCGGGGTCGATATCGGGATAACCGAGCGGGATAAGTGCCGATACTGATCTGCCTTCCTCCAATCCAAGGAGACTGATGAGAGTGTCTTCATCATATAATCCCATGATAACGGTGCCGAGTCCGTGGTCGTGAGCGGACAGGCAAAGCGTCTGTGAAGCGATACCGGCATCGAACATTGTCCAGCCGTCACCCTTGGGGGTGGAAGCGGAACCGTCTCTCTCGTAACCGCTACGCTTGTCAACGGAAACAACTACGATCAACACGGGTGCCTGCTCGATGATGGCGCCGTTGCCGGGCCAGATAGTGGTGGCCTCTTTGGCGATGCGGTCCTTCAGAGCGCCCTCAACTGCGATGTAGCGAACACTCTGTGAGTTCTTCCAACTGGGAGAGAATGAAGCATCGGAAATGATCTCTTCAATGATCGAATGATCTATCGGATCAGCCTTGAACTTGCGGATACTTCTGCGAGTTTTGATACAATCTTTTACAGTCATATGGCACCTCCTTTTCGAGCCGGATAGCGCACGTAGCGTTTCTCAACCTTTTCAAAAAAGTATATCAGATTGAGGTTGTGATTTCAATTGATAATCTCTCGTTCGCCGCGTCAATATTCCGCGTTCTGCTGCTTTACCAGTTCGTAGTAATATCCCTTCTTTTCCATGAGCTCTGAGTGCGTTCCCTGCTCCACTATGCGCCCGTTTTTTACAGCCAGGATTATGTCCGCATCGGTGATCGTCGATAGTCTGTGAGCTATGACAAAAGAGGTCCTTCCTTCGGTCACTGTCTTGATGGCATCCTGTATGCGCTTTTCCGTAATGGTATCGATGGACGAAGTGGCTTCATCCAGAACGAGTATCCTGGGGTCTGCTATGATGGCTCTCGCAAAAGAGATGAGCTGGCGTTCTCCGGTGGAAAGTTTTCCTCCGCCTTCGCCGACCTCGAGGTCTAATCCTTCTTCGGTCCTTCGCACGATATCATCTGCCGAAACCAGCGCAAGGGCTTTCCAGATCTCATCATCCGTGGCATCGGGCTTGCCGTAGCACAAGTTTTCCCTGATGGTTCCGGTGAAAAGATGAGGAGTCTGAAGCACATATCCTATGTGGTGATGCAGCCAGAGCTGCGAGCGCTCCCTCGCGTCGCGTCCGTCTATCAGGAGGCTTCCTTCGGTCGGCTCGAAGAACCTGCATACGAGGTTTACGAGAGTCGACTTGCCCGCACCGGTCTCGCCTACTATCGCGACATTCATTCCGTGTGGGATCTTCAGATTGAAGTGCTCGAGCACATACTCGTCCTCGCCTCCGTCGGGATAGCGGAAGGTCACGTCTCTGAATTCGATGTCTCCTTTTAACTCTTCCCAGTTCTCATATTTCGGTTCAAAAGTATCTCCGTACTTCTCTATGACTTCGGGCGTATCCGCCACATCGGATTCCGTATTCAAAAGTGTCGTGATGCGCTCTATGTTTACCTGGATCGTCACCAGTGATGTCAGCGTATTGATTATGGACTGAATGGGTTCGATGATGCCCACGGCATAGGACATGAATACCGACAGCGTACCTATCAGCATGACGCCCTGAAGCGTAAGATTTCCGCCTTTCCACAGGACGATGGCCAGAGCAACACTTGATAATAGGGTGACCGTCGCACTGTAAAGAGCCGCATGATGAGCAGTGTTGATCGATGCCCTTTTCATCGAGAAAGTATCTTTCCTGAAGGCCTCTTCCATATGAGCCTCGGCGCTTAAGGCCTTGATGGAACCTGCGCCCGTGATGCCCTCGTTGAAGTCGCCGGTGATCGTGGAATTGAGTTCTCTGACCTTCCTGTTTAACGGAATGAGCTTGTGCTGGAACAGCAAAGTCACGACAACGGCTACGGGGAAGAGCAGGAATATCATGAGGCCGAGTTTGAAGTTCGTAAGGAACATGACCACGATCACGCTGATTATGTATGCTCCGTTCCATATGAAATCCATCATTCGCCAGCTGACGAGCTCACCTATCTTGCCCGAATCTGACATGACGCGCGCGTGCACATATCCTACATTGTTCTGGTTAAAATATGAGAAAGACAATGTCTGGAGGTGATTGAACGTCGCGTTCCTGAAGTCCCTGTTCACATTCAGTTCGAGCTTGGAGCACAGGATGCATGTCAGGTAATTCTCGAACGAATGGAAAATAAGAAGTGCTAGATACAGAAAAACGACGATGGGCAGTGTATCCAGAGTCATCTCTCCGACATTGTGATTGATCACATATTTATTGAAAAGAGGGTACAGCGAATCGAGCGCAGAACTCAAAGCCCCGAGCGCGATCATGAAGATCATGCGTCCGCGGTACTTCTTGATGTATCCCGCGATGAGCGGGATGCCGTACCATTTGGTATGCTTTTTTTCCTGTTCCTTATTGCTGGAGTTCATATATCTTCCTGTAGAGGCCATCCGATACTGACAGTTCGTCGTGGGTGCCCTGCTGAACTAATTTACCGTGATCCATAACATAGACGCGATCTGCGTGTATCAGCGTTGATATCCGGTGGGAGATGATGATCTTCGTCGTCTCCGATGAAAGCGATGCAAGCTCGCTTCTTATCATCGCATCCGTCTGTGAATCCACGGCCGATAGCGAATCGTCAAATATCATGATAGGAGCGTCCTTCATGATCATCTGTGCTATGGCGGTACGCTGCTTTTGGCCGCCCGATAATGTCACGCCTCTTTCTCCGACATAGGTCTCATATCCTTTGTTGAATTTGGATACGGTCTCATCGAGTGCTGCGATCTTAGCTGCGGCGCGCACTTCGTCCATGTTTACTTCATCCCGGGTTATGGCTATGTTCTCGGCTATAGTCCCGGAGAACAGATAGGGTTCCTGAAGCACTATGCCTATGTTTTTGCGAAGCCATGCTCTGTCTATGTTTCGGATGTCGATGCCGCCTATCGTTATCCTGCCGCCGCCTTCATCCGGCTCATAGAGCCTGTCGAGAAGGTGCATGAGGGTGGATTTTCCGGATCCGGTCCCTCCGAGGATGCCTACGGTCTCCCCGGCTTTGATCGTGAAGCTTACATCGCTGATCACATCGCTTTCCTCATATTTAAATGAGACATGCTCAAAAACGATGTCTTTGTTCATGGCCGGAGTCAGGGCATCTTCTGCATCGGACTCTTCCGGAGAATTCATGATGTACATTATACGGTCGATCGAGATGCCTGCTTTGCTCATGTCGGCGACCACGCGCCCTAATGCCCTTACCGGCCAGGTGAGCATCGCATTGTATGATATGAACTCGATGTATTCGCCGGCACTTAAGGAACCTTTTACACAGAGGACGGCGCCTATCGCTACGATGAGCAGCGCCTGGAAGCCGCCCACGAAATCGCCGGTCGCCCAGAATGACGAAAGGAGCTTCATGAGTCCGATCCAGGTATTCATGTACTTTTCGTTATAGTTACAGAAGTGTTCCCTCTCATAAGCCTCTCGTCCGAAAGCCCTGACTACGCGTACGCCGGTCAGATTTTCCTGGACCATGGCGGAGAGCCGCCCTTCCATCTCATCGACATGTTCAAAGGAAGCACCTATCTTCACATGGAAGTAGAGGGAGTATCCGACGATGATGGGCAGAAGCGCAAGCGCGACAAGTGTCAGCGTGACATTGACCCGCAGCATGAAGATGATCGCGAGCACGATCAGGATCACGGTCCTGACCAGATTCGTCACCTGCTCTGCGAGGAAATTGCGCAGCGTATCGAGGTCTGATGTACATCTCTGGATGATATCACCGGTGCGGTTTAAGTTATGCCAGCTCATCGGCAGCCTGATGATGTGCGCGTAGAGAGTATCGCGCGCCCGGCAGACCAGTCTTTCTTCGGATACCGAGTTTAAGAACTTGAACAGGTAGCTGGCCAGCATCCGGAGGAGTGCGACCGCGCATATGAGTATGGCGATCAGATATATGTGCTCTTTGATATACGCGATCCCGCCTGCGAAGGCTATCAGCTTATCGAGTATGGCAGGGCTATCATATGAGGAACCGAGCAGTATCGAATCCACCGTGAACGCAATGATCTTGGGCATGAAAAGATCAAGCGCCGCAACAGCTGCCGCGAAACATATGCTGATGAAGAATATTAACTTGCTCCCTTTCAGGAAACCGAGCAAAAGCGATGCCCGGGTGGGGTATTTGTTTTTCGGCTTCATTATGAAATCTTATTTACTATGATTACACATTCACCATGATCGCGCGTTTCTCTTAGTCACGATGATGAGTGTTTCTCTTTTCATATATTAAAAGATGAAATGGATGTTATCGTATCATTTTACGCCGATTCAGTCAATTAACAGCCCTGCTATGGTATATTATTATTTGTATACGGACTAAGGATTTACGCATAGTCCGCCACTTGGATTTCACGGGGGAATCATATGTTATACGGAGCACTTGAAGCCGGCGGCACCAAGATGGTGTGCGCCACAGGCGATGAGAACGGACATATCATTAAGCAGACGCATGTTCCGACCACGATGCCGGATGAGACGATGGCTAAGATCATAGACTACTTTAAGGACGAGAAGATAGAGGCTCTCGGAGTCGCATGCTTCGGGCCGGTCGATCTTAAGAAGGATTCACCGACCTACGGATATATCACATCCACTCCGAAGCCGGGATGGAGCGACTTTGATATAGTCGGATGCCTTAAAGATGCCCTCGGAGTACCGGTCGGTTTTGACACCGATGTAAACGGATCACTGCTTGGCGAGGTTACCTGGGGATGCGCAAAAGGGCTGTCCGATGCAGTTTACATAACAATAGGGACAGGCATAGGCGGTGGAGTCCTCTCTGGAGGTAACCTTCTTCACGGGATGATGCATGCCGAACTCGGACACATGCTCCTTACTCCCGAACCCGAGGATACATACCCCGGCGGATGCCCTTTTCATACGGCCTGTTTTGAGGGGCTCGCATCCGGCCCCGCGATAGAGAGAAGATACGGAAAGAAAGCATATGAGCTGGCAGATGATCCGGCGGTATGGGAACTGGAGAGCAAATACATCGCGAAGGCGCTGGTTAACATAATTCTGACATTGAGCCCTCAGAGGATCATCCTCGGCGGTGGAGTTATGCATCAGAAGCAGCTTTTTCCGCTTATCAGGAGTAAGGTGACGGAGTATCTGAACGGCTATATACGTGCTGCTGAATTAGAAGATATGGATACTTATATCGTGCCGGCCTCTCTCGGAGATGACCAGGGGATCATGGGCGCCTTGAAACTTGCTGCCCTTGCGGTTTGAAATAGTGTATACTAGAAAAGAACTGAAACAGACAACCGGTTTACATAACTAAAACATGGCGACGTACAAATATAAGGAGAAACCCCAATGAGCAAAGATCAACTTGACGAGCAGATGGAGCGTGAAATAAAAGAGGATGCCAACATGACAGTTACGGAGCCCGTGTATGTGGCACGTAAGAGATGGCTTCTTTTCGGCCTCCCTTTTACATTCACCAAATATTCGATCGGTGAGAATATCCTCACGATCGATACCGGATTCTTCAAAAAGAACGAGAATGACTGCTACATGTACAAGATCCAGGATGTTAAGTACAGCGCATCTTTACTTGAGCGTATGGCAGGTCTCGGAACCATTACCTGTTTTACCGGTGATGTGACGGATCCCAAGCTTGAACTGCTTCATATCAAGAAGTCTAAAGAGATCAAGAACTACATCCTTGATGCATCCGAGAAGGCTCGTATCAAGCGCAGAACTCTCAATACACTCAATATAAGTGCATTGAATGAAGATGTAGATCCTGCTGATTTTGTATAAAAGGATCGTAAGTGAACATCAGAGAATCTGAAATTTATCTGGAACGCCTGGCATCAGCAGGCATGAAGCCCGGTCTCGAGAGGATGAACAGCCTCTGTGAGCGACTCGGGTCTCCTCAGAATGGCCTGAATTTCATTCATGTCGCGGGAACCAACGGAAAAGGTTCGGTCTGTGCTTTTATCTCGAACATATTGATAGAAGCAGGATACAAGGTGGGCCGCTATACTTCTCCTGCCGTAGTTGAACAGCGCGAGAGATTTCAGATAAACGGACGCAATGTTTCGCAGAGCGCATATTGCCGGAATCTTGAAGAAGTAAAAGCCGCTGCCGATCAGATCGTTTTTGAGGGCGGAGAGGAGCCGACACTTTTTGAAGTAGAGACCGCTCTGGCTTTTATGATATTTGCGGAAGCCGGAACCGATATCGTGGTTTTGGAGTGCGGAATGGGCGGCGCAGGCGATGCCACCAATATCATCCACGCTCCGGCGATCAGCGTGATCTCACAGATAAGCCTGGATCACACGAAATATCTGGGCCGTACGATCGATGCGATAGCCCGCGAGAAGGCCGGGATCATCAAGCACGGAACACATGTCGTGACCGTTGCGCAGTCCGCGGAGGCTGTCTCCGTGATCAAAGCCAAGGCGTCGCTCGAGAAGGCCAATCTCACTATCGCGGATCCTTCAAATGCGAAGAATATCAAGTACGGTCTTAAGACCAGTTCTTTTGATTACGGAAAATACAAAGGCTTAAAGATCTCCATGGCCGGACTCTGGCAGATCGAAAATGCGTGCCTGGCACTGACCGCAGTCGAGACCCTGAAGAAGGTCAGGATCAAGATCGAAGAGAATGCAATACGCGAAGGGCTGCTTAAGACCGCGTGGCCCGGAAGATTCGAGATCGTATCGAAGAATCCTTATGTCATAGTCGACGGCGCCCATAATGAGAACGCCGCCAGGCAGCTGGCCGATACCGTCGAGTACTTTTTCCATAAGGAAGAGGAAGCCGGCAAGCTGATCTATATCTTCGGCGTCTTGGGAGACAAGAACTATCCGGCTATAGCCGAGTACATGACGCCGCATGCAGCGCACGTGATCACGGTCACGCCCCTTAACCCCCGTGCACTACCCGCACAGGAACTTGCGGAGACTGTGAAGAAATATAATGAGATGGTGACCGTGGCTTCTTCGGTTGAGGAAGCGCTTGAGATGGCGTATCTGCTCGCCGACAAGGATTCGGTCATAATCGCTTTCGGATCGCTGTCCTTCCTCGGGGATGTCCGCAGGGTCGTTGACAGCAGGGAAGTTTTTCTCAAGAAAAAGAAGATAGGTGTATAGAAATGATTGATGAAGAAAAGGTAAGACAGGCCATAACGCTGATGCTCGAGGGCATCGGCGAGGATCCTTCAAGGGAGGGCCTTATCGGAACTCCGGACCGTATAGTCAGGATGTACGGCGAGATATTTGCCGGCATGGATGAAGATCCCGCAGATCACCTTACCCGCACCTTCGCAGCAGAAGGCACGGATATGATCGTGGAAAAGGACATTCCCTTTTATTCCATGTGCGAACATCATTTCATGCCCTTTTTCGGAAAAGCATATATAGGCTACATACCCCGTGACAGGGTTGTGGGACTCAGTAAGCTCGCCAGATGCGTGGAGACTTTCGCCAGACGTCCCCAGATACAGGAAAAAATGACCTCGCAGATAGCCGATGCGATATATGAGCACTTAGACTGCGAAGGTGTGATCGTCAAGCTGTGCGCGGAGCATATGTGCATGTCGATGCGAGGCGTCAAGAAGGGCGGTACTCAGACCGTGACGATCGCAAGACGCGGCTCTTTTGAAACTGACCCTAAGCTTGAAGAGAGATTTTTCAGGATGATCGGCACCTGACCAGCTCAGAGTTTGAGACAAACAGTTTTTCCGTCCGGAGGAACATATGAGGATAGGAAATAAGGAATTCGATATCGGAAAACATACATATATAATGGGAATCCTGAACGTGACCCCCGATTCTTTCTGGGATGGGGGGCGTTTCCTTGGTATGGACAGGTCCCTTACGCATGTCGCCGAGATGATTAATGACGGAGCGGATATCATAGATGTCGGCGGCGAATCCACTCGTCCCGGATATAAGGCCCTGGATGCGGCGGATGAGATCGAGAGGGTAATGCCGGTCATCGAAGCTATCAAGGACCGGTTTGATATTCCCATCAGTCTGGACACATACAAGAATACGGTAGCCTGGGCGGGAATAGGCGCGGGCGCCGACATGATCAATGATATATGGGGGCTTAAAGGTGACGACAAGATGGCTGATGTCGTTTCGGGAGCACATGTCCCCGTATGTATCATGCATAACCGGAAAAACGCAAATTATCGGGATTTTATGACAGATGTCATATCAGACCTGAAAGAGTCCCTGTCTATCGCGGAAAACGCAGGGATAGCTCCTGAAAACATAATGCTCGATCCGGGCGTTGGATTTGCGAAGGACAGGGTGCAGAATCTCGAGGTCATGGCACATATGGATGAGATCGCCTCGCTCGGTTATCCGGTGCTTTTGGGCGTGAGCCGCAAGTCCGTGATAGGAGATACTCTTAAGCTGCCACTCGAGGAGAGACTGGAAGGATCGCTCGCAACTTCGGCCTGGGGGATGATGCACGGAGCCACATTTATCCGGGTTCATGATGTGAAAGAGCACAGGCGCCTTGTGGACATGATGGAAGCGATACGCGATGCACAGTAATAAACAGATTACGGATCGAGCATCAATATATTTCACGCAGGCACGCTCTCGCTGCTATCACCTCGCAGCGGATGCTAGGCTCGTGGAATACCTCGCCAAGCACCGGCGGGCTCTAAGCACCTGCTCAGAAATACATTGATGCTCGATCCCGGGTTATATGATGGATAAGATCACAATCAGCAATCTACATATTTATGCATACCACGGTGTGCATGAGAGTGAGAAGGAAAGCGGGCAGAACTTCTATGTGAGTGCTGTCCTTTACACTGACCTTTTCAGGGCGGGTCACAGTGACGACCTTAACGATACTGTGAGCTATTCCGATGCTGCGAAGCTCATAAACCGTGTGTTCACAAGTGCGAAGTATGATCTGATCGAAAAGGCGGCCTATGTCTGCGCCGAAGCTGTGCTTGACGAATTCCCAGCCGTATCGTCCATAGAACTGGAAGTCAGTAAGCCCGAGGCTCCGATAGGCCTTGAATTCGAAAATGTATCGGTTAACATAACTCTATCACGCCATACCGCCTATTTAGGTATCGGCTCTAACATGGGTGACCGCATGGGCTATATAGACTCGGCGACTGAGCAGCTCGATAAGACTCCCGGAATAAAAGTCGTCAGAAGATCCGGCATCATAGAGACCGATCCCTACGGACCCGTTGAGCAGGATAAGTTCTTAAACGGAGTCCTTGAGATAGAGACCTGCTTAAATCCCGAAGCCTTGCTTGATAAGCTTCACATGATAGAAGACAATCTCGGACGAAAAAGAACGGTCCACTGGGGACCGCGGACCGTAGATCTTGATATATTATTATTTGACGATCTGGTGATGAATTCCGATGATCTCATCATCCCTCATCCCGACATGAAGAACAGGGATTTTGTCTTAAAGCCTTTGGCCGAGATCGCACCTCACCTTATTCATCCAATCTATAATATCAGCATATTCGAAATGCGGGGGCAGCTTTAAATTTCCGACCACCTGCTCTGATTCAAACCACCTGCTTTAATTCCCGATCACTTGTTTTTTTCGGCAGCTTCACGCGCAGCCGTGAATTCATAAGGACTTCCGCCCGCAGTAGGTACGCAGTATATCGGCGTATCGGTTTTGAACGTGCGGTAATAGGTGTATGTCGAAGTTATATTGATGTCACAGAAATAGCCGAGCGCTACGGGCTCTTTTCCCGAGCCGTCCAGTCTCATCCTGTAAAGTCCCGGCGCATCGCCGACAGATACGCAGTAGTAGATCATGCCGTATCCGACATTGAAGTTATCCGCCCTGTCATGGCTTAAGATCTCGACCGTCTGGTCCATAGGAGAATATCTGCAGATCTTGTAATCATCCGAGATATCCATGTAATAGAAATATCCGCCCTCATAGACGGGATTCCATACATCGCCGTCCCAGATGGCATTTGAGGTATCGCTTGCCGGATCGTAGGCGTAGAGGTAATGATCCTTCTGGGTTCCCCCGTAGTAGATCCTGCCGTCTACGGCACATGCGGGATTGAGCACGAAACTGTCTTCGATGACCTGCTCTTCCTCATCGCCTCTTATGTCCACTTTCTTAAGCCCGACTCCGGTGCCGGTTCCTGCCTGATAGTAAAGGGTGTTGCCGACCAGATTCATGATCAGCGAATCATCGGAGGTCAGGCATTTGACCTTCGTGCCTGTCTCCGTCGCGCGGTATATTCCCGAGGTCTTGATGACGAAACCAAGGCCCGTTCCGCCCTTGGGAGTCTCCATGCAGAAATAGAGATATTTGCCGCCGACACAGATGTTCGAACAGTCGCTGTTGTAGAGACGCTTAAGGTCTGTCTGGTCGGTGTTCATCGAGTAGAGATAACCATGATCGTAGGCATTTGCAAAATAGACCTTGCCGTTACTCTCACAGAAATATCCGCCGTTGTTTAAGTTACCGGCGGTGTTGCCCGTAAGGGTCGGAGGATTGTCGGGGATGCGGTTGATTATGTTGAAGATGATCGCCAGAAGTACCAGCACGATGATCATGCATCCCGCTATTATGAGAAACAATATATTGGATGTGTTCTTTTGCTTTGCCATATGATCATTTTTCGGATGAGATTATGAATGTATTTCCATACATAAGTTTACCATATATATGATAAAATAGTATAGTTATAGTAACTATGGAAACCGCCCACGGCGCACGGAGATCGTTATGAACAACAACACGGATCTGAATGAACTCAGGAATCGTTTGGATGATATAGATGCTCGGATCGTTAAGCTGTATGAGGAGCGTATGGATGTATGCTCCGAGGTGGCTGATTATAAGATCGCCAACGGCAAGAGAGTGCTCGACAGAGAGAGGGAACTGTCCAAGCTTAAGTCGGTCAAGGACATGACCCATAACGAGTTCAATTCCAAAGGCATCGAGGAACTCTTCGAGCAGATCATGAGCATGTCCCGTAAGCTCCAGTATCAGAAACTTACCGAACAGGGAGCCATAGGGCGGCTGCCTTTTATAGCAGTGGACAAGCTGGATACCGAGGGCGCCAGAGTCGTGTTCCAGGGAGCCGAGGGCGCATATTCGCAGGCGGCGACAGAGAACTATTTCGGTGAGGATATCAGCTGCTTCCATGTGGATACTTTCCGTGATGCGTTCATGGCTCTTGATGAAGGAAGCGCTGATTTTGCGGTGCTCCCGATAGAGAACAGCACCGCCGGCACCGTGTCCCAGGTCTATGACCTTCTGGTCGAGTTCGAGAGTTATATCGTGGGAGAGACCGTCATCAGGATAGAGCATTGTCTGATGGGAACCGCAGACAGCAGCCTCGATGATATCACTACGGTTTATTCTCATCCCCAGTCGCTGATGCAGTCGGCGCGTTTTTTAAACGATCACCCCGGCTGGCGTCAGATCAGCATGCAGAACAACGCTTTTGCCGCGCAGAAGGTTAGGGACGATAATGACAGGACGCAGGCTGCAATCGCGAGTGAGCGCGCTGCTATCGCCTACGGACTGAAGATCCTTGAAAAAGGCGTAAACCAGGCCGAGGACAATCAGACGAGGTTCATCATCGTCTGCAATCAGAAGATCTATATACAGGATGCTCGCCATGTGGCCCTCGCACTTGAGGTTCCTCATTCGAGCGGATCTTTGTATCATATGCTCTCACATTTCATATACAACGACCTGAACATGACCAAGATCGAGTCCAGGCCCATAGAAGACAGAGATTGGGAGTACAGATTTTTCATAGAACTCGAAGGTAATCTGGCGGAACCTGCCGTCAAGAACGCGATCCGGGGCTTAAGGGAAGAGGCCAGGATGCTGAAGGTGATAGGATGCTTTTGAAACACAGGGAACTGATAGTATACAGAAATATGGAGCACGCTGATATCTTAAATGATATCTGCGACCTGCTCGAGGTTTATCTGGGCGGAGAGGATATCCCGTATCTCACCGGCAAAGTGGCCGATGCATTCGGGAGACTGATCGAATACTGCAGGGAAAACGGATACAGAGGCGACTTATGGAGCGCATATCTTACGAGCCTTCTCGTAAATGCCGAGAATTCCTATTCTTATTCCTGCGAAGCGGGCGGAACGGCAGATCCCGACGAAATCCTGCTTCATGACATGAGCATTTTCGCCGGTTTTTTTACACTCGATATAGATGGTCTGATCACGGAATCAGGGCTTATAAGCCTGCGCTCTGTCAGGGATTATTCGGGCTCGGATCTTCGCGGCACATACGATCCGTGGATCAGGGATCTGGTCCTTGAACTGGCAGATGAACTGAAAAATGCAGGATCCCCCGAAGTCATGGCCGATAAGCTGGGCGCTTTTTACACTAAGTACGGTGTCGGATCGATCGGGCTGCACCGCGCGTTCCGTTTGGATACGGATGACGGATTAAAGATCGTGCCTATCCCGAGGATGTCTCATTTTACGCTGGATGACCTGATCGGATATGAGTCCGCCAAGCTTAAGCTGACCGAGAACACCGAAGCTTTTCTGAATAAAAAACCCGCCAACAACTGCCTGCTCTACGGAGATGCGGGCACCGGCAAGTCGAGCTGCATAAGGGCGCTGGCTACGGAGTATTACGAGAAGGGCCTGCGCATAATCCAGGTCTGCAGAGACCAGTACAGATATTTGAGTCCCTTAATGAGCCTGATCAGAAACCGTAATTACAGGTTCATCATATATATGGATGACTTGAGTTTCGAGGATTTCGAGACCGATTATAAATATCTCAAGGCGATCATCGAGGGCGGGATCGAGGAACGCCCGGACAACATACTCATATATGCTACATCCAACAGGCGTCATCTGATAAGGGAGAGCGTATCGGACCGCGATGACCGTGACGAGGATATGCACAGATCCGACACGATGGCGGAGAAACTCTCACTAAGCCAGCGTTTCGGCGTGAGCATCTATTTCGGATCTCCCATGAAAAAGGAGTTCAATTCCATCGTTCTCGGCATCGCGAAGAAGAGCGGCCTTAACATGCCGGAAGACGAACTGCTCGCGGAAGCAAATAAATGGGAATTATCCCACGGCGGTCTTTCGGGAAGGACCGCGAGACAGTTCATTGACCATCTGCTCGGAACCATGTCCGATTCTGAAAGGAGTGCGCATTGAAGACTTTTGCCGCGATAGATATAGGCTCATACGAACTCGAACTGAAACTCTTTGAGATGTCCGTAAAAAACGGGATCAGGCAGATCGATTCCGTAAGACATCAGGTGGATCTGGGCACGGATACATATGTGACCGGCAAGATCGGCAACGCAAAGCTCGATGAGATGTGCCGCGTCCTCAAAGAGTACAAGGATATATGCGATGCGATGAAGGTGGATGACTATGCCGCTTACTGTACATCGGCTGTCAGAGAGGCATCGAACTCTGCGATCATACTCGACAGGATCAAGCTTAGGAGCGGCCTCGATGCATCGATATTAAGTAATTCGGAGCAGAGATTCCTTCACTACAAGGCCGTGGCTTACAGAGACAGCTCGGTCTTCGAAGACATGGTAAAAGAGCCCACCGCCATACTCGACATAGGCGGAAGCTCGATTCAGATCTCACTTTTCGAGGACGGACGTCTCATCACTACACAGAACATGATGCTGGGTGTCCTAAGACTCGCAGAGCGCATGGCACACTTAAATGCCAGATCGTCTCAGTACGAAGAGGTGCTTTCCGAGATCACGGATTCGCAGCTGACGGTATTTAAGAAACTGTATCTTAAAGACTTTACGATAAAGAATCTTATCCTTGTCGATGACTATATATCCAAGGCATATACAAGGATCCCCGAGGAATATACCGCAGGTGAGCTGAACACCGAAGCCGTCGATAACCTGCTCAGGATCCTGCGCAAGCATACATTGTCCGAAGTGTCGAAGATATTGGGACTCTCCGAGGATGATGTGACATTATGTCACATTTCAACCATTTTGCTCAAGAGAATATGTGATATCTCTGATATCAAGAAGATCTGGATCCCCGGAGTCACTCTTGGAGACGGCATGGCTTATGACTATGCCGAGGGACGCAAGTTCATCCCGGCGGGACATGATTTTGAAGCCGATATCATCAGCTCCGCCAGGACGCTCGCGAAGAGATACATGGGCTCTAAGAAGAGGGGCGAGACACTCGAGAACATAGCTCTGGGCATATATGATGCGATGAAGAAGATCCACGGCATGGGAAGACGTGAGAGGCTGATGCTCAGGATCACGACCATCCTCCATGACTGCGGAAAGTACATTTCCATGGCCAATCTCGGAGAGTGTTCCTACAACATAATCATGTATTCCGAGATCATAGGTCTTTCTCATATGGAGCGTGAGATCGTGGCCAATGTCGTGAAATACAACCATCTGGAATATTCATATAATGAAGTGCTCTCGAGCACGCTGGATCTCGATCGGGATTCCTGCCTGACCATAGCCAAGCTGATCGCTATCCTCAGGCTTGCGAACGGTCTCGACAGATCCCATAAGCAGAAATTCAAGGATGTAAGGATAGCACTCAAGGACGACGAACTCGTATTCACTGTCAATACATCGGTTGACATAACTCTCGAGCGCGGCCTGTTCAACAACCGTGCGGAATTCTTCGATGAAGTGTTCAGCGTGCATCCGGTGATCCGTCAGAAGACTATGTAATCAGCCCGGCAATAAGACTGTTAAGGAGAACTCATGGCATCATCAAAAGATAAGTCCAAATCAAAAAAGACCACAGATTACTCCAATCCTTCTCTCTATATCAACAGGGAATTAAGCTGGCTGGAGTTCGATGAGCGCATACTCGAAGAAGCGCGGGACAAGACCAATCCTTTGATGGAGAGGGCCAAGTTCCTCGGGATCACGATGAGTAACCTCGATGAATTCTTCATGGTGCGCGTGGCTTCTCTTAAGGATATGGTCGAAGCCGGATACCGCAAAAAAGACATCTCCGGAATGACCGCATCCGAGCAGCTTAAGGCAGTCTGTGATGCATCGCAGATCCTCGAGCAGGCTGCGTACAATACCTTCAATCACATGCTCGTGGGCGCCTTCAAAAAAGCCGGCATCGAGCTGGTAGCCCGTCATCAGGACTTAAGCGATGACGAGAGCGAGTTCTCGGACAGATATTTTGAGGAAAATGTCTATCCTGTCCTTACTCCGATGGCAGTTGATTCGTCACGGCCTTTTCCTCTTATCGCCAACAAGACGCTTAACATCGCCGCCATCTTACGCGTAGATGAAGGCGGACTCCTCGGTAATGCTTCCGCAAAAGGGGACATGTTCGCGACCGTTCAGGTGCCTTCCGGTCTTCCGAGGCTGATCGAACTGCCTTCTCAGGATACACGAAGATTCATTTATCTCGAGCAGATAATCCTGCGTAACATACACAAGGTGTTCATGAACTATGAGATAGTCGGTACCGCAATGTACCGCGTGGTCAGAAGCGCCGACTTCACGATCGATGAGGATGAGTCGGGAGATCTTTTGCAGGAGATCGAAAAGCAGCTTAAAGAGCGCCGCCGCGGTCACGCGATAAGTTTAGAGATCGATAAGGGCGCCGATAAGAGGCTTATGATGAAATTACGAGGCGAACTTGATCTGGTGGATGACGACGTATATACCGTAGACGGTCCCTTGGACCTCACCTTCCTTATGAAGATGTACGGTTTTGACGGCTTCAATGACCTTAAGGAGCGTGCATATGCACCGCCTCAGCCTGTAGCTGCTTTTGACTGCGACAAGGATATGTTCGAAGTGATCAGAGAGGGCGATGTTCTGATGCATCATCCTTATGAGAGCTTCACTCCCGTAGTCGACTTCATATCCAAAGCCGCATCCGATCCGGAAGTCCTGGCTATCAAGCAGACGCTCTACCGCGTGAGCGGTAATTCTCCGATCATCAAAGCCCTCGCGAAAGCTGCGGAGAACGGCAAGCAGGTCACGGTCCTCGTGGAACTGAAGGCCCGTTTTGATGAGGAAAACAATATCGTGTGGGCGAGGATGCTTGAAAATGCCGGCGCTCATGTAATATATGGACTTGTCGGTCTTAAGACCCACTCCAAGATCACGCTCGTGGTAAGAAAAGAAGAGGACGGCATCCGCAGATATGTCCATTTGAGTACCGGAAACTACAACGATTCCACCGCCAAACTCTACACCGACCTGGGGCTCTTCACCTGCTCCGAACTGATCGGTGAGGACGCGACCGCGGTCTTCAACATGCTCAGCGGCTATTCCGAACCCAGAGGCTGGAACAAACTCTCGGTCGCTCCGCTCTGGCTTAAGGACCGCTTCCTTTATCTCATAGACCGTGAGACAGACAATGCGATGGCAGGGCGCGAAGCGCGGATAGTGGCCAAGATGAACGCGCTGTGCGATCCCGATATCATAGCCGCTCTTTATGCGGCGTCGGCAGCAGGCGTGAAGATCGAGCTGATCGTCAGGGGCATATGCTCACTCAAGGTCGGCATCCCCGGCGTGAGCGAGAATATCTCCGTAAGATCGATAGTCGGCAATTACCTCGAGCATGCGAGGATATTCTATTTCTATAATGACGGAAAAGACGAGTATTATCTGGCGAGCTCCGACTGGATGCCCAGAAACTTGGAGAGAAGAGTGGAGATCCTCTTCCCCGTGGAAAAACCCGAGCTTAAAGAAAAACTGTCGCATATCCTGGATACGCAGCTTAAGGACACTCTGAAAGCACATGAGATGCTTCCCGACGGAAACTACCGCCGCATAGACCTGCGCGGCAAGGATAAGATATGTTCGCAGCTCGTGTTCAGCCATGAGGCTCTTACCGACAACGAAAGACGTAAGAAAGATGCGGCTCCCGGGCGCGTGTTCATACCCGAGACAGGACATTGAGACTGAGTTATGTAAACCCACTTCGTAGAATTATGTAAACCGATCAAATAATGAAGATATATCTGGCAAGCGCCTCGCCCAGAAGGCGCGAGATCATGGAAAAGATAGGCATTGACGCCGAGATTCGTGTATCGGGCGCCGATGAAGATGTGGATGAATCCGATCCGGCCGAACTTGTAGAGCAGCTTTCGGCCAGAAAGGCTGTGAGCGTGGCCGATGAGATCGACTCTGAGACCGGAGCCGTCAGCGGTCAGCCGTACTGCGTGATCGGAGCCGATACAGTCGTCAGCATAGACGGCCGTATCCTCGGCAAGCCCGTAGACGAAGCCGATGCTCACAGGATGCTGAGATCGCTTTCGGGGCGTACCCATCAGGTATATACGGGGGTCACGCTTGTGATCTCGCCCGGAAAAGACGCTGACTGCGATGTCATAAGTTTTCACGAGAAGACCGATGTTATATTCAGCGAGATGAGCGACGAGGAGATCGACGCCTATATCGCGACCGGAGATCCGATGGACAAAGCCGGGGCCTACGGAGTTCAGTCGTATGCGGCGCCTTTTGTCAGCGGTATGCACGGCGACTACTACAATGTGATGGGACTGCCCGCATGCCGCCTCTACCACGAACTGAAACTACAGGGAGTGATATAAGGACCGGCCGCTCCTACATCCTTGTCTGCACATTATATGTCACTCATGCGGATAGACACTGTGGAGGTTATAGTATGTATGATGATAAGATCGTAAATGCATTTTTGGACAAACAATTGGAGTTGTATCCGGAAGCTGTGGCGGATACGCCGGATGAGGCCAGAGAGTTTCTCGAGGATACGATGGCGGCCGTGGCTGAGTCGAAGGCCGAGGTCTGGGAGTACCTTGAGGAAGTGGGCGTGGATACCGAGGGACTGAGTGAAGATGAGGTCCTTGATATGCCCGAAGTGATGGAAGTCGGGGACGGAAGATATCTGATACTTGAGATCTGACCGGATCGATAGTTTTTTGGAGCAAAAATATCGACACAAATTTAGACAAAATTATCTTGACATGTGGTGTTTACTTTAATACAATAGATTCCGCATGTTTCAGCTTTTTTTATTTTCAGAGGAGGAATAATCGTGGCTAATATCAAATCTGCTAAGAAGCGTATTCTTGTGACAGAGACCAAGACTGAGCGCAACAAGGCTATCAGATCCGGCGTTAAGACTGCCATCAAGAAGGTGGAAGCAGCCGTAGAGTCAGGTGATAAGGCTGCAGCTACAGAAGCACTTACTGCTGCTACAGCTGCTATTGATAAAGCTTGCACAAAGGGCGTTTACCACAAGAATAATGCATCCCGTAAGGTTTCAAGACTTGCCGGTGCAGTAGCTCATATGTAATAGACAAAATTAAAGCCTCCGGATTAACTCCGGAGGCTCAGACTGTAGACAAACCCATCTTTGGATTTACCTGATCCAAGAATGGGTTTTATTATTCCATTTTTATACTG
>JAFZQY010000121.1 GCA_017620155.1 Lachnospiraceae bacterium | reverse complement strand
TGATCCGGCACATTCACCCGTGTAAACAAAAGTGGTGACAGGGCCACCTGCGTTAACAGTGATCGTGTTCGGATTGTATGTTACGCTCCAACCGTTTGCATCCGTGTAAACAAGATGTTCGCCTGCCGCTGCATTCAGATAATTCACTGCACTGAAGCCTTTCGGATCAGCATCCGGTACCGGTTCGAACACGAGCTCACGCTCGGGGATATCTTCAAAGTAGCCATATATCTTGCCATCCTCATTGCCGGTGATCACGAAGACTTCTTCTTCAGCACCTTCTCCGCCAACGGTAAAAGTAACTTTTCCGTCTGCCTGCACAATATCAAACGGATAGCCCATGTCATTGTTCTCTCCGTCTGCTACGTAGCCATAGTTATCCTCGCTGAATACATAGAAATATGTCTTCGGAGGATCTACAGCCTCTTTCGCATAGTTGACATACACGCCCTTCGAGAAACCGGTTAATGTCTCGGCGGCTTCATTGGTTTCGCTGGCTTCATTGGTTTGCGTTACAGCAGCGGTGTCCTGTGTATTACCGCAGCCTGCCAGCATAACAGATGCCACCATCAAACTCAGAATCAAGTGTTTTGCATTTTTCTTTTTCATAATATAGAACCTCCTTTTTTTGCGGTTTACACGTACATATAAACAGACCTTGTCCAACAGATGTCCAACAAATTAAAAAAGGCCCCCGAAGGGGCCGGCTGAGCATCACATATCATCGAGTTTGGCGGTCATATAACCTTCCGTCTCTTCAACCCAGTAATATGAACTCATATACTCTCCGCGGTAGGAGTTGATCGCATCTATATCGCCCTCCATGAAGCGGTAGAAATCGCAGTCGAACTTCTCAGGCACGACACGCATGTTGCCGCGCTGTATATCAAGGATGTCGGCTATGTCGTATTGCGTCAGCGTATCCTTGAGACTCCGGACTATGACATCGAACTGCTTCTGCATAGGCCTGTCATAGAAGCTGTCTTCATATAATACTGAGAAAGCTTCCGCCCTGGTCACGGATCCGCCCTGCCTGTCCACGAGATAGGCGAGCAGTTCCTTGGCTTTGGATCTGCCGAACGATACGACCTTGCTGTCCACGAACACATCGAACTCACCGAAAGTTTTTACCACGATATGCTTATCCGCGGCAGGCTTCTTTTCGGCCAGAGCATACTTCACTTCTTCGGCCAGCCGTTCCTTGTTCACTGGTTTTAACAGATAACCCGATACATGCATCTCAAATGCTTCCACCGCATACTGGGAATACCCGGTCAGGAAGATGATCGATGTATCCGGATGCATCTCCTTGATGCGGGCTGCCAGTTTGATCCCGTTGATCTCAGGCATGTCTATGTCCAGTATGGCCAGATCCGGAGGATCCTTCTTCACGGCCTTCAGTGCTTCCGCGGCGCTGTCATATCCCGTTACTTCGTCTATCCCCGGAAGTTCCCGGCACATGGATACGGTCAGATTTAAGATCAGTTCCTCATCGTCAACACATATGATCTTCATTCGTCTTCCTCAATACTCTGGGCGGGTATGCGGATAGTGATGGTCGTCCCCTCGCCCAGTCTGCTGTCTATATCGACAGTACCGTCACACATCTTCTCTATACGTTCACGAACATTGCTCACGCCTATGTGGGCCCTGTCCGTCTTGTGCATATCGCTTTCCTCGAAGCCCTTGCCGTTATCCTCGATCACTATCTCGTGATATGCTCCGGCGGGGCGTGATGTCACCTTCACCCATCCGTCCTTCTTGTATCTGATGCCGTGGCGTATCGCGTTTTCCACCAGAGGCTGGACCGTGAGCGCGGGCACGGAGAAATCCGTATCTTGTATATCATACTCCACTGAAATGGAACTGAACCTGACCTTCTCGATATCCGAATAAACCTGCGTGTGCTCGAGTTCTCTTGAAAAAGGGATCAGGTCCTCCTGATTAAGGGAATCCAGATTCTGGCGAAGATACGTACCAAACTTCTCGACGGTATCGGCCGCTTTCTGCGGGTTGATCAGACATAAGGCCTGGATGGTCGAGAGTGTATTGAACATGAAGTGAGGCTGGATCTGGGATATCATGATACGTATCCTCTGCTGGGCTTCCAGGTCGTCCTCATGTTCGCGGACGAACTGCAGATGGAGCCATATGTAATAGAACAGACAGCCGGTGACCATGCTCACATTCAGAAGGCTCATGCTGGTATTAAGCGGCACGATCATATCCACTATGCTGCATATGATTATGAAGCCTATATTGATCAGCGGAAAAAGTGCTTCCAGGCCGTTACGGTAATGATACCGTCGTATCGATGTGATTATCAGCATGATGACAAGTATCAGGCTTACCAGAGTGCATGTATGACCAAGAGGCCCTCTTACAAATGAGTTATCCTCTGCGAAAGCAAAGCTAATCCCGGAAAAGGGTGCCGTCAGATAAACAAGCGTGTTCACGGCTATGACGAACCACAGGATACGCTTATTGAATCCCGTATCTACCACTCTGATGAACAGAGCAATCACGATGGGTCTTATGATATATCCGCACATGGAGACCAGCGTCCGTGCAAAGACCACCTTTTCACCGCTCAAAGACTCCAAAAAGCTGTCGGCATGATTCTGAAGTATAAGAATGAATATAAGGGCATCAACAATCAAGAGGAGCCTTCTGTGCTCCTTGCTGATATATGTATCTATGCAGACTGCGAGTGTCAGTCCTATCAGTTGTAAGAAAAGTGCCACATACACTGTAATAACGGTGAATGTGGCAACGTTTAATTCTATCATCTATTATTTGTTGGCAAAAAGAGTTTTCCTGACGATTCTCTGCGGATCCTTAACAAGAAGGACTACGATCCAGATCACAAGTCCGAGGGCAACAACCGATAATCCGAGATAGAGATCGTTGAGCATATCGGCGCCTGCAGGTTCAAAGAAAGCAGCACCGTCTTCAAGGTATTCAACCACTGCATCAACGAACCACATGAGAGATGCTCCCCAGAACATCCAGCACAAAGTGCTGACCTTCATCTCTCTGGCTTTGGGGCTGCTGTACCAGATAGCGGTACAGGTGACCGCTGCTATTACGGTTATAAGTAATGTCATTTTGGTTCTCCTCTCAGGTGTTCTCGGTGTCGTGTGCGGCTCTTTTTTCCATGACATTGGAAACGCCTACCATCACACCCCAAACTGCGGTTACGAGAAGTGCCATGCCTACTCCGGCAGTGCCCATCTCGGCAAGCATGTCGGCGGTTTCTCCGTTCTGAACGGCTGTCAGGAACGGGAAGAAAGGAACGACCTCGCCATGCCAAATGTGCTCAAATGCCAGAAGAGCGGAGCCGCCCCAGAGCATCTTGTTAAGCCAGCCGAGTTTCTCTGAGAAATGAATTTTAGTCTCCTCATGACCTTCTTGGGAAGTCTCAGCGTTCTTCTCTTTGGATTCCAAAACCTTGGCAGTAACGGTCGTAACGATCGCTTCACTTGCAGGAACTAAAAAACAAGCCATAATAATACCTCCTATCTCACATTTACAACGATGTTTATCTCAAGTTAAACATCTAATTAAGTATACTATAAAAATTCCTTTCGCAACACCTGTCGGTGATGTTTCTCGGCGTTTTATATCTGTAGTTGGGCATCTACCTGGAATCGAGATCGTCGCCGCGGGATATTTTGATCGCGCGCTTATTCTCGTACATGAGCTTATCCGCCTCGTCCATGACTTCGCGGAAATCATACGGAGCCTCCGCATAAGCCATGCCGCATGCTACGACGCATTCGGGGACAGGCTCTTCTTCATTGACCCGGGAGAGGGCTTCCTGCCACCTGCTCAGGATCTCTTCCGCACCGGCGCGGCCGGGATCCGCTGCCACGATCAGGAACTCATCGCCGCCCATCCTGAATCCGTAAATGTTATCATTAAGGACTGCCTTGATGCTTTCGCCGGTTTTAAGGAGCAGTCTGTTGCCTGCTTCGTGGCCAAGAGTATCATTGGTCCTCTTTAAGTAATTCACATCCAGATTGTAAAGTGCGATGGATTTATAGTTTCTGAACTCTTCTTTTGCAAATTCGGCAAATTTTCCGCGGTTATAGATGCCGGTCAGGAAGTCATGCTCTTTCTCATACTGGATCTGCTTACGGAGTCTGTTAAGTTCCGCGCTGTATACGGACAGATCCTTGAAAAGAGCCGCATATGTGCTGACATCATAGAGCATGTGCACCGCAAACTTATCGGGATATGCGGGGTCATCATCAAACGGTAAGGGCGATGTGCTTTTGTCAAAAACAAAAGATTGCACGTTGAAGTAGCGCTCATCAGCGCTTTCCGCTATCTCCCACTCCGTCACATCACTTTGGGATATGCCCTCCAAGTTGGGAGCCAGCCACATTTTCCACTTATCAGGCGCAATATCGTAATGACCTTCAGACAGGATGATCTCGCCATCCATCGTCGTTATGATCATATGCGCACATTTGTCAAATAAGAATTCTTTTATTTTCATATATTTACATCGCGGTGTATCCGCCGTCTACGGGAAGCGCTACGCCCGTAACATAAGACGATGCCTTGGAAGAAAGGAACAGAGCCGCACTGTCAAGTTCACCCTCTAAGCCGTATCTCTCCATCGGGATCGCGCCCTTGGAGTACTCTTTAAAGAAATCGGAATTAAGCGTATCAGCCGTAAGGTCCGTAATGAAATATCCGGGGCAGATCGCATTTACGGTAATGCCGTACTTGCCCCACTCGCATGCCAGAGCTCTGGTCAGGTTGACAACGCCGCCCTTGGCTGCATGATAAGCAGATGAAGGAGCAATCTTATTTCCTACCAGTCCGTACATGGATGCGATGTTGATGATGCGGCCGTAATTTGCGGGGATCATGGCTTTCTTAGCCACGGATCTTGCCATTCTGAAAGTACCGAAGAGATCAATGTCAATCTCATTTGAAAAAGTTTCATCAGTCAGGTCTTCAGCGGGAGTAACTCCTCCGGTTCCCGCATTGTTGATCAGGATATCGATACGTCCGAATTCTTTAAGCACTGTATCTACTGCGGATTCAACCATCTCGGTGTCTGTGATGTCGCATCTGAGAGCAAGTGTCTTTACTCCATGCTTTTCTGCTATCTCAGACGCTACCTGGTCAATGAGTTCCTGGCGTCTTGCCAGAGCCACGATGTTCGCGCCTTTTGCTGCGAGCGCGTGAGCCATCTGAACTCCGAGACCGGTTGAACATCCGGTTACGATCGCTACCTGATCCTTCAAGTCAAAAATGTCAGTCATTAGTTTAGATCCTCCAAGTAAATGAATTTTTTTGTTTATGTCAAAGGCTGTGGGCCTTTTGCATCAAAGATTAAAATACCTCTTGGCGTTGTAATATGAGATTCCCTCAACTATACGCTTAAGGGCTGTCTCATCGTTGGGATACTCTCCCGCTTCTACCCAGCCGCCGATGAGGTTGCACATGATCCTTCTGAAATAATCATGCCTCGTATATGAAAGGAACGAGCGGGAGTCGGTCAGCATTCCTATGAAGTTACCCAGGATTCCGAGGTTGGCAAGGGACTTCATCTGCTCTTCCATGCCCGACTTGGAATCGTTGAACCACCAGGCGGGCCCCTGCTGGATCTTGCCGGGTACGTCGGGTGACTGGAAACATCCGAGCATCGTGCCTATCTGCTCGTTGTCAGCGGGGTTAAGCGAGAAGATGACAGTTCTCGGAAGTTCATCCGTCTTATCGAGGTTTGAAAGGAATGCGGTCAATTGAGCTCCGCACATGTTCTGGGCTATCATGTCGTATCCGGTATCGGGGCCCAGAGTCCTAAATGTCCTCTCGTTGGAATTCCTGAGGCACGAATAATGAATCTCCATAACGATGCCGTGCTTATGGTATTCCTTAGCGAGCGCGGTAAGGACCAGAGTCTGGTAAATCTCCGCCTCTTCCACACTGACGGGTTCGCCTGCCATTGCTTTCTTAAATGCGGCATCGGCCTGCTCCATCGTACCGGTTCTGAAAGGCACATAATCCAGACCGTGATCGGATGCCACGCATCCGCAGGATGCAAAGTATTCTATGCGCTCCTTCAGGGCATCTATAACCTCAGATGTGGAGTTTAACGCATCCTTGCCAACACAATGTGACAGATGTCCTATATAGTCAGCGAATCCCGCTTTATTAATGGCAACAGCCTTATCCGGTCTGAATGAAGGGCGAACCATGAACTCAATGCTCTCATCAGCAGCGATCTTCTTATGCCACTCAAGATCATCCGTGGGATCATCCGTTGTACCGATGTATGCAACATTGCTCTGACGGATCAGACCGCGGACAGTCATGCCCGGATCGTTGTTCAGCTTGTCGTTACACTTATTCCATATCTCTTCTGCATTGTCCGGAGTCAGCGGTTCATCTATGCCGAAGTATTTCTTAAGTTCCAGATGACACCAGTGATACATCGGGTTTCCGATCGCAAGAGAGAGCGTTTCGGCGAAGCCCTTAAACCTGGCAAGCTCGTCTCCTCTGCCGGTCACCATGTCTTCGGTCATGCCGTTTGAACGCATCAGGCGCCACTTATAATGATCGCCGGCATAGGAGCCGTCCACCTGCTTTCCGCCGAACCACACATCTCCGAGACTCTCAAACCTTCTGTCCTCATATATGTCCTGCGCCGACAGGTGGCAATGATAATCTATGATCGGAAGCGCCTCTGCATAATCATGGAACAGGTGCTTCGCGGTATCTGACTGTAATACGAAATCTTTATCTAAAAATTGTTTCATGATTACCTCTGTACGCGGCCGGATGCATCTCCGCCTGCCAGTTTCTGAACTTCAGCTACGCTCACGCGGTTAAAGTCGCCCTCGATGGAATGCTTGAGCGCCGAAGCCGCTACCGCAAACTCTATCGCATCCTGTGTGGAATATCCGTTTACGAGCGAGTAGATCAGGCCGCCTCCGAAACTGTCTCCTCCGCCTACTCTGTCCACGATATGGAGATGATAGGATTTGGAGAAGCAGTAATCGGTGCCGTCATAGAGCATTCCCTGCCAGTCATTGTCATTGGCTGATATCGAAGTACGGAGTGTGATGGCAACCTTCTCAAATCCGAACCTGTCGGCGAGCTGCTTAGCTACAGACTTGTAACCCTCGGTGTTTAATTTTCCGCCCGTGATATCGGTTCCTTCAGCCTCTATGCCGAAGACATCCTTGGCGTCCTCTTCGTTGGATATGCATACATCCACATATTCGCAGAGTTTGGTCATGGCCTCGCGGGCCTGTTCTCTGGTCCAAAGCTTGCCGCGGTAGTTTAAGTCGCAGCTGATCTTCACACCATGGGCATGAGCCGCCTTGCAGGCATCGAGACATATATCCACGAGCTGACCGCCGAGCGCGGGTGTGATCCCCGTGAAATGGAACCAGTCAGCACCTTCGAATATCTTATCCCAGTCGAAATCGGATCTGTCCGCTTCGGCTATCGCCGAATGAGCCCTGTCGTAGATGCAGACGCTGCCTCTCTGCGAAGCGCCTTTTTCCAGGAAATATATACCGATCCTGTCGCCTCCTCTGACGATGGAGTCAGTATCGACGCCGAAATATCTGAGGCTGTTAACGGCTGCCTGACCGATCGCATGCGCCGGGAGTTTGGTGACATATACGGAATCAAGTCCGTAGTTTGCAAGCGATACGCTTACATTGGCTTCCCCGCCTCCGAAGGTCGCCTGAAGCTGGTCGTCCTGAAAGAATCTGTAATACCCGTTGGGGGCAAGGCGAAGCATTATCTCACCGAATGTAACTACTTTGCTCATTAATATTCCCTCACTTTCTGGCCAGATGGATATCGAATCCTCCGAAATCACCATTTAAATATATGAGTTTTGTTCCCTTCTCGTCTGTCATACGCGAACTCTCATCAAATGTCGCACCGTTATGAGCCAGATGGAAGATGGCTCTTTCTATATCATTGACCGCGATCGCAATATGTCCATTTCGTCCTCTGCCCATGAACTTCATGACCTCGAACCCGCGTCCCACGAATACAGAGACATCTATCGGATGATATTCCCAGTCAAAGAGTGCGCACAAGGTCTTGGCTAGAGCAACCGCCTCCTCCTCGTTCGCGGTATTGATGCCGATGTGCTTAAGTTCCGCGCCGAGCATCTTTTTGACTGCAGCCTTGCAGATGGCGGTTATCTCATCCCACCTCTCGCCCTCGATCAGGTCCTTCTTAACCATCCAGGTTCCGCCGCAGGCAAGTATCTGAGGGAAGCTCATATACTTCTCGAGGTTATCTGTATTGATACCGCCGGTGGGCATCCACATGAGAGTCTTATAAGGACCTGCGAGCGCTTTGAGCTTATCGATCCCGCCGTTCTGCTCTGCGGGGAAGAACTTCACTGCATCGAGCCCCATCGCCATGGCCTGCTCCATCTCTCCCGCAGTTGCAGTACCGGGGATCATGAGCATGCCTTTGTCGATCACATAGCGGGTGATCTCGGGATTGAATCCGGGGCTTACTATGAACTGAACGCCGGCGTCTATCGCACGGTCAGCCTGTTCTTTGGTGAGCACGGTTCCTGCTCCGACGACCATCTCGGGAACTTCTTTTACGATCGCGCGTATAGCATCCTCGGCAGCCGCTGTACGGAATGTGACTTCGGCAGCCGGCAGGCCGCCTGCCACCAGCGCCTTTGCAAGAGGCACGGCTTTCGATGCATCGTCGATCGCGATCACAGGCACTATGCCGATGTCATGTATCTTCTTTAATAACTCGTTCATGTGGTTCCTTTCTTTGTCGTGGAGGATAGTATTGCTTAGTTGCTTTCCCAGGTTGTTTTCTGGAATAGGTTGTTTGATTTGCTTGCTTTCCGGGGTGCCTTCCTAGGTTGCTTGTTTGGGTTGCTTCCTAGGTTGCCTGCTTTCCTATGATGCTTCTTAAGTCGGTCGTTTTCAGGTTTTGGCAAGGTTGGTTTACATAATGTTGGCCGTGTTTTCGGATTTATGACCTGAGGAAGACTTTTTGCTCTGTGAGTCATGAAATATTGTCTGGCCAGCCCTATTGGTTTACATAAACCCGTGAGGATATTTCGTTTTATGACCCAAATGGTGTATATTAGGCGGCTTGAGTCATACTGCTTCTTGGTAGCCTCAGATGTTCGGTTTACATAATTGCGCTATTCCATGCTAATTCATGACCTGAGAGAGACTTTTTGTTCTGTGAGTCATAACTTGTTGTCAAATCGCAGGTTGCTAGTTTACATAACGCAATACTATGGTCCCAATCCATGACCCAAATGCGGTTGTTTTATTGTTTCGGGTCATATGTCGCTGTAAGATGCCACAATCAGGGTTTACATAACGCAGCACCGCGGTCCCGGTTCATGACCCAAGCGCAACTGATAGTGTCATTTGGGTCATATTAGTCCTTATGATTATATCATCACCCTACACTTATCGAATCAAGCACAGACTTGAAGGATTCGTCGAGATCTTCGATAGACATGTCGTTGATCTCCTCCTCGTAAGTAGTCTCCAGGAGAAACAGCAGAGTCCCCTCATCTGCAGGGACGCTGTAACCGATGTATCTGAAGATCCGGCCGTCATCTATCTCAAAATTCCATGCGGCTCTTCTGCATGCGATGCCGTCTCCTATGGTAGCATCTGCTATGTCGATATCCGCTGTAGCATCTTCGTCATCAGGTGTCCATACCGAATCATCCGCAGCAACCTGCAGAGTCTCATCGGCATCCGATAATCCTGTCTTCCTGATTACCATGTATGTGCCGGTAAACACATCATCATCCCCGACAGCGCTGAGCATATCGCTCTCGGCCGAAGGACTCATCGAGTATTCTCTGAGATCATATGTAAGAGAATATCCCATCTCACTCGTATAATCATAGAACTGCTCTTCTTCAGGAGTCTCGGGTGCATTAAGCACGGCGATCGGCTTCCAGCTGTAGTCCTGCCACTGTGTGATGTTCAGGTCGTTAGTGTTTACATACTCAGCGATAGCTTCGCTTCTCTTAGCGGTTACATCATCATCAGTGAGCGCAGCTAGGATCGCATACATGTCATCATGGCCTTCAAACAGTGCGACTGTTTCATCCTCGGTTAAGGGAAGCTCGGCGTCTACTACAGTATATGACCCGTCATCTTCCTTCTTAATATGGAAAACGCCGCGTGAACGTCCGCCGTTACAGCAAGCGAGCGTCGTATTCAGAAGATCATATCCGTCTATGTCGAATTCGCCGTATACCTTGATATCCTCAGGATCCGCATCATCGACGCCTGCGATGAAACTGAACGGGATGTATACTCCGGTATCGGGATCGTACCATTCTCTGGCGTCCTTGATCATATATTCGCTGATCACGTCCAGATACTCCTCAGAACCTGTGTATACATATCCGGGAAGTGAAACCAAAGTCGAAGACGCGGTTTCGGAAGCATCTTCAGATGCCTCTTCCTGAGCCTCGGCGGTATCTTCAGGGGCTACGGTCTCCTCTGCAGTCTCCTGCGCCTGAGGTGCCTCAGTCTGCGGCGTATCTGCTGCCCCGCATCCTGTAGCCATGAGCGAAGCGATCATCGCAGCTGCTATTATCTTGCCGTATCTTTTCATAATGTTCTCCTTAACTGCCGTTCTTCTTAAGCATGTCCGGGGACTATGCCATTCTCGATGAATTACATATGTCCTGCACTATGCGTTGCTTGATATCCATAGTTTCCTATGCTATTGTATCAGAAAAATCTACGTTGGTGGTGTTTAATGGCACAGATACAGGTAACAGATCTGACATTTTCCTATGAGGGAAGTGCGGATGACGTCTTCGATAAAGTCACATTCAGGATAGATACCGACTGGAAGCTCGGTCTGATCGGCAGAAACGGAAAGGGTAAGACCACTCTGCTTAACCTTTTCATGGGAAAGTATGCCTATCAGGGGAGCATATCGACCGGCACGAGATTTGACTACTTCCCTTATCCCGTGACCGACGACGAGGAGGGCTGCTGTGCCACGGAACTTATGGAAAAGTGGAAGCCCGAGGCTGAATCCTGGCAGGTACTCATCCAGATGGATCAGCTTAAGATGGATCCCGAGTGCCTGTACCGACCGTTTGATACGCTAAGTTACGGTGAGCGGACCAGGGTGATGTTGGCAGTACTTTTCGCAACGGAGAATGAGTTCCTGCTGATTGATGAGCCGACCAACCACCTGGACGGAAAAGCGCGAGATATCGTCAAGTCATATCTCGCTTCCAAGAAAGGCTTCATCCTCGTATCTCATGACCGTGATCTGCTGGACGGAGTCTGCGACCATGTGCTCATATTAAACCGCGAGTCGATCGAAGTGCAGGCAGGCAACTTCTCTTCCTGGTGGGAAAACAAGGAAAAGCAGGACGCCTTCCGTCAGGCGGAAAATGAGAAGCACTTAAAAGAGATCGGCAAGTTAAAGGCCGCAGCGGACAGGACCGGCAGATGGGCAGAGAAAAGTGAGCACTCAAAGATCGGCTTTGATCCCATAAAAGAGAATGACAGAAGCATCTCGACCCGCTCGTTTATCGGCGCCAAGACCAAGAAGATGCAGGCCAGAGTCAAGGCTTATGAGGGGCGGATTGACAGAGAAATTGAAGAAAAAGAAGGACTTCTTGAGGACATAGAAAAAGTGACCGATCTGAAGATCATGCCACTCACATATCATAAGGAAGTGCTGATAGACACGTACGATCTGGGGCTTCAATACGAAGGCAGCGAACGAATGCTGTTCGACGGACTGCGGTTTCAGGTACGCCGCGGCGAACGCATAGTCCTCTCGGGCGAGAACGGATGCGGAAAATCAAGCATCATACATGCCATCCTGGCCCCCACTGACCCTGAACTACTGATCTCCGGCCGCCTGGATGTCGCATCGGGCATGACCATATCTTATGTCAGTCAGGATACGTCTTTCCTTCACGGCTCCTTGAAAGAATATATCCAAAAAAACGGTCTTAATGAGAGTCTGTTCCTGGCGGTCTTAAGACAGCTCGACCTCGGCCGTGAACAGTTCGTCAAGAATATTGAAGATTATTCAGAAGGTCAGAAAAAGAAAGTCCTGATAGCATCCAGCCTGATCACTCCGGCCCATCTCTACATATGGGATGAGCCGCTTAACTTCATCGATGTATTCTCACGCATGCAGATCGAGAAACTGATTCTGCAGTACAAACCCACCATGCTTCTCGTCGAGCACGACATTCGCTTTCAGGAAAAAGTGGCTACTTCCATCGTCACTCTGTAACACACTTTCCGTCTCTGTGAAAAGTGGCTGCGAATATTGCCTCCCGGAAAAAGCGGCTGCGAATATCATCGCCCTGTAACCTGGAATCTGTTATATGCTATCCCGCCGATAATGATGAGGATTGCGGATATGATCAGATACAGGATCGGGGAAGCCACAAATCCGGTGATATAATGCCCGCCGATGTTGATCAGACGATATTCTATCAATGCCCATACGCTCATCTGGTTAGAGGGCAGCATCGCTCTGGTCTGGCTTAAAAACCTAAACTGCGGCGGTACTATCTCGACCTGGCTGTAGATGAAGATCCCTACCATGAGTCCCATAACCGCCATGCTGTTCTTCAGCATCTCCGATACTCCCATTGCAAAAGTCGAAAACAGGATACCTGCCGTGATCATGACCACGAGCTGTATCAGTATGAAATGACCGAATGTATAAGCATATGTAGCCTGCGGGATCTCAAGCTGGACTACTGCATTAAGTCCATCCATCCCCGAAAAGATGACTATCATCAGCGCAAGCAGCGCCGAACCTATAATGGATGAGGCAGTCACAACCGTAATACCTGCCGCGATCTTGGCAAAATATGTCGCCATCCTGCCGTGCTTACAGCTTAATACCACTTGGTCTGTACGCTGTCTGTGTTCGGAAGTAAAGACTGTCGAGACGCATATCGCGGATATCAGGAAGATCACCAGAAGTATTCCCGTTAAGCCCTGTGCGAGATTCAGCGCGCCTTCATAGTAGTAATAAGTAAACGGAGTCTCAACCTTCGCAGCCTTATTTTTCCACCAGCCTATCTCACCTTCCGTCAGTTCGTCATATTCCATGTAATGATCGATGGCCGCCTCGCGCTGAGCGTACATCTCATCAGCCGTATACTGATCAAGAGTCTTCTCGTTATCGACCATCACATCCTCGACATATGCGATGCCGTAGTATTCCTTATTCTCATCGGTCCATGTCCTTCCGTCGTCGATGAGTTTGGGATACATCTCCTGCAAAAGCTCATCATCGATCACGCGTCCGCTTAAAGAGCGTCTCGCCTCGGCCACATCACGTGATGTGGTAAGTCTCGGAGCCAGGGCTTCTATCATGATCGTAACGAAAAGAAATACCAGCATCGCTATCATCAATCTGCTTTTCAATATCTTCTTCAGTTCAAACCCGTAAAGGCTTGCCCATGATCTCATATTCATCAGTCTATCTCCTCCATGTAGAACTGCTCTAAGTCGCCGCTTTCTTCATTCCATTCGCCTTCGTGGACCAGCTGTCCGTCGCGCATGATGAGAACATTGCTCGCGATGTGCTCGATATCCGAAACGATATGCGTCGAGAAGAGCACGATCGTATCCTTGCCGATATCGGCGATCAGATTCCTGAAACGCACACGCTCCTTGGGATCAAGGCCCGCAGTCGGCTCATCGAGGATCAGGATCGCGGGATCGTTTACGAGCGCCTGTGCGATGCCCACTCTCTGCTTCATGCCGCCGGAGAAAGTCTTGATCTTTTTTCCTGCAACATCGGAAAGTCCGACTGTCTCCAACAGTTCTTCCGTTTTCTGTCTGGCGTGTTTTTTCTCGATGCCCTTAAGAGCGGCTATATAGCGGATAAACTCCCGCGCCGTGAACTCCGGATAGTATCCGAAATCCTGCGGCAGATATCCCAGAAGCGAACGATATTCCTCTGTCTGCACTGCGATCCCGTCCGCACTTATCTCACCGCTCGTAGGGGTGAGGATCCCGCTCATCATGCGCATGAGCGTTGTCTTGCCCGCGCCGTTTGCACCGAGCAGTCCGGTCACGCCTTCGGTTAAGTTAAAAGAGATCCGGTCTACCGCTAATTTGTTCTTATATTGTTTGGTTATTCTGTCTACAGATAAAATCATGCAAATGCCTCCACATTGTTGATGGTCTTCCACTGTTCCATGACGGTCAGTGCTATCAGGATCAGTGTGATCGCTACGCCCCATTTTTCTACTGCTTCCAAAAGGCGTATGATCAGCCACTGATTAAATGATGCCCAGTAGATCGACATCGCCACGATCGCAGCCACCGCCAGAGAAGTGTATCCGGTCTGGCGTCCGGCAATGGTCCTCTCTATCCTGAGACTTACGATCATCGTGATCAGATACGGTATCAGGATATGCATCGCCGTATAGATCACTTCTCCGCCAAACGCCGCGGCGATCACAGGCGCGGAAACGAGAAGTACGATCATCGCTACAAGTCCTATCACCGAAAGTCTCGCAAGCACGACACTTCGAAGCGAATATCTGGTGGCCATCTCCAGTTCGATCATGTTGTACTTCACGGACCGTTTCATCTCAAGGACAGCTATCGCCGCCGTAAAAGGCATGAGCGATGCGATCGTTTTCTCTGTCCCGTCTATCATGGCAAGCGATCCTGCTATGGCGAGTATGATGATCGCTGCCGCAAGCAGCCATACCGATATCCTGATATAGGACGCCTGCTGCACAAGCATCTTCATGGTGCTTACTTCCCTGGGTCTTATAGTTTTTAAGAATTCTTTTTTGTTCTTCGGTTCAGGAGCATTGAAAGCATCTGCCAAAAGATCGTTCAAATCATTCTTTCTCATTCTCCCACCTCCAGATTCTCGCGGAGCTTATCCTCCGCGCTTTTAAGGCGCCTGTATAATGCAAATCTCGATATCCCGAGCGTGCTGCTGATCGTACCTGCCGATTCGCCATTCACATGCCGAAGAAGCAATATCTCCTGATCTTCTTCTGGCAGTTTGGAGAGCGCCTCGCGGATCATTATCTTTTCCTCCGGGATCCCCGGGCTCTGCAGCGCTTCGCTCTCATAATCCTCCGGCATCGAATCGTGCTTGACCTTTCTGTATTCGTCAATACAGAGGTTCTTCGCAATCGTGTACAGATATCTCATCTCAAACCCAATGCCGCTTCCCTTTTTGCTGATATATCTTAAGAAGGTCTCCTGCGTGATATCTTCCGCAGCCGTCTGATCTTTTATCCTGAAATACACATACCGGTATATCTTGTCATATATGATCTCTAAATCCATGGATCCGGGTTCGACCTCCTTTCATAATGATTAACGCATAAGCCGCACGAAATGTGCGGCTTATCTCAAAAAACTTTTATCCCTGAAAAACTTCATCATTTGCTCTTTTTTCCGAGCAGTTTCTTAAACAAGATCACTAAAGTAGATACCGTATATACGACCGCTAAGAGGATCACAAAGTGCAGATAGTTGAGCGAAAGATCATCCATTGGAATAGGGTCATAGAGATATTCATACCAGAAACCGCCTATATAAGCCGTAATGACTCCGACGAAGAAATGGATCATCAGATAATCCATCGAATTATCCCCGACAAAGATCAGTAATGACTTAACCGGAGAAAACCGCTTGATCAGGTGGCAGATGATCCCGATGATCAGAATGAATCCGATCCCGCTGATCGGCGCCAGGAAGTAACTGAAAGGTCCGAAGGGGCCCCATTTTCCGATCGGGAAATCATACAGGTAATCATCCGTCAGGAAAAAGATCACCTCGATGGCTATGCCGACGATCAGGGCGATCACCTTTTTTAAAATTGAATAAGAATCAAGATCAAGCGCCGAACAGTCGGCCGCAAAGCTTCCGATGAGCATCAATGCGGCGAGGCCGGGGATATTGGGCAGTATGAAGATCTTGCATACCGGAGGGAAAAACTTGCCGTTAAGCCCCTGGAGGTTCAGCATATAGAGGATCGCGCCTGCTGCCAAAAGAGCGATCGCTATCACGAGCTTCCATACGCTCTTTTTGCCTTTGAGTGCATACAGGATCGGCGTAAACACGATCTCCGATACGATCATCTGAAACAGGAACCAGCCCACGAGGACTCCGTAGAACATGGGATGGACGCCTGTGGATGCAGGATCGAACAGATGAACCGACTGAAGCTGGAAAAGCATCTCCAATACGCCGTCGCCAAACCAGGCGAGCGATCTTTTCTCTATTCCCAGGTAAATGACCGCATATATGAGGATCATTACAAAGGTATAAAGATAGTAGGGGCCCAGGATCCGGCCTGCTCTGTATGTGAATTTAGTAAAAGGATTTTTAGCCCGCGTGGAACTCGTATATCCTGACAGGTAGATAAACATCATCATTAGCGGTATGGCCAGAAAAGATCTTAACCGTGATATGTACTCAAGCTCGGTCAGGACTCCGGCAACGGAACTCATATGCACAAAAATGACCATCAGCATGCCTAAACCTTTCATCATGCTGATCTCATCGATCCTTTTGGTTTTGGTGGTGGTGATGTCACTCATAATTCTTTGCTCCGCGCTCGTCAGATCATCCCGGAATAAAGGCTTTCCCTGATACCTGACATGTTGCCCGCCTTCTTGTATTCAATATCTATCGCTTCTATGATATCCGCATTGCTTACGGCTTCACCTCTCGAAGCCGCATAGTAAGCGGCGGTTACCGCAGCTGCTTTTATCGTGCTGCCTGTCATGCCCTCAACCTTGGCATATAATTCGAAGCTGATGTCATCCTTAAGCGGAGTATCTTTGGGGAAGACATTCTGCCAGATCTGGAGCCTTTCTTCCTCATCGGGTTTCTCCACAGGAATGAAGTATGTCATCCTTCGTTTGAAAGCGGCATCGAAAGTCTGGACCGCATTGGTCGCCAGGATGGACAGGCCGTCATATTCTTCTATCTGCTGAAGCAGGAATGCGACCTCCGAGTTCGCATGCTTGTCATTCGCATTTTCGACATCCGTCCTTTTGGAAAAAAGAGCGTCTGCCTCATCAAAGAAAAGTATGCCGTTTGATCCCATCGCAGCCTCAAACAGCGCGCCGATATTCTTCTCGGTTTCGCCTATATACTTGCTTCCTATGGCAGAAGTATCAACCCTGTAAAGATCAAGCCCGAGTTCTTTTGCGATCACGCATGCAAGCATCGTCTTGCCGGTTCCGGGAGGTCCGTACAGTACGACCGAAACTCCTCTTCCGTAGGGCAGTTTACGCGAAAATCCGAATTCGTCATTTACCACGCTCCTGAATCTGATCCTGTTTAAGAGATCTTCAACCTGGGTAAGCGCTTCTTTTCGAAGCTGTATGTCTTCAAGGCCAAATGTGGCGTTCATTTTTCTTGACAGATGCGATAGCTTTTCACCCGAGAGATTTCTTAACTGTTCCTCTATCTCTTCATGGCTGAGCTTCGTTCTTCCATCCCCGCCTTTGCTTAACGACGCAGAAACCGTAAGCGCTCTTTCGATCTGTCCGGGAGTCAGATTGAACTTGGATGCCAGCTCCGATACGGAAACATCCGGCGCAAATTCGATATCATGCCTTCCGGCGAGTTCCCTCCAGAGTATCTCCTGCTCACCTCTGGTGGGACGCTTTACATTAATGACAAATCTCTGCCCGTCGATCCTGATATCTTCGGGGATCGATCCTTCCCCGCCGATGTAGAGATCGTACACATAAGGCTGAAGTATCCTGAAGGCATTCTGAAGGCGCGTCGGATCGATCTTTTTTATGTCTCCTGCCTCCAGATAAATGATATCTCCGAACAGTAGATGTTTTATCGCAGTTTCCTTAAGAATGTCCTCCGCTTCGGATTCATCTTTTGTAAACAACATGGGGAGATGTATGCTTATGACCCCGAGATCGTTTTCTCCGGCAAGCCTCTGCAAAAGAAATCTCCTGCCGCAGCCCGAAGCAGCCCGAAGATGACAAACGTTTCTTGTTTCCGAAGAGCTTATCTTTTTGAGATCATTAAGGACATCCACTCGTAAGACTTTTTCTTCGTCAGGCAGGCTGTTCAAAAAGTGCACGATGCCTGAAGCCCCGGCTATATTATCCTCCTTGCCCATAAGCAGCATGATTATGGATTTGCGGATCCTGAGTTCCTCGCCCATCAGGCTTCCGCTGTAAGCTCTCCTTTGAGTCAGAAGAGATCTCAGGATGCTGCCGTCATTCAACAGTTTCGTAACCGAACACTCTTTCTTTGACATGAAAAGACGGCACAGATCAAGCGCAAGACCGATCGTAGGTCTTCCCGTACCGGAACCGTCTCCGGAGAGCATATCAAATATCTTTTCATATTTTCTGTTAAGATCAACGCTTAACGCTATCATGAAGACCATTCTTTCACAATCATCCATAAGCGTTGACCTGAAAAGATCCCAAAGCGGCGCGGCGATTCCTTCGGGAGTGTCGCTGCCCCTCTCAAGAAGAAGATCAAATATATCCCGAAGCCCGGATGATAGATCCTCATCCTCCGATTCACTTATAAGAAGTGTCTTTAACGCTTCTCCGGCAGGGGGCTTATGTCCGACTCTGGCAGCGGGCATGTCATTTTTTGAAGAAGTACGTTCTGCCATCACCTTACATAATAAGTCCACATACGAAAGCCAGGCATCAAGTTCTTCCCGGGTATCGGAAAAAGGGTTTTCAATGATATCCTTCATATATTGATCTGTGAATCCGTGATCCTTCAATTGTGTCATGATGTAAGGACACCTTTCTTTTCTGCTTCCTGTTCTTCCCTGATCAGCTGTTCATTCTTTTCGATGATCTCTTCCCTGATCTTCTTCTGCTCTGCTATGTATCCGTCAATCTTGTCATGTGCTTCAGTAAGTTCAGGGATCATCCCTTTATTCCGGTTGGCTGCGCTGACACTGGTCCTGGCTGTGGTAACTGCTTTCTTGACATTTCCGACTGACGCTCCCTCTTCTTCAAGAGCAGAAATATCTCCTACGATCTTGTTGATCTTTTCGGCAGCATCCTTTACGAGATTCTCCAGTTCCTCGTGCTTAGCTTTCAGATCATCAACAGGCTTCAGATATTTCTTCTTTGCATCTTCCCAGAATTTGCGTTTCTTTTCCTCATACTCATATATGCGCTGTAATTCGGCGTCGCCCGTCCTGCTTGTGGCTATCTTAACCGCTCTGTTTTTGGCTTTATCCCGATTGGCCCCTTCAAAGCCATTGCCGGCATTAAAATCTTCCTTATACAGTCTCGCAGCTTCCGCATTGTCCTTAGCCGAGTCAAGAGCCGCTAATCTGGCCTGATGCCTGGTGCTCCCTATATCTGCTTTCTTTCTTTCATAGTCAAGGATCATTTCTCTGGTAAGCTTTTTTCTGACTGTTTCGTCATTCAGCAGTTCCTGTTCAAATCTGGCAGCATTTTCCGACCCGTTATATAATCTCACCATCTCATCAAAATCCGCTGTTTCCTTGATAATCTTAAGTCGTTCGGCATGCTTGCCGGATTCCGCATACTTGAGTTCCTGCCCGGTTTTTCTATAGAATTCAAGAAATCTGTTGACGGTCAGTTTGCCGGTCGGTTGTTTAACCAAAACCTCCGCAAAACGTGCACCGCCGCCAAGTTTTTCCCTGTACGCTTTTTTTATTTCATCAGGGCTCTTTCCGTCTGAGATCATTTTTTCTATAGTATCTATCCGGTCAAAATGCTCCGGGCCTTTAAGCTGATACTCAATAAAAGCTATCCAGTTATCGATCTTACTCCATGAATCATATGTCCTGTCAGTCTTTTTTTTGTCTATGGCAGAACCAAGCGCTTTCTCCGCATCTCCCCCTACTTTATCCTTCCACTCTTCAAAGACTGCGGGGGCACTCTCAGATCCCTTATTATCCACAGAAATTTTTGCTTTCGAGTAGTTCTCATAGGCTTCATCCGTAGAGGCGGCCCATTTCAGCGCTTCAATCATAACTTCTTTAGTCGGAGGCTTTTTCTTGAGTCTCTCTATATAGCCCTTGGCCATGCCTACATTCCACTGAGCTTTGTCTTCTTCTTTTCCGATCTCGGCATTCATCTCCTTATGCCCTACAGGCCGAACGCCGGTAAAGTACAATGTCATTGCTGCCTGAGTCTCCTTTTGACCCGCTTCTTTTCCTCCTGTAAGATTTGCTGCGTTCAGATACTTTATCTGGTCCTGCTCATACATGAGGAACTGAACACGTTCAGCGTGCTTATCAGCAGATTTTTTATCATTGTTTTTTTCATAGTGATCCTGCTTTTCCTTTTCATATTCGACTATATCATCAAGAGAAAAAATACTTTCACTGTATTCTTTCTCCTTCAGCAGATGATCAATATATTGATCATAAATCTTACGGTTACCGGATTTCTCCAAAGCAGCTTTCACCTTTTTTGCGTCCGTGCTTTTAAGCGCTGCGATCTCGGATTTCTGCTTACTGACGTTCTCGCTGTAATAGTCGATGTCGGCATAATCGCTGATTATCTCTTTTAAGTCTTCTGAAGATAAGGATTTATATTCTTCTTTACTTTTGTCATATGAAAAATAGCCTTTGCTCACAAAACCGGCTTTCTTAAGAGCGTCTATCGCCTTATGTTCGGCATCATGCTTGTATTGCCATTTCGTTTTTTCATCTTTCTCATTGTCATATAGCTTCTTCAGACCCCTGATCTCAGTTAATGCCCTCCATAAGGGATCAACTGTTTTCTCGATCAATCCACTCGTATTTAATTCTCTTGACCTTGTGTTTTCATAATCCAGAATATCCTCGGGAGTTGATACATCCATGACATACTCAGTCCATAGTTTCTCGTCAGTTTTGAAAATCCTCGAATTGACGGAAACATTGACTTCATCTTTATTCTTTATCAGCTCCGCATTTTTAAGCAGTGTATCAAACGGAGTTGCACCGGTAAGTTCACCTATCCTGGTCTGCTCATATGTAAGCAATCTGGCTCTTAATTCCTCCTGAGAAAAAATCCCCAGAGAAACACCGTGTTTTAACAGATGGTTGATAAACCCCTTGTTTTTGCCTCTTATCTTAATATATTCTTCAAGAAACTCCTCATCACTATTTGCAAAGTAAGCTGCATCCGCTACCTCATCATAAAGCTCCCTGCGCCCCTTCTTCTTCTCCTCGATTCTTTTCTTTTCATAATTCATCATCTCATCTTTGGAAAACAGATCTGCTTCGGCCTGATCCTGTCGGTATTCCGCATCATCCCGGGCATAACCGCTTCCGTTGTCTGAAATAATGGAATAAAAAGCAAGTACTTCCTTTCGTGTTCTTTTCAGCATGCCCTTATCATTAGTGTTATCCTTCTTCCATTTATCCAATAATGCTTTTCGGTCAATTCTCTTTTGTATGCATTTTTGGACTTCCTGAATACCCTTAACCGTCTTCGGATCCTTGCTATTCTCTTCGATCTGAACATCGATCTTTTTCATGTCATCCTCAGAGAGCTTGATCTGTGCATAATATGCTTCCCACAGTTTTTCAAGATCGTGAACTATTGCTTTGTTGTATGCACCATTCTCTTTGGAAAAAGCAAATGCACTTGCACTTTTGATCTCGTTCTCGATGGTTGCCAGAGTTTTGTCCAAGAGTGCAATCTGCTCCGAACGGTCCTCAATCGACTGGGTTAGATCAGCGATCCCTTCAATATTTTTCTCATCGGCAAAGGCCACGTCTATCGCCTTAGCTTTAGCCTCATTAAGTATGGATGTCGCTACAGTAGTGTTGCTGAGTTGCCAGCCGCTGAGTGATAACAGCGGGCCCTTTTTTATGACCTTTCCGGTCATATTAAAGCTGGCAACGGTCGTTTTTACTTCCCCCGAAACAAGTTCCTTTTTCCAGCCCACGATCTTGGATCCGGCAGACAATGATCCGCCAAGGCTGACTTCAGCCTTAACCTGCGCACTCAACTGAGCTTCGCCGTGTTTCAGCTTCGTCTGTCCGTCCGATTTGACTACCTCTATCGTAAATCCTGAGATCTCCAGAAACTTACCGCCGTCACTGCCGCCCGTGATCTTTCCGCCGGCATCCAATTCTCCTTCCAGTGAAAGCAGGGCATTGCCTAGAATTGCTCCGACACTTAATACCAGGCCTATCTCTCCGGCCGCATGAGCATTCACCGCCATTTTCAGAAGATGCCTGTTCAATGCCTCTATATTCAGATTACCGCCTACTGAAAGTGCAAATTCCGGCTTGATGCCCAGTTTAAACCCTAAGAAGCCGGGGAATATCCAGATCTCGGTTTCAATGCCCAGATCATCATCGTCTTCTTCGTCTTCGTCCTCTTCTTTGTCTTCTATTTCCGTTTCACCGGCCATATTGTCCAGAGTCTCCGACGCGGACTTGAAATACTCCATATAATAATCTTCAATTATATCTATAACTGATCCGGGCAGTATACTTCTCAGCGACTCAATCGAGTTTTCTATGTCACTGCTCTTCTCCATGAACTTGTCCAGTATGTCATCATGAAGATCGTCTTTTTGCGACTGGTACCATTCTTTTATGGCATTTTTGAATTTTGCTTTATAACCTTTGCCTTCGCCCATAAATGCTTCCGAGGCAAAGGTTTTCAATCCGTTCAGCAGGGCGTCTTTCGAATAGTCTTTGAGGGTATCAAGGACTTTATCCATAAGCGATGAACCTTCTCCCCCGCCCTCTTCATCTTCATCCCCGAGGATCTGTATGTCTTCGCCATCGAGCGTGTATTTTCTTCCGAAGATTGCCCTGAGGCCATTCCTCATGACATCTTCCGCGAGGGTTTTAAGATCATCAGTATTCGTGAGATTGATCACCGTATCAACGCTTCCGACCGTTTCGCTTATCTTATTTCCGTCACCGGCAGACCTTTCAAATATGATGCCGGACATATTTATCTCTATTTTGGAAACTGTATCAAAAGTGCCGTCAGCCTTATATAACTTCCCCCCTTCGTCAATGATTATCCCGTTTTCCGAAAAAGTTCCGGTTCCGTTTGACGCAAGTATCCCGCTGTTTTTGGCCAGCACCGGGTTACTGTTTTCTTCGGATGTTAAGAGCCTTCCTCCGTTAGTCACAAAAGCCAGCTGCCCGGCGAGTCTTCCTTCGATCTTCGCCTTTTCATTCTTTTTCTGAGTGATGACAACATCAGAGATCGCAGTCTGGATCAGCTGATCACTAGCCATCACGATGATAGAAGGTAATCCTCCCGGGAGCAGAACGGCTTTTACGCTGTCATCCTCATCACCTTTTTCTATTCTCATTTTCGAAGAGGTAAGATCTACCATCACCCCTGCAAAAATGCGGATCATGGCCGGAACGGATACTTCATCTCCCGGTCTCCCCTTGATCTCGACCCCGCCGATCCTGATCCTTTTGGTTCCCTTTTTTCTTCGGGACTTCTTACTCTTGCCCTCTTTTTTATCTTCTTTATCGTCGGTTGTTTCGCCGGATTCCACAGACACGCCTGCCTCTTCCGTCACTTCCGCAGCGGACTCTTCTGAAGTTTCCGGTGTTTCCTGCAACGCTTCATCCGAAGCCGGTATTGCATACATATCGGCTTCTACTTCGGCAGATCCTTCTTCCCGTGTCTGATCTTCTATCGCCTGTTGATCAGCGGGACTGCTGAATTCTATTCTGGTCTGTATCTCCCCCTGGATATTGGTAGCAGATGTCGTGGTCTGCTGGGGTGCTCCATTTTCTCTTGTCTGTTCCTGCTGAACTTCTTCGATTCCAGTTGCCATAGTTCCGTCCTCAAAAAAACGATTCTTTGGTTGCTTGTCGGGATAGAATAACCCATATTTATTTTAACAGAGAACTAACTTCACCGTTACTGTAATGATAATACGATCTGATCTTGCTGAATCCGGCAGTATAACTGTCAGACTCCAGTCCGACCACGGTTTCTCTGATCAGATCTTCATCTTCAAGGCAGTCCGCCGATGTCCAGTCAATTATATCAATCACTGTGTCGCTCCCCAATCCGGTCACATCCAGATCTTCGGCGCTATCCCGGTCAAGTCCGTAAGTGCTCACATATATCCGGATGTTGTCGCATTTTGCAAATACATCATCGATGGTCTTCACATCACCCGGTACCATGCATACAGGTGTTCCGTACGTGGCCCACACATAGATATCGTGACAGTCAAGAGCATCGGCAAAATATGAGTTCAGATACGCTTCTACATCCTGCTTAAGATAATCATCATATCTGATATCCGGATTCGTCAGGCTCACATACACATTAAAGGACCGGCCGTTATACTCCATGCTCGCCGTGCCGCCGTCCTTTTTGTGCCAGACGCCTTCGAGTTCTCCGACTCTCCTCAGTTCCACACCTGTGGTGCCGGGCCTGAATCCGTACTTATCCGCGATATAATACCTGGCTTCTATCCCGATCTTACGCTCGGCCGCCCGCTCTCCGCAGCCCGTCAGCAAGCCGATGCACATAGCCGAGATCGCCGCTAAACTGACAGCTTTAAATAGTTTTCCGCTCATGAACCTACCTCATTTTGCCGCTTGCTTCATCGTAAGCGAGATCCGGCCTTTTTTCTCGTCAACATCAAGGACAGTCACATCAACGATATCCCCGACGGAAACCACTTCGAGAGGATGCTTGATGAACCTGTCAGCCATCTGAGAGATATGCACCAATCCATCCTGATGAACGCCGATGTCTACGAATGCGCCGAAGTCGATGACGTTGCGCACCGTACCCTTAAGCTTCATTCCGGGCTTTAAGTCCTTCATCTCCAGGACGTCGGACTTTAAGATAGGTTTGGGCATATCTTCTCTCGGATCTCTTGCCGGTTTCTTAAGTTCTTCAAGGATATCCTTAAGCGTTATCTCACCGCATCCGAGTTCTTCGGCAAGCGCCTTTTTATTCTTTATGGTCTTCTCATAATCAGAGATCGCCTTATCATCCCTTATTCCGCAGCCTATCAGCTTAAGCAGTTTTCCCGCAGCGTCATATGATTCGGGGTGAACGCTCGTCTGATCCAGAGGCTCTGTTCCTCCCGTAATTCGGCAGAATCCTGCGCACTGTTCATACGCCTTGGGACCGAGCTTGCTGACCTTAAGCAGCTCCTTACGGGCTTTAAACCTGCCGTTTGATTCCCTGTAACTCACGATGTTTTTGGCGATCGTCGGAGTGATTCCGGATATATGGGACAAAAGCGCGGCCGAAGCGGTATTCAGATCCACTCCGACCCTGTTCACGCAGTCTTCCACTACTCCGTCGAGAGCGTCTCCCAGTTTCTTCTGGTTCATGTCGTGCTGATACTGTCCCACACCGATCGATTTGGGATCTATCTTAACAAGCTCCGCAAGAGGATCCTGGACTCTTCTGGCTATGGATACGGCGCTTCTCTGTCCCACGTCAAACTCCGGGAACTCCTCTGTCGCAAGAGGACTTGCCGAATACACGCTGGCGCCGGCCTCATTCGTTATGCAGAACTGCGGCTTATTTCCCGATATCTCCTTGATGAGCTCAACTACGATCTGCTCGGACTCCCTTGACGCCGTACCGTTTCCAATCGATATCAGGTTTATCCCGTATTTTGAGATCAGGTCTTTTAAGATCTTCTTGGATTCATCGACTTTGTTATGGGGCGCAGTGGGATATATGACCTTCGTATCGAGCACTTTGCCGGTCTCGTCCACCACTGCGAGCTTGCACCCGGTCCTGAAAGCCGGATCCCAGCCAAGCACGGTCGCTCCCGCGATGGGAGGCTGCATGAGAAGCTGTGTCAGATTCTTTTCGAATACGTCTATAGCTCCGTCCTCTGCCGAATCCTTGAGTTCAGAGCGTATCTCTCTTTCGATGGAGGGAGCGATGAGCCTTACATATGCGTCTTCGGCGGCTGCCAGGATTACGGGCGTAGTATAGGGATTATTCCTGACTATCAGCTGTTTTTCCAGATATCCCAGGATCTTATCCTTCTCTATATCTATGGAGACGCTTAAGATACCTTCGGATTCGCCGCGGTTTATCGCCAGGATCCTGTGACCTACGATCTTCTTTACGGGTTCGCTGTAGTCGTAATAATTCGTATATACGCTCTCCGCTTCGGGATCTTTCGCCTTGGTCGATATCGTGCCTTCTCTTCGCGTAAGATCTCTTATGTATGTACGATACTTCGCATCGTCGGATATCTGCTCTGCAATTATGTCCGAAGCTCCTGCGATTGCGGCTGCCACATCAAGGACTTCCGATTCGGAGGCTTTGATCGCATCTTCCTTGCTGTCCGACGCCGGCTTTATGGGGCCTGTAACGAACTTAGCGGCTTCCTCTTCTACAGGCGCCTTGGCGTTCTGCTCCATGATATATACAGCCAGAGGCTCGAGGCCTCTCTTTCTCGCCATGTCCGCGCGGGTCTTTTTCTTTTGCTTAAAAGGCCTGTACAGGTCTTCCACAGTCACGAGCTTGTCCGCCGACTCTATGGATTTCTTTAACTCATCGGTCAGCTTGCCCTGCTCATCTATGAGGGCCATGACCTCTTCTTTTCGCTTTTCCAGGTTCCTCAGATACTCCAGGCGCTCGTTCAGTTTCCTTAACTGTTCATCATTGAGGCTGCCTGTCATCTCCTTACGGTATCTGGCGATGAAGGGAATAGTATTGTCTTCATCGATCAGTTTGATCGCCGCTTCAACCTGCCAGGGGGCGCACTTTATCTCTTCTGCAATTATCTTTGAAAAGTCCGTTGGTGTCATTCGTTCATCTCCCGATTACTGCAAAAAAAGGACCATGGTTATCTCATCCTTGTAGGAGCCGTCCTTCAGGCGGACGGCGTGCGGGATCCTGCCATACTCCTCAAATCCCATCTTCTTATAGAGAGCCCGTCCTCTGTCATTATCCTCAAACACTCCCAGTTCGATCTGCTCATAACCGATCTTCCGGGCGGTATCTATGGCTCTCTCAAACAGCACAGCTCCCAGTCCGCAGCTGCAGTACGACTGCTCGAGCGCTATGGCGATGCTGCATCTGTGTCGGAATTTCATCTGGGAACCGATGGGCGAAAAGGTGCAGTTGCCCACAACCCTGTCGCCTTCAAAGACGGTAAACCAGGCCGAATCCTCCGACTCCCTGGTGCTGTTTATGATGTTATATTCCGACTCAAGCGTAAAAGTGATCTCTTCCGGATATCTTATGAGAAAATCCGTCTCGCCGGCTGTCTTTTTCAGATAATCCAAAAGCGCCTGCGCGTCTTTTTCCTCCGGAGTTCTGATAATGACGGTCCTTCCGTCCTTTAATGTAAGTTTTTCTTCGGGTAGTATCATGTCTCCTCCGCTGATTCTAAAGTCCTAGTCCTAACAGCCGAACAGCTGCTGTGTTTTTTTCATTCTTTCAGCCACTTTTACGCCAAAGGGACATCTGCTCTCGCAGCTTTTGCATCCCACGCATGCGACAGCAGTTGTACCCAGCGCCTCGTAATGCGCTTTTACACTCTCCGGAACCGTCTCCTGAGATACGGCAAGATCATAAAACTTATTGACCATTGCGATATCGATATTTACCGGACAGGGTTTACAATGCCCGCAGTATGTGCACTGGCCCATGTATGAATGCATGGGAGCCGATGCAATGACCGAAGCATAATCAAGTTCCTCTGCCGCAGCTGTTTCATAAGCTACCGCCTCGTCGATCTGCTCTTTCGTATCATATCCGCACAGGACCGACGATACCCCGGGCCTTGTCAGTGCATAATGGATGCACTGTTTGGGAGTGAATGCGACGCCGAACGGAGATCTCTTTTCATCAAACAGCGCTCCTCCGAAAAAGCCTTTCATGACGGTGATACCGACCTCCTTCTCTTCACAAAGGCGGTAAAGTTCGGCCCTCTCCGGATCGATCCCCGAATAAGCTTCATCGTATCCGCTAAACATGGCATCTATACTCTCTGTCGCCGGACGCATGTCAAACGCCGGATTGATCGAAAAGAGGATCATTTCTATAAAACCCGTTTCAACAGCCTGTTTTGCGATCCTGGGGTTATGGGTGGACAGACCGATATGCCTGATCACTCCTTCATCGTGAAGCTGATGAACATATGTGATAAAATCAGTGCTCATGCAAAGATCCCAGTCAGCCTGCGCATCGATGTAGTGTATCATTCCAAGATCGATATAATCGGTCTTCATGCGGGCCAGTATATCTTCAAAAGCGGGAACCACATGCTTCATGTCACGCGTACGTACATACTGTCCGTTCTGATAGGTTGAACCGATATGCCCCTGAACGATCCAGTTTTCCCTGTTTCCGCTCATGGCTTCTCCGATGATATCCCTGGATTTCGGATCGGGCATCCAGCAGTCGATGATGTTGATACCATTAGACGAAGCATATCTGATGAGTTCAACGGATTCATCAAAACCATGGCGTTCGAGCCACTCTCCGCCAAACCCTATCTCGCTGACCTGAAGTCCTGTTTTTCCGAGAGTTCTGTATCTCATATCGTATCCCTCATTATTCTGTTCAGGTTCATGGAACCCCTTTGGGGAACCTGAGTTACACATCTATCATTATACGAAAAATAAATAGAGCTGAAAATGTTAGATATTTGACAAAAAAAAAGGATTCCGATTTCTCGAAACCCTTGATTTTACTGAATCGGAGTGACAAGACTTGAACTTGCGGCCTCTTCGTCCCTAACGAAGCGCTCTACCACCTGAGCCACACCCCGATCTGTCAGTCGGATCGGTATATTCCTTTCGCGACAGCCTATTAATAATAATTCATTCATATAGTTACTGTCAAGTGAAAAAATAGTATAATGTGGATTACGAGGCGAGGTATTGCCAAGCCCGTAATCCAGCGAGCAATTTCCGAAGGAAGTCGCGAGAGAGCGAGGTACACCCATGAGATATGATGTCATTATAATCGGAGCAGGCCCCGGCGGTATTTTTGCCGCATACGAACTCACCCGGATCAAACCGGACTTAAAGATTGCGGTATTCGAAGCCGGACATAAGCTGGCCGATCGCAAGTGCCCGATAGACGGCGACAAGATCAAGAGCTGCATACGCTGCAAGACCTGTTCGATCATGAGCGGTTTTGGCGGAGCGGGCGCTTTTTCCGACGGAAAATACAATATCACCAACGACTTCGGCGGAACCCTGTACGAGCACATAGGTCAGGAAAAGGCCATCGAACAGATGGAGTATGTCGATAAGATCAATCTCGAGTACGGAGGAGAGGGAACAAAACTCTACACCACCGCCGGCAGCGACTTAAAGAAGCTGTGCATGCAGAATAAACTCAAGCTCCTTAATGCTTCGGTAAGGCATCTGGGAACCGACATAAACTACATAGTACTCGGCAATCTCTATGATGAACTCAAGGAAAAAGTTGATTTCTTCTTCAACACTCCTGTTGAAAAACTTGAAAAGACAGACACCGGTTTCAAAGTAACCACCGTAGACGAAAGCTATGAATGCGATAAGTGCATAGCATCTGTCGGAAGGAGCGGAAGCAAGTGGATGGAGCAGGCGTGCTCCGACTTAAACATAGAGACCAGCTCTAACCGCGTCGATCTCGGCGTCAGAGTCGAGCTTTCGGCAGACCTTTTTTCCCATCTGACCGACGAACTCTATGAGAGCAAGATCGTATACCGCACGGAAAAGTTCGAAGACAGAGTCCGTACTTTCTGTATGAATCCTCACGGAAGCGTCGTTACCGAGAACACTAACGGCATCGTCACGGTCAACGGACACAGCTATGAAGATCCTGCCAAGCAGACCGACAACACTAACTTCGCACTGCTCGTAGCCAAGCATTTCTCGGAGCCTTTTAAGGACAGTAACGGATACGGCGAGTCGATCGCACGTCTCTCAAACATGCTGGGTGGCGGTGTCATAGTACAGCGTTTCGGAGATCTGATCCGCGGAAGAAGGAGCACTCGCAAAAGACTTAACGAGAACTTCGTTGTGCCCACTCTCCAGGCCGAGCCCGGTGACTTAAGCCTCGTCCTGCCCAAGAGAATACTCGACGGCATCATCGAGATGATATACGCGCTCGACAAGATCGCTCCCGGAACGGCCAACGACGATACTCTTCTCTACGGAGTCGAGGTCAAGTTCTACAACATGGAAGTAGACGTGGACGATAATCTCGAGTCGTGTCATAAGGGTCTCTATATCATCGGCGACGGAAGCGGCGTGACGCATTCACTTTCCCATGCTTCCGCAAGTGGCGTGCATGTGGCGAGACATATCGCCGGATGAACCTGGTCTTCGGTAGATATTGATTCGAAGAAGCCGGAAAAAACTGATTTATGACCCAAATGGATACTAAAGGCGGATTTGGGTCATACAATGCGATCATGAATATGCTTTATTAGCTGAAATATATGACCCAAATTAGCGCTAAAGGGGCTTTTGGGTCATACATCGCGATTAGGATGCCATGTATCGCACTCAATAGGTGGATGTATATGCTGAAATATATGACCCAAACAGGCGTCAGCGGTGGTTTTGGGTCATAAAACGTCAAATTTCAGTTTGTTTTTTAGAACCACTTTGATAAAAAGGGAGAATACTTAAAAGAAGGCTACATTATGTCAACCTTAAATTCTTTGAAGCCGGGACAGTCGGCAGTTATAGAACAGGTCGGAGGAGAAGGCGCATTAAGACAGCATCTGCTCGACATGGGAGTTCTTCCCGGAGCGGAAATGACGCTGGTCAAATACGCTCCCATGGGTGACCCGATAGAATATCTCATACACGGATATGAACTCACGCTCAGAAAAGCTGATGCCGAACGCATCATCGTAGGCGAGATCACTCAGAGAGATAAAGAAGCATCAGCTGAAGCTGACGATGCACCCAAAGCCAAGTCTCCGTCCGATTCCAGGAAAAAAGCCCACCACCATCCCGGTCTCGGTGAGGAAGGAATCTATCATCCCAAAGGAAGCGGCAATCCGCTTCCCGAGGGCGAGACTCTTACCTTCGCACTGATGGGCAATCAGAACAGCGGAAAGACAACGCTGTTTAACCAGCTCACAGGTTCAAACCAGCATGTAGGCAATTTCCCCGGAGTTACAGTCGACCGAAAGGACGGGATGATCCGTAATAATCCCGGCACGAGCGTCACCGATCTTCCCGGCATATATTCGATGTCCCCGTATTCTGCGGAGGAGCTCGTTTCCCGAGATTTTGTCTTAAATGAGAAGCCCAAGGCCATCATCAATATCGTCGATGTAACCAACATCGAGCGGAATCTCTATCTGACGATGCAGATGCTGGAGCTCGGCATTCCGATGGTGGTCGCGCTCAACATGATGGACGAGATGCTCGGAAACGGCGGTATCGTCGATGTCAACGAGATGGAGGAAATGCTCGGAGTACCTGTCGTGCCCATCTCCGCCTCAAAGAACGAAGGCGTGGACGAGCTCATCTCCCACGCCATCCATATCGCTAAATATCAGGAATGTCCTCTCCGTCAGGATTTCTGCGACGCCGACGACCACGGCGGTGCCGTGCACAGATGCCTTCACGGAGTAAGCCACCTCATAGAGGACCACGCCGCCAAGGCAGGTCTTCCTCTCCGCTTCGCTGTCTGCAAACTCGTGGACGGAGACGAGCGGATCATCGCGGCTCTTGATCTCGATACCAACGAGCTCGAGATGGTCGAGCACATCATCCTTCAGATGGAAAAAGAGCGCGGTCTCGACAGAAGCGCGGCCATCGCGGACATGAGATATTCATATATCTATAAAGTCGTTGAACGCTGTGTGACCAAGCCGGCAGAGAGCAAGGAGCATGCAAAGTCCCAGAAGCTGGACGGCGTTCTAACCGGCAAATATACAGCTATCCCCGTTTTCATCGGGATCATGGCTCTCATCTTCTTTTTGACGTTTGCGCTGATAGGTCCTTTTTTCCAGGATCTTCTTGAAAAAGGCATCGGGGCCCTCGGCGATCAGGTAGCCCGGCTCATGGAGGCGGGACATGTCAATGCGACTCTACAGAGTCTGGTTCTCGACGGATTGTTTGAGGGAGTCGGCGGAGTCTTAAGTTTCCTGCCGATCATCATAATCATGTTCTTCTTCCTGTCGATTCTCGAAGACAGCGGTTATATTGCCCGTGTGGCTTTTGTGATGGATAAGCTTTTAAGGAAGATCGGTCTCTCCGGCCGAAGCATAGTGCCGATGCTCCTCGGATTCGGTTGTACGGTTCCGGCTGTCATGGCCACGCGTACGCTTCCAAGTGCCAGGGACCGTAAAATGACGATACTGCTGACACCTTTCATGTCATGTACCGCCAAACTCCCGATCTACGGATTCCTCGTAAGTGCTTTCTTCCCCGGAAAAGGATGGCTCATCATCACCGGTCTGTATCTCCTCGGGATCATAAACGGCATACTCGTCTCGCTTTTCTACAAAAAGACAATCTTCAAAGGTGAGGCAGTGCCGTTCATCATGGAGCTGCCCAACTACCGCATTCCGACCGCCAGAAACGTGCTCATGCTTCTGTGGGAAAAGGCCAAAGACTTCCTGCAGAGAGCGTTTTCAGTGATCCTCATCGCTACGATCGTGGTATGGTTCTTAAGGAGTTTTGATTTTCATCTGGATCTGGTTAAAGACGAAGGTCAGAGCATACTGGCTTATATAGCAGGTATACTCGTGCCCCTGATGAAGCCCGCCGGACTCGGCGACTGGAAGATCATCACATCTTTGGTATGCGGATTCATGGCAAAAGAAAGCGTGGTATCCACGATGGAAGTGCTGTTCGCACCGGATGGGATAAGCGGCGCGGTAAGCTCGCTGACCGCTGCGTCACTGCTCGTATTCAGCCTGCTGTATACTCCTTGCGTGGCTGCGATCGCCGCTATCAAGAGAGAGATGGGACGTAAATGGGCCATAAGCATAGTGCTGTGGCAGTGCTTCGTGGCCTGGCTGGCCGCCGTGATCGTGCAGCTGATCGGACTGCTAATCGGGTGACATAACGTCGTGCCTGGCACCAATCGGCGCAGTAACCGCAGGCGGTACTGGCGATATGGTTAACATAATTCATTTATTACTCTGCACAGATAATCCCACAGTCTCGCGGTAGATGATATGCTGAGGCGCTCAGATGTCGTATGGATATCCTTCATATCCGGGCCTATGGATACGCAGTCAAGTCCCGGAAGCGCTTTGGAGAAAAATCCGCATTCCAGACCTGCATGTATCGCTTCAGTCACCGCCTCTTTCCCGTACATATCTTTATAGACTTTCTCAAGGCAATCCCTGAGAGCTGAATCCTTCTGATACTTCCACCCCGGATAATCTCCGTTCACCTCGGTATCCGCGCCGGCCTTGTCGGCGACAGCCCGAAGCCTGCCAATGAGCGATGCCTTATCCTCTTCTATCGAACTCCTGACTGAATACTGAAGTTTGACAGCATCCGGCTCACATGAAATGACACCGAGATTAAGCGATGTTTCGACCAGGCCTTCCACATCCGGGCTCATGGCCATGACTCCGTTCGGAAGTTCGCACAGCATGGCGGCGATGTGGCGGGTAGTTTCGGCGGATGACATCAAGGTCTGATCGGATGCAAGGCCGGAATTGCTTGAGTTATGTAAACTTTCTGCCGGTACAACCTCAGTTTCTATCTTCATATCCGGATCGCTTTCAGTGAACTCGGATTTGATCATCTCAGCGTTTTTCCTTATCTCATCAGATATCTCTGCCTCAGATATGACATCGCTGAAGGCCAATGTCATATAAGCAAACTTGGGGATAGCATTATCAACTTCTCCGCCTCCGATATCTATAAGATCCACATCATATTTCCCGCAGAGCGCATTAAGAAGCCTGCCTGCGATCACATTTGCATTGGCGCCTCTCTTATGGATCTCGTTGCCGGAGTGACCTCCCGCACACCCGGTGATGTCGATCCTGATCACCTGACCGGATATGGTCTGCCTGCTGCCAAAACCGTGCGATATATATACCCTGGCCCCTCCTGCGCAGCCCGCCAGGATATGGCCTTCTTCCTCACTGTCTAAGTTGATCATGCGCCTGCCCGATATGAGAGCCGGATCTAGCGCCCGCGCCCCGTCCATGCCCGTTTCTTCATCTGTGGTGATCACGGCTTCAAGCGGAGGATGCGCAAGATCATCCGATGCGAGCAATGCCATTATATACGCGACTCCTATCCCGTCATCGCCTCCGAGTGAAGTGCCATCTGCATATATGTGATCTCCGTCTATAAGCGGAACTATGGGCACCGCAGTCATATCCCTGTCATCAACGGATACGGCCACCATATCCATGTGAGCCTGAAGGATCAACGGTTCCTGCGTCTTCTCCGTGCCGGTGCCGGATGCGGGTTTATATATGATCACGTTTCCCGCTTCATCCTGCACGAACTTTAGTCCCCGATCTTTTGCAAAAGCGCAAAGATAGTCGCTGATGGCGCGGATATTGCCCGAGCCGTGCGGAATGTTGCAGAGTTCCTGAAAATACTTAAAAACATTAGCCGGTTGTAAGTCTGACAAAGCTGCCATTTAAGCCTCCTGAGTGTGAGTCGCGGTATGCACTTCGTTTCGCGTCGTTGTGCGTATTATGTAAACTGATTTGAGTATTTCTCAACGATTCCGGTGCAGGCATCATAAAGCTGCCCGTACACTTCTTCAAATCTGCCCGTGTACCATGGATCATCGATCTGCTCTCCGGGTCTTCCGGCCAGATCCATGCACAGCACGATCTTATGATCGGGATCGCCGCCGAAGAATCTTTCCTCCATGATACGCCTGTGAACATCTTCTGTCGCGATGATCAGGTCGAAATTATCATAATCCGATCTTCTCACCTGTCTCGCATGGTGTCCCGAGCAGTCTATCCCATGCCTCGCCAGTTCCGCTCTCGCAGGCGGATAGACGGGATTACCGATCTCCTCTGTGGATGTAGCCGCAGACTCGATATAGAACTGGTCCTCCAGCCCGAGTTTACGCACCATATCCTTCAATATGAATTCTCCCATGGGGCTCCTGCAGATATTGCCCCAGCACACAAATAAGACTTTTATCATCTTCTGCATAACTCCTTAAATCTTTGTTTTTCGGCGTTATTTCCTTGTTTTTAGCGGTTTTCGGCATTTTTGCAAAATCAACCTTTGAAGCAGTTTTTTCTCATATCTTTTCATTTTTTCTCAGGTTTTCTTCTGCAAAAGTGGTAAAAAAAGTGGTAAATTCTCTTTCCGTACCACTCAGTATTTATGCGGGTTTGCCGGTTTTTGGAACTTAAAATCTTACTGAGAATCACTCATTTACCACTCTGAGTTTTGCTCCATTTCCGCTGATGCGGCGCATCTCGGTTTTAACGTCATCAAAACCCACATGCGTATAGGTATTCATCGTAACGGAAATATCCGAATGCCCCATGATATACTGCAATGTCTTGGGGTTCATTCCGGACTTCGCCATATTTGAGCAGAAAGTATGCCTGCATACATGCGGAGTGACTAACGGCATCTGTACCTTATAGATACTGTTATACTTTTCCCGGATATGCTGCATGTACTTTTCCCAATGAAGCGCTACCATCGGCATATCATTCTTGTCAAGGAAAAGAAATCCCGTGTATCCGTCAACCATGGGCTCCACTTTCGGATTCTGCCTGTTTCTGATGATATTTCGAAAACAATCAGCCACTTCATCCGTCATCGGCACGAAACGATTACCGCTTTCTGTCTTGGGCTTTTCTATGATGTATTTCATTTTGCTCGTTCGCTGAAGCTGATGATCCACTTTGATACGCATAGTGCCAAAATCAATGTCTGATACAGTCAGCCCGCAGAACTCCGAAATACGAAGCCCCATATTGAACAGTATGAAGATTGCATCATAATACCTGCAAAAATGCCTGTCTTCCTTTATGAACTTTAAAAGGTCCCTTCTATGTTCTTGATGATACTGCCCGCAGTGACCTCTTTGAGTATATTAAGATTATGAAAAAGAATCATTCAGATTCAGATCGTAAAAAAACAGCCTCTCATCTCATTAACTAACATTCCTTCATCCATAATTATCTTACCCGCATTAATTGCTCATGTAGTCATTCATATTGAAGCTTTCATTCGTCCGCTGCTCATCATCTATTATGCCGGGAACCCGTTCCGTAACATATACATCCCCGGAGGTTGGATCTATATAATAACGTATCTGTGCAGCAGTGTAGGATCTGTACAGAACAACTATTTCACCTGAGTCAGCAGTAGATACATCAAAGTAAGCGCCGTAATCTCCGGAGTTTATCATTTTCTCCAACTCAGGATCGTTTGCTAAGCAATATTTTTGGATTGCGGCAAGCGCCTGCTCCTGCGAGATTGCATTGTCTGCGGTAATCTCCGTTTTGTTTTCTTCCTGATCTGTACCGGCTCCTTCATCTGCCGTCACAGCATCAGTTTCGGGGATTGCCTCTACATGCAGACCGCTCTCCGTAGTGTTCTCTGAGCCACACCCTGTCAGTCCGAAAGTAAAAAAGCCCACGCACATGATCAACAACAGTTTCTTTTTCATGTTATGCGGCCTCCTGCTGTTCATAATCTTCCTGAAGCTCATCATAGGCCTGAATGGCCTCATAGAGCCGTTTCATCACATCTTCTGCTTTATACATACCGTTCTCATCAGCATTCAGTCCCTTAAGTCTCAGACTGTAAATACCCGGGGGATTATCATCTCCAAGAAAAGACATCTCCTGAAGCTGCTCTGTTTTCTGATATACCAGATCAAGACTGATCATTTCTTCTCCGTCTTTCCCCGTCCACTTGCTTATAACAAGCTTTGCCCCTATGGGCGTCTTCTTCTCGATTGTTTCGGGAAGACTGTATTCTTCTACTTCCAATGCGGCCAGCACACTGGCAAGATTGGAGTCATGGCCGCAGAGGAATGTAAATTCCCTTCCGTCTTTCGTCAACTCATTGTTTATCTCTTCAAGAAGCGGATGCGCAACATTCACTGCTACCAGGGGAGCAGTAAAGAGGACATCTCCGTACACATCCTTTATCTCTGATATGGCTTCCCAGTCTTCATTTGAAAGATCATGCCCAAACGCCGCTTTTTCCTTATCGGGTTCCTCGTAGTATTGCAAAACCAGTGCATCGCTTATCTGACACGCCGTCTTCAGAGAACCTGATACTGCAGGTTCCTTCCCTTCTGCAAAAGAAAACTCCGAATCATCTGTCGCAAATCCCGTAAAGTTTCCGTTTTTGTAATCATCGGAATCCTTGGCATCAATCACATCAAAAAGCAGTTCATAATTATCTGATAGGCCTGATATGACGGGATCATACATCTCATGAATCTCATCTGCAACATCATCCGCATATGCATCAGAGACATAGGTGAAAACCGGATTGAACACCGGATCCATGGTA
>JAFZQY010000120.1 GCA_017620155.1 Lachnospiraceae bacterium | reverse complement strand
GTACCCTGAACTGTACCAACCTTGTAGTTATCAAATGTTGCATAGTAGCTGACTGCGTCATGGTTCATGATCAGACGGTCATAAGCGATAACGGGGATGTTAGCTTCCTTAGCCATGTCAAGAGCCTCACCGAGTGAAGAACCCTCGATAGCTGCGATAACCAGAACTGAGCATCCGCTGGAGATCATGTTCTCAACCTGAGAAACCTGAGTCTGAACATCGTTTGATGCGAACTGAAGGTCTACATCAAAGCCTGCTGCCTTGAGCTCGGCTTCCATGTTAGCACCATCCTGATTCCATCTCTGGAGATCCTTGGTAGGCATTGAAACGCCAACCTTTGCGCCAGCTGCTGAGCCGGACTCTGTTGCTGCTCCGCCGTCAGATGCTGCAGGAGCTGCTGCTCCGCCACAACCTGCAAGAAGAGTTACAACCATTGCACTTGAAAGAAGTGCTGCCAAAATTCTTTTCTTCATTTGGAATTCCTCCCTTTCTTATTTGAGACGGACACTATGTCCATCCCCTCGACGATACCAATATATCACGAAGTAAATAGGACAAACTTGTCACCTTCTTCATATTTTGGTCTGAAGGGGGACCCGGGAGGGGGTAAGAAAATAGCACAAAATTGTCCTGACTATATATTGTGACAATTTTGTGCTATATATACATCATCTAGTGGTCGACGTTCAGATACACTTCACTTCTTTGATGGAATGTGCCTATTATGACTTCATCCATGTTCTCTGCAGTCACTTCTATGGGGTCCAGTTTCTCGTAGGGGATCTGATATGTCCCGTCGGATATGGTGTCCTCGGGAACTATCCTTCCCTGCGCTACCATCTCCACAGTCAGCTCCGCCGCACGCTGTGCCAGTTTCTCCACCGGCTTGTACACTGTCATGTACTGCGTACCCTCTACGATCCTCTGGCAGGCATCCAGATCGGCATCCTGTCCGGTAACCACGCATGTTCCTGCGAGCTTATGCTCCGACAGCGCCTTGATGGTCTGGCCTGCTATCGAATCATTACCGCACATGATGGCATCCGGGGGTACTCCGTCATGATCTGCGAGATATCTGTTCATATAATCAAATGCATACTCCGGACGCCATCCGTTGCAGTAGTATGTGTCTTCTACGGTTATTCGTCCCGGTTCGAGTCTTCTCTCAAATCCTTCTATAACGGCAGGCACATTGGTGTCGGTCAGCGGACCGTTGATCATGATGATGTTACCCTCTTTGCCTATCTGGGATATGATCGAACCTGCCATCAGGTTACCAACCTCCTGATTGTCAAAGGAGATATACAGATCGGTATTCGCATCACTCACCAATCTGTCATAGGATATAACTTTGATACCGGCCCGGTGCGCTTTGGCTATGACATTGGCCAGCGCCGTACAGTCTACGGCCACCACGACTATGGCGTCTACACGCTTGTCTATAAAGTATTCGATCTGGGAGATCTGCGCATCCACATCACCGTTGGCATTCTGGACATTGACCTCGGCGCCAAGCTCATGAGCTCTGGCCACGAAAACATCCCTGTCGCGCTCCCACCTCTCTATGATGAATGAATCAAAGGTAAACCCGATCTCGATGGTTCCGTCGCTCTCCTCGGGGATCACCTGAGTCTCACTGCCGGAGCAGGACGTGAGCGAAAGCATCATGCACATACACAGGATCAGGTTCATGATTCCATATAACGTTTTCTTCTTATACATAAACATCTTGCGTCAACCCTTCACGGTCTCTCTGTATTCCGTCGGCGGTACACCGACAACCTTCTTGAATATGCGGCTGAAATAATTGGGATCTCCGTATCCAACCTCGCTGCATATCTCCTTCATCGACTTATCGGGAGACTTGAGCATCTCCTTGGCCTTATCGATACGCACCCGGGTCAGGAACTCAACAAAGTTCTCTCCCGTCTTCTCCTTAAACAGCTTGCTGAAATAATACGGACTCAGGTTCATGATGCGTGATATATCATCCAAAGATACATCCTTGCTGTAGTTTTCATCGATATACTTCCTGGCACTGTCCACAATGTCGTTGGATTTTTCTCCACGTTTAACGATCACGTTATGACAGGCCTCTCCGATCTTATCCATATACCACTTGCGGATCTCCTCAGGGCCGGATGCCTCCATGATCTGAGGGAGATAATCCTCTCTGGCCTCGAACCGGTATGTCATACCGCCGCTTAAGTAAGCCTCCGATTCTGCACGAAGGACAAACTCCAGGCACTTAAGTCTGATGTTGTTAACATCTCCGGTACAGGTCTTAAGCATCCATTCAAAGAAATCCCCGCACGACTGCATACATTCATTTACATGGCCGTCATGCAGTTCATCAAATATCTTCTTTTCCAAAGCAATGGGATAATCGTCGGCATAATCGCATCCTATGGAAAGGTCGTCCACGTGTCCGACGCGGCCCGTGGAGTTGATAAGAGCCTTCAGAGCATCCTGATACGACTCCATTGCATCTATGAACGGAACAATATTACCTATTCCTATACGGAAGCTTATGCCGGTCTCCTTGTTAAGCCTCGTGCTCAGCGCGCGGCAGACATCAATAAGCTCAACTCGCTCATTATAGTCCATGGTCTGAGAATCGGTCGGAACGCACACGGGGATCTTGTTGGACATGATGTTACCCACAAAGCACGGGAAGCTCTCCTTGATGATCTCGCATATGGTGTGATAGCTGTCCACCGACTTGATGCTCACGCCGACGGCGTTGGTCATATAGTTACCTTCCTGGGTGTCTCCGAATACGAACGCCATCATATAGCAGTTAGCCGTATGTATATCCAGAAGCTCCTTATAACGGTTGATGTCTTCCTCGAAATACTCCCTGAACATGATCGAATAGATGAATCCGCTCTCAATAACAGGGATGACGTTCTCCATCTTCTCCTTGATGATCAGGTCATTACGGTGCTGCTCACGCTTTAGATCTATCTGCCTGGTCGCGCGGTCAAGTACCTCACATATGCCCTGCTTGTTAAAGGGCTTATTGATGTATTCCAGCACGCCAAGCGATATGGCTTCCTTCGCATACATAAAGCGGTCATATGCGCTCACCACGATGAATATTATCGAAGGATTATTCTTCTTGATCTCGCGCATGGCCTCTATTCCGTTGATGCCGGGCATCTGTATATCCATAAAGGCTATATCCGGTCTGAAGCGCTCCGCCAGCTCTATGACAGCACGACCGCTCTTGGCAGTCTCAATCTCATACTCACCGGGATACTCCGATTCTATGATGAACTTGAGTGAATCGATCACTATCCCTTCATCATCCGCAAGCATTATCCTGTACATGATCAGTCCCCTTTATCCTCCAGTGCCGGGATACGGATGATGACTTCCGTTCCGGCATCTTCTCCGTCACTCTTGATATCCAGCAGATCCGATTCTCCGAAGTAGAGCTCGAGTCTGCCGCACACATTTCCTATACCTATGCCGTTGGAATTACTTCCCGTGCCGGATGATACGGCATCGGGATTATAACTTCCGTCCAGCACCTCTTTAATCCGCTCGGCCGACATGCCCTTTCCGTTATCCCATACAGTGAGTTCATAATGATCACCTGCGTTCACACATGTCACCTCTATGATCTTCTCGCGGTCTATATCTCTGATACCGTAGTTTACCGCATTCTCCACTATGGGCTGCAGTATCATGCTCGGAACCTTGACGTTCTCGAGTGATTCATCCACATTCTTATGATAATGTATCTCTCCCGAGAAGCGCACATTTAATATGTAGATATAGTTATCCACGAGCCTGAGTTCTTCTCCTATCGTGGTATCTTCATCAAGCTTGCGTATATTATATCTGAAAAAGCTGGCCATATTATCAATGAAGACTGTGGTCTTCTCCGCTCCCTCGAGCATTGCGAGCTGCGCGCCTGCATTGAGCGTGTTAAAAAGAAAATGCGGATTGATCTGGGCCTGGAGATACTTAAGCTGCGCATCCTTGATCTGTGTCTCCATCTTAAGCTCGCGTTCCTTAAGCGCACTCTCGTTACGTATGGATTCTCCGAGCCTGGCCACATACTCTCTGATAGATGTAAGCATCTGTGCAAATGTTGCCGACAGGATACCTATCTCATCGTTACGGTTCAGCGGGGTAACTTCCACATCAAAGTCTCCCTCCGACACCTGCTTGGCTGCATCGGACAGATCGATCAGCGGACGGATGATATTACCCGTGACAGCCGACACAAGTCCGATGGTGATAAGAGCGGCCAGAAGCAATACGATGGCATTGACTGTTTCAATATATCTGAGTGATGTGAGCAACACGTTGTAGTCACGATTGTTGGATCGGAATCTCGCATTATTCAGACTGTATACAAATGTCTCCACAACACCATATTTCTCACATGCAGCCTCATAGTATTCGCTGTATTTCTCTACGTCCCTGCCTCGCTTGGCGTTGATGGTATCCTCTACGATATCCAGATAGGTGATAGACAGATTATAGATGTTCTTTTCCGCCATGAGCATGTCATCATCCACGGTCGCCGTATTAAGCGTCTCCAGGGATCTGCGGTATGACTGATCGGCGCGGTAATACTTATCCAGTGAATCCGAACTCTTGGTATCCAGATACTCCGTCATGGAATTGTGAACATCGCCCATGGACACGAGCAGTTCATCAAGGTTCAGGTTACTGACATAAATCCGCTCAAGGCTTCCCATCATGGTATTGATATTGATGAACATGACGATGTTCACTCCCATGATGAAAACCAGGGCGATCGAAAAGATCAGTATCAGCTTGGACTGGATACTTCTGTTATTCCATTTGGCTATAATACTACTCGGCTTCTTCATCTTCCGTACTGAGCATATCGGATGCCCTGCTTGATAGTATGACTTCGGTATCCTGGGCTATGTATGTCGTTACATATCCCGTTTCGGCGTATTCATTCAGCGCATCCACGGCGGAGGCACCTATCCTTGCGGAATCGACAGATACTGTTGCTTCCAGCAGATTCTTGCTGACCGCTTCCAGTATGTCATTTGAATCATCGAATCCGTACAGATCCACACTTCCGGCCTTGTTATAATCCACGACCGCCTGGAAAAGGCAGCGTGTATAGACCGAGTTAATTGCCACCATGGCATCCGGGAGCGGTCCGTTGATAAAGATATCACGTATATCCTCCTCCGCGGTAAACGTGGTCTCATTGTTGACATAGACACCCTCAATGTTACAGATGTCTGCAACACCGTTCTCGGCAAACTCATCATATATACCGGAGATCACCAGGTTCGCTCCGCTCGCGTTCTCATTATCCATGACTACATATACGGTTACGCCGTCACTTATGTCGTGCTTAAGAAGCTCCGCTCCATACTGCCGTCCGACGGTATAATTACTGAATCCGACGAAGCAGACGCGGTCTGACTCAGCACAGTCATCAAGCGCCGTGACCACCGGGATCCCATGCGCAGATGCATATGCTATCGCCTCACTCATCTCCTCGTCCGGTTCGCCGTCTACTATGATACCGTCCACAGATGCGTCTACAGCGATCCTGATAAGTTCATCACGGTCATAATCCACAGTCAGCTGTGAACCGAAATCCTCTACATAGGCTCCGAGCTCCTCACCGCGCTGTCTGGCACCGTCATAAACATGTGACCACAGATCCTCGTCAGCGCCCTTATGAATAAAGGCGTAGTGCCTCTCATATGCGCTTCCCCTCTGCCCTCTCGTTTTGTCTGCTTCTCCGATCAGTATACGCATAAGCACTATACTTCCGAGCGTCAACAGAACGATCAGAACCAGGAATGCCACTATTATCTTAAGCGTGACTTCTCGTTTCTTCATATAACATAAAATATATGAATCGCCCCAAAAAAGCAAATGAGCAAGACAACCAAAAACCTCCGGGGTATTCCCCCACATCGCCATACTAACAAAAACCTCCGGGGTATTCCCCGGAGGTTCCTGATTTAATCCTTCATTATGATGGAGTATGTGTTACAGATTACTTGAGTGCGTTCTTCGCATCAATCTGAGGCTGCCACTTAGCGCAGTCAAACGTATAGAGATCCTGGAATCCCTGACCGTCCATAGTCTCAGTCATCTCATCCCACATAGCATCGAATGTAGCATCATCATCAACGAAGATCATCTGCCATGAGTAATCGCACAGAGTCTCGTTACACTGGTTACGGATAACCGAGATGTCAGCTGTATCGGAGCTGAGCGGAACGGTTACGTTAGGGCTGATAACCAGCTTGCCGTTATCCTTCATCCACTGTGCGGGCTCTGCAGAACCAAACTTAGCTGCCCACTCATCCTTCATCTTAGTCTGAGTAGAAGCCTTCCATGATGACCAGTAATCCTTTGCATAAGTCTCACCGGTGTTAGGATCAATAGAGTTTGCACTTACGATCCACTCGTTGATCTGGTTGTTACCATCGCTGTAGCCTGCTCCGCCGTACTCTTCGGGAACCGGAAGGTTATCCATCAGAGCATTGTCGTTGATAGCGGTATACTTGCCGTCATCGCCTACAGTGTAGTTGAAGTCCTTGATACCTGCGTGCTCGAATTCGAGACCTTCAGGTGATGCATACCAGTCAAGGAACTCAAGGATGGTCTTATACTTCTCATCGTCAACGCCTGATCCGATACCGAATACACGGCCGCTTCCGTAGTAAGCATCTGCATCTGCATAGTAGTTCTGATCAGCAACGGGGATAAAGATCATTGCAGTACCGTTGTCAAGACGATCCTGGCTGTTCCAGAAACCTACCTGCCAGCTGTACCAGAACAGGTTAACCTGACCTGCGCTCATCTTAGCACATGCTGCGTTCCAGTCCTGAGTACCGGAATCGGGATCAACAAGTCCTCTTCTGTACAGAGTGTTGAGGAATTTCAGCATCTTGTAGTATGTAGCGTTCTTGTCGGTGATAGGAGTGAAGGTCTTGCCGTCAGCCTTAAGGATAGCTGAATCTTTGATCTTCTCGCCGTACCATGTGGTCAGCTGAACTACGTTTGCGATACCGAGCATGTTGTCATTGCCGTCCCAGTCGGGCCAGAGTGAAACTGCATAGCAGGGATCACCGGCATCGTTGGTGGGATGTGCTTCCTGCATCTGTGCAAGAACATCTACAAGGCCGTCAAGATCCTTGATGTCAGGGCATCCGAGCTCTGAATAGTAATCCCAACGAAGCAGAGGGCTTGAATAGATAACGTCCTGTGAATAAGAAGTAGGAGAAGTATTCATCATCTGAGTAGGAATACCGTAGATCTCCCCGTTATTGCCCTCAAGGCCTTCATTGTAAACCTTGATCTGATCTGCGTATGCATTCAGATTAGGATAGTTAGCCAGATCTGCTGAGATGTCCTTGATAAGGCCCTGGCTTACACAGTCTGAGAAATCAACTGCATCCAGAAGAACGATATCACCGAGGTTACCATCTGCTGTTCTGGTCTGATAGATGGCATCGCCTGCCACCTGAGGTGCAATGATGTTAAGGTCTATATTGAAACGATCCTTAACAACCTTGTCGAACCAACCGGTCTGAAGTCCCTGATAGTTTGCAGCTGCGTCATAGACTTCGATCATCATGGCTCCGCTGGCGGATGCAGTATCCGTGCTGCCTGAATCGGCTGTAGCAGTACTACCTGAATCTGTTGCTGTCGCGGTAGTATCTGCTGAAGTGTCAGCAGCAGGCTGATCCGTAGCGGTGCTGCCGCAGCCTGCAAGTGTCGAAATGACCATAGCGCCTGCGACTAACAATGAAACTAGTTTTTTTGTTTTCATTTAGTACCTCCCTTAAATGATTTCTATAGTAAAAGGTCTTCGCCTAAAACTACCATATCTAATAAGTAATAGTGCTGTTCGTTATCCCTTCACTGCACCGATCATGATACCCTTTACGAAATAGCGTTGGAATATCGGGTATACCAGAAGGATCGGGAAAACTACGACGATCGTAACGGTCATTCGTATCGATGTTGCAGTAGCCGCATGTGCGAGCGAAGCTGCAAGAGATGCGGCATTGCCCGTGCTGTTAACAAGTGCTTTGAGTGAACTTGCCTGATTGATGTACTGGTACAGCGTAAACTGCAATGTGGAAAGCTTGGGATCGCTGGTCAGAAGCAGGGTATCCTGGAATGCGTTCCACTGTCCCACCGCACTGAATATGGCAACAGTCGCAAGTATCGGCTTAATTACAGGTATTATTATCGAGACAAAAGTCCTCATGGTACCCGCACCGTCGATCTCGGCCGCATCAGTCAGTTCACGCGGAACCGACTCGACAAATGTTTTGCATAAAACTATATAGAACGGAGAAACGATGGTAGGCAGGACGTATACCCAGAATGTATCGTACAGTCCGATATTCTTCATGGTGATGAAGAAAGGAATGATACCTGCATTAAAATACATGGTGGCTATGACCAGACGATACCATACCTTACGGTGCCACATGGTCTCACGGGTAAACATGTATCCGAGGAATGCGGATGCCACAACCGTAAGCAGTGTTCCGAGCACGGTTCTCGCAAGCGATATACGGAAAGCACTCACGAGCGATGGAATATGCGAAACATTGATATAGTTGGTAAAATGCAGTTCCTTGGGCCAGAATGTGATCTTGCCCCTCGCACTCAGGTCGTTTGAACTGATAGTATTAATGAATATGTAATAGAACGGATATACACATACAAATGCAAAGAATGTATACACTATGTATGTGGCAATACTCATTATGGTATCAACCGGGTCGAGTTTCTTTCTTTTCTTTTTTACGGTAACTGCTGCGTCTGCCATCAGATGAAGCCCTCCCCTCTTGTAAGCTTGGCTATGGCGTTCATAGAGCAAAGAAGTACAATACTGATCAGACTCTTAAGCACGCCGATCGCGGTAGACAGCGAATATCCGCCGTTACCCATAGCCAGATTATATACATACAGGTCAAGCACCTGAATATACTTGGTGTTAAAGGAGTTCTGGAATACGTAGAACTGTTCCATGCCGTTGGACAGGAAGTTCGCCATATTCAGGAACAGAAGCACCAGATAAGTAGGCAGGATGCTGGGAATCGTGATATGCCAGATAGTCTTCCAACGGTTCGCTCCGTCCACCTTGGCAGCATCTATGAGTTCCTCGTCGATTCCGGTTATCGCAGCGATATACATGATGGCAGCCCAACCCGCATTCTTCCATGTAAGCCACAGCCACATCTTAAACCAGATATGCTTGGATGACTGGAGGAACATAATGGGCTTATCTATAATGCCCCATGAAGTCATCAGTGAATTTACAACACCCGTGCTGTTAAACACACAGAATGCGATGGAATAAACAAGCACCCAGCTGATGAAGTTCGGAAGCGTAGTAACTGTCTGTACGAACTTCTTGTACGGTTTGCACTTGATCTCATTAAGAAATACGGCAAACATCATCGGGAACCATGAAAACAGCATACTTAAACCGCTCACGGCAAAAGTATTCATAAGCACCTGCATAAGCTGCTTACGCTTAACGTCATTATCTATCATGTAATGGAACCATTTGAATCCGACAAAAGGAGATGCCGAAAGCGGCGTCGGCGGTTTGTAATCATAGAAAGCATATACCCAGCCGTACAGCGGATAGTATGCGAAGATCAATACAAGGATGATAAAGGGGAGAACGTAAAGGAACTCTCTGTAACCGCGAAGCTTTTTTTTGCTCATTCCGTACCTCAACAATCGATGCATATATGGCAGTGATACATAATAAAATTTTAGTTTACTCACTCTGATTGTTCAAGAAACGCATAAGGATATTAACAATAATCGGAAAATATTAGACATCCGACTTCATGAGCAAGTCAAAATATGACGGATTGAGCAATAATTGACATGGTGCACAAATAATAAACACCCCGGGCCTAAATGGTCCGGGGCGCATGCTTCAAATGGCCGTTTTGCTTATGAATACAAGGTTTCAACAAGCTCTGCTATCGTGCTCGCATCACTCTTTAAGTCCTCGATCGTCTTGTCGATCTTCTCCATCTCCTCGTTTTCGGCAGTCACATTATTGCTGATATCAGAGATCTTGTTGAGCATATCCTTGACTGAAGCGTTCATGCTTCCAAGGATCTGCCCGATGTTCTCGGTCGTGTCCTTGGTAGAGTTGGAGAGGCTCTGCACCTCCGTAGCTACTACCGCGAAACCTCTTCCGGCCTCACCTGCACGGGCAGCCTCTATGCTGGCATTGAGCGACAGCAGATTGGTCTGGTCTGCAATGCTCTGTATGCTGTTAATGATATTCATTGAATCATCAACGGATTTCTCAATGGTATGGGCCGAGTTAACCAGATCCGACTGTTTCTCTGCCACATCCTGCATCTGGTCAGCGGCTGAACGGACTGTGGCTGCAATATCCGATATTCCGTCTATCAGCGACTCGATCTTGGGAGCCATCTCAGTCTGGAACTTGACTTCGTTCGCCTTCTGCTCGGTTATATCAAGTATGGTACCTGCTGCCATCAGAGGAGTCTGACGGTCTAATGACCATACTACCATACTGGATGCGCGGACCCATCTGTACTCTCCGTCTTTGTGCATCATACGGTATTCCATATCGAACACGGTCTGTCCGGTGGGATCGGAAAGCTGCTTAGCCATGGCGGCGGACGCAGCGGGTACATCGTCAGGATGCATCTTGGTTATCCAGGATTCCATGATATCCGGGAAGTCATATGAATTGGAATATCCGAGTATCTTCTTGAACTGGTCGGAAAAGACCATGGGAGAATTGATATCATCTATGGCATACCTGGTTAGATCCATACTCCAGGATCCTTCAAGCATCATATGTTCTACTGCGTCCTGTCTGCGCTGGGTTATCTCAAACAGTTCCGCTGTCTTAGTCTGCTCATCTATATCCGCGAACGTTCCGAGGAAGACTATCGGAGTTCCGTCAGGCTTCCTGATGCAGTCACCCGCGGCATGGAAGAGCTTGTAATCGCCTGTGCCGGTCAGTAGCCTGTAATCGATGTCGTATTTTGTACGGTTGGTCTTATCCGCTGCAGCAGCGGCAAAGGCTGCAAATACTTCGGGAGCATCATCGGGATGGATGATCTTACCCAGGGAATCTATCTGATCCGGAAGTTCTTCTTTTGTGAATCCGAGCATCTTACGCATGGTGTCCGTATAGATCACCTCGCCCTGCTCACCGTCTTCCGTATAAAAGCAAAACCACAGCCCGAGAGAAGCACATTTGTTGACTGCTTCGAGCTCCTTCTCGGCAAGATCTGCGCGCGCTTTCTCCGCCGCAAGCTGTTCCTCCAGATTCTGTATTATCTGGTCCTTCTCATTCATCTCATTTCTGGATCTTCCAAACATGCGCTCCCCCTCCTTGATGTCTCTTTACGATTGTACAAATTCGCATACAATCACTACTGATTACTACGATATGATATAGAACGACTCGTGTCAATGAAGAACTAGTTGTTCTGTTTCCCAAGCATCATATACAGATGCTCCGAAAGATCATCAAACTGCACAGGCTTGGGGAGGAATCCGTCCATCCCTGCCTCCCTGAACTCATCTTCAACACCTTTTATGACGTTCGCAGTACATGCCGAAATTTTTACAGTTCCGGCCCACGGAACATCCAGCCTCCTGATGATACCCGTCGCTTCAATACCGTCCATACCGGGCATCATATGATCCATGAGGATCAGATCATACTCTTTTGTCTTAACCATTTCAATGGCCTCATCGCCGCTGAATGCGGTATCGGCCCCGATCTCAAACTTCTTCAGATATGCACACAGAACCTTGACGTTAACCTTGTTGTCATCCACCACAAGTACTTTTGCGTCGGGATATTTCTTTTCTTCTGCCATCTGATGCCGGGCAATCTGTTTCTGCGTCTCGACGGACTCCCGTTTGTCATATAGATGGAAGGTGATATACTTGGCAACCGTAAATACCTGACGGTCGTTGTCTCCCGCAAACGGTGTGGCATCCACGATGTCCTGATATACATCAAAAGAGAATTTACTGCCTTTTCCGTAATCACTCTCTACGGAATAGGATCCATCCATAAGATCTATAAGCTTGGCCGCGATATTAAGACCGAGTCCTGTTCCGGTAATTCCCTTGTTACTAACGGTATCTACCTGAGAGAAGGGTTTAAACAGTTTATCGATATCCTCATCGCGGATACCTCGCCCGCTGTCCTCGACGGAAGCGGATATCTTAACCCGGTTACCTTCGGTCTTAGCATCCACGGTCAGCTTAATATATCCGGTATCCGTGTATTTGTCAGCATTTCCGAGGAAATTCATGAATACCTGTCTTAAGCGTACGTCATCACCGTAGAGTCTTGCAGGGATCATGGGATCCACATCGATCCGGAAATCTATGGGCTTATCTCCGATACGCATATTGGCAATATTGATGATCGAATTGAAGAACTCCGTAACATCGTATTCCGTCATGGCCAGGTCGAGCTTGCCCGATTCAGCCTTGGATATATCCAGAACGTTAGAGACGATATCAACAAGAACTTTTCCTGCGGCCTTTATCTGTGTGAGATAATCCTTCACAACTTCCGGGGATTCTTCCTTTTCCGAAAGCTCACTCATGCCGATTATTGCGTTTAACGGTGTTCGGATCTCATGACTCATGTTGGCGAGGAAGCGGCTCTTTGCTTCGTTGGCCATATCGGCGGCCTCTTTAAGCCTGCGCATTTCTTCCACGCGCTCCCTGATCTCCGACACGTCATTTATCGAGACGATATAACCGATATTATTGCCGCCCTCGAAAAGTCTTACACAGGTGCTCACATACAGTTTTCCGTTCTGTTCGAAATAGTGCTCTCCAAGCCCCTGGAAAAGCGGAAGCTCGGGAAGATACAGACGTGTTCCGGGTACCATTTCCTTGAGGACCGGGAGCATCGTCTGTGCCGAGAAGTTACTGTCAAGATAATTCTGTGATGCATCCGCAATGATGATTCCCATTCCGACATTTCTGTACAGGTTTGCGTATGCCACCTCGCGTACGTCAGCCATCTTTCCGCTTGTCAGAGTATAGGTGATCAGAACAGCCATTATGCTCACGACCGCGGAAGACGGTTCAAATCCCTTCAGCAGGTCCAGTATATTAAGGGTTGTTCCGACTATGGGAAGAAGAGATTCAAAAAACAGGGCCAACAGAAGCGCACGCATTCTGTTGTTGCGGCTTAACCTCAGTTTGGTGGCAAAGAGAATGGCACTGGACAGAAGAAAAGCAGTCTCCACTATCAAATACAACCAGTAGATCGTGGTCTTGCCGGTGACCAGATGAGGATATAACCCTGTGTCAACGAAGTCATAGCCGGCGTAATACAGATTCTTATATGGAGCCAGCACAACCAGAGTAAAGATTAAGCCGGAGATACCGAAGAATAACCATTTAAGTACGGGGTTGAGTTTGATCTCGAGATACTCGCAGGTAAAACAGAAATAACCGACCGGCAGAAATGCGAGACCGAAATACTGGATCACGTAGCTTAACAGGGCTGTTTCGGCTGAACGCGCAAGCATCTCCTCCAGATATCCCATGGAATAGAGCATGGTAAAGATTACGGTGAGCTCCAGATATCTCGAGCTTACGGAATTCCGTACGGACAGGACCCTTCCTATCGACAAGAAGGAAAGACATACACATATTATCTGGATTATCAGAAGAATGTGATAAGAACTCATGATCAGCTATACCATTACTCCGTAATAGTTTACTTTGCTTCCGGAGATCCTTCCCTGGTCACGCACCTGAAAACCTGCGGCCTTCATGATATCGATACCTTTATCCGAGGTAACCTCGCAATAACAGGCGTAGCCGGTATCCCAGCTGTATCCGGTCATGGGGCGCAGTAACTTTTCACTGTATGCAAAGCAATCAAGCTCCGGATCGACTGCATAGGAAAACAGATACCAGTCTCCTTTTCCTGTGATCTGCTTGTGCATCCTGGATGAGTACCCCTGGTAGCTTAACATCCTGTAGATTATACCTATGCCATTCTGCTTATAGATATCAAGGCCACCGTTTTTAAGATAGGGAATAATAGGCAGATTCTTGTTGCCCGGAGGAACCCATGCCGCAACTGCGTTAAACTCGGGGGAGTCTGCGTAGGAAATTGCATTCGGCATCGAATAAAGACTGGCACGGAGCATGTTTCGGGAAGTTTCTTCATCATATTTTCCTCCGCAGAGCCAGATAAAAAGTGCGTCATCGGCATAGAATCTGACCATGACATCAAGCATCTTCTCTATCTCGTCACGAGTGTCGATGAGATACAGTCCTTCCTGCCCTAGCATTTCCTTAACTTCATTGGTGTTTCTGTAGGATCTTGCCATTGTCCATCCCCCGATGCCTCACTGAACGTAAGGCCGTACAGTGCTTTAATTATATCAAAAATAGATGCACCATACTACACACACCGCTGTGTCCCAAAAGAAAACACCTCGAAAACAAAACGTTTCGAGGTGTTTCTTAAGAGGTGCTGAACGGATTTGAACCGATGATCAGGGAGTTGCAGTCCCACGCCTTACCACTTGGCTACAGCACCATATCATATATAAACTGTTGTGTCTGCTTCGGCCGCCGGATACGTACGGTCCGACAGACACAAACAGTAGTATATATGAATCATAGCGAAAAATCAAATAGTTTTTGCCGTAAATCCCTCAACAGAGATCACAGGTCATAATACATTGCGAATTCCATCGGATGAGGCAGTTTGGAGATCTTGGATGCGGATGCACGCTCGCGTGCGATCAGCTGATCAAGCAGCCTCTCGGGGAATACTCCGCCTGCAGTCAGATAGTCATGATCTGCCTCGAGTTCCTGAAGTGCTTCTTCAAGCGTTGCAGGAAGTCCGGTCAGCTTGGCCTTTTCCTCATCAGACAGATTATACAGATTGAAATCATAAGGTCCCCATCCCATGGCATGCGGATCTATCTTATTCTTGATACCGTCAAGACCTGCCATCAGGATTGCGGCATATGCATAGTAAGGATTGCATGTAGCATCGGGATTACGAAGTTCGAATCTCTTGGTCTCGGGAGTCTTTGCATATGCGGGGATACGGATGACCGCGCTTCTGTTACTCATGGCATAACCGATGGTAACAGGAGCCTCGAATCCGGGAACCAGTCTCTTGTATGAGTTGGTTGAGGGATTGGTGATCGCACACAGTGAGCGTGCATGTGAGAGCAGACCGCCCATGAACCAGTGGGCTTCCTTACTCAGCTGAGCATATCCCTTCTTATCATAGAAGACAGGTTTGCCTCCCTTGAACAGCAGCATATGTACATGCATACCGCTGCCCGCTTCGGATGCGAGGGGCTTGGGCATGAATGTTGCCGTGATGCCGTCTGCCACTGCTTCATTCTTGATGACATACTTGGCTGACATCGTGTCATCTGCCAGCTTGAGCATGTCGCCCAGTTCAACCTCTATCTCCATCTGTCCGCTTCCGCCTACCTCGGGATGATGATACTTAACATCAACTCCCCATTCTTTCATGACCATGCACATACGGCTGCGGATGTCATTGCGGATATCCGTAGGCAGAGAATTGTGATAACCGGCATGAGGCATTACCTGATAGCCGTTATTGTTATCATCTGTTCCCGATGCATATCCGGCCTGTGACGTATGGATGCTGGCAAACATGTTATAGTAATCGGTATTATATCTGACATCGTCAAAGAGATAGAACTCATACTCAGGTCCTATGACCATACGGTCGGCCACACCTATCTCCTGCATATACTCCAGAGCGCGGATCGCTACATTCCTGGGATACTGATCAAACGGTCTGTTCTTCGGCAGATCGATCACACGCACGTCACCGATCATGGAAAGAGTCGGGACAGTTGAATATCTGTCAATAACCGCCGAGTCAAGCACAGGAATAAATACCATATCACTGTTCTCGATGGGAGCGTAGCCATAGTTGGATCCGTCAAATCCGATCCCGTGCTCCATAGTACTCTCGTTAAGTCTCTCAGCCGGGATGCTCAGGTGTCTCCATCTGCCGTCGATGTCAGTCAGCTTGAAGTCCACCATCTCGATCCCCTGATCTTTGATGAGTTTCTGGATGTCCTTTAGTGTTTTTGCCATAGATAACCTCCTAAATCAATGCCCAAATTGATTTTACCGTGGTTGCATCACGGATAACGCTTTCATATTTGATTATAACCCATCACGTGCGTTTCGCCAGAGCAAGTGCACGGACATAACAGATTGCGGCCAGAAGCGCCGCTATGAGGATCATGATCGCAGTAAGGAGCAGATGATTCATTCGCATGCCGAGGAATACCACGAGCACAGTCAGCCCCATGACCGCTATCATATTCGGAAACATATAGATGGCCACGTTTGTTCCCTGCTTGATCACTTCGATCTCATTCTCCCAATCCAGTTTCATATGTTTAATTCCGCATACGCATCCCCATGTTGTGGAAAAAGCGCATAATGCAACGCCCAGGATCATGTACAGGATCATCTCCGATACCGGGACATGAGCAGAGATACTCATGCACAGTATGGCGAATACCATAAACGGAACCGTCATATACATATTAAAGAGCATCTTCCCCTTATATATTGTTGTTTTTTCTATGGGAAGACTCTGAAGTATCCAGTAGTTCTTACCCTCCAGTGACGGAGAGCATGCAGTCGATGCCATCATACCGACGAAAAAATACACGATAAACGGTATCGCAGGTTCTACGACGGAGTAATCAAAAGGTGCATTCTGCGTCACCGACGCAACGATCTTATCAAAGCCTATGAACAGCGTAACTACGGCCAGCAAAGAAGCCAGTACAAGACCGATGGCACCGTTGGTCATATACGTTGTAGATCCTGTAAGGCGTTTGAACTCCTTAAATGTGATCGCGTTTATGACACTGCGTTTCTTCTGCCCGGTCATACGATACTTTTTGGAAGCAGCATGAGATTTAAGCGCAGAGTTGATGCTCCTGTATGAACCTCCGACAATGCGGAATACAATTGCAAAAAGCAGTATGCTTACACCGGCCAGAAGGAGTATATCTGATACTCTCGGTCCCGTGATCGCACCCGCAAACCACTTTACAGGAAGATATATGCGCCCTGCATTCTCCGTAGCAGCCGAGATGGACTGGAGCGTATCCTCCACCTTATCCTCTCTGAATAATGCTTCTATGATAAATCTCAGTGAAAAGCAGAATATGATGAATACCATCGTGAGAACTGTCTGGATCAGATTCGTCTTTCTGAATCCGGCACTGATCCTGGCGATCAGGAATCCCAGAAAAGCCGCAAGCAGCATGGGTATGACCGGAAGCAGGAACGACAGCACTATCCATATCAGATACACTATCACCGGGGGATGCGCATAGATCCCGTAACCGATCATCATCGCCAGCGCGATACTTAAGTACCACGGCAGGCTCTTGATATACATATAGGTGAATTTACAGGCGGCGACGGTACGTGATTCAAAGGGAAGCGACATCAGCATATCGTATTCCTTGAAATTAAACAGATATCCGTTCGTCTTGAAAAAAGTGAATATAAACGCGAGCGCACTTATCACTATCGCACACATCGCCGGAGTGGAATCAATGAGTCCGAACTCGCCGTAACCGATGCACATCGCGATACTGTAACCGACGATCATAGCATACAGACAGAAGAGTCCGATATAACTTGCGATGACTTTTCTGCGTCTCTTCTTATCGGTGGAATGCCTATATATATTGTGCTGACTCGTAGATAAGAGCAGAGTCTTAAGAAGTATGATACTATCCTTCATGATCGGCCTCCATGAATGTTTCTTCGAGCGAATGTCCTTCAGTGAGTTCCTCCATGGTTCCCGATGCTATGATCCTGCCATGCTTGATGATGGCAACCTTGTTACACAGTTTCTCCGCCACATCCAGTACATGTGTGGAAAAGAAGATCGCTGTCCCCTGAGCACACATCTCATGCATGATCTCTTTAAGAGTAAATGTAGCCTTCGGATCCAGGCCGACGAAAGGCTCATCCAGAACAAGCAGCCTGGGCTTATGGATCAGGGCTGATATGATCGCCACCTTCTGCTTCATGCCGTGCGAATAAGAGCTGATCATATCTCCGAGTGAATCCGTTATCTCAAAAAGATCGGCATACTTCTTTATGCTTGCTTCTCTCTCTGCTGCGTCTATATCAAATACATCAGCAATGAAGTTCAGATACTGGATACCGGTCAGATTCTCATACAGATCCGGATTATCGGGGATATACGCTGTGATGCGCTTACACTCCATCTCTTCATCCTTAACGGAGTGTCCGTCTATCAGGATCTCACCTTCCGTAAAATCAAGTACACCTACCACCGCACGTATCGTGGTCGACTTACCTGCGCCGTTGTGTCCGATAAAGCCGTAGATATCTCCGCTCTCTACAGTCAGAGAAACGTCGTCCACCGCTTTCTTTCCTTCGCCGTACGTTTTTGAATAGTTTTTGATCTCCAACATTGCTTTTGTGCTCATTGATTCAAGTGTCCTTTCATTTAAGCTCTATGGTCATTATCACATCTGCGGATCTGATATCGTCATCTTTAGACATCTGGAAATACGGAGATCCGTCTTTGCAAAAGTGCACCCTGCGTATTCCGTCACATCTCAGATGATCATCAATAGCTGTCTCCGCATGATATGCGATCATCATTTCACCATCTTCATTTACATAGAAGGAATTATGTCCGGGGCCGTATTCACCTTCTACAGAGTAGAATGTCAGCACGGGCATCATGCTCTTGGTCCACGAGCCCGGATCACACAGATCAGCATCAGTCCGTGCCGTCAGGAGCCCGAGCGCATATGTATATGCATTAGCCGAACCCCCGGAATAGGTAACATACACCACACCATCTCTCACAAACGGATGCGGTCCTTCATTGTTGATGGTTCCCGAGACATTTTCCCATCCGTACAGAGGTCTGGTCAGAAGAACCGGTTCCCCGGTCAGCATCCACGGTTTATGCTCATCGATCGGAGCTATATAGAGTATCGATCCGGAATCGAGAGGCGTGCCGATGCATTCACGATAGGACCATATCACATATGATCCGCTTTCTGCTTTGACGTAGGTCATGTCCAGCGTGATCGCTTCATCCGCCAGAGGGCTTCCGTCCTGCTTAAGCACGCGTACCGGATCCTCCCAGCTGTCCGGATCCGTGATGTGCCCGCCTTTCTTCAGCTTCATCATATGACACTGCGGTCCCCAGATATGTCCGCTGACCGCAAAAAGGATATACAGCTCGCCCCCGATAATGTGAAACTCCGGTGCCCAGAATGTCTGCTCGAATCCCCTCTCCGGATCAAACGGAAGGATAAGGTGCTCGGTTACGCCTTCCGCAAACAGACCGTCAACATCATCTGCCTCTCGGACATACATACCGATATCGTCCAGATTATCATTCGTGGAGATGTAGTACCATTTTCCTTCCCAGGGAAAGATCACGGGATCCCCGTATCCGTAGGCAAGCGGAAACCGGAAGGATTGCTGGGTGATAGTTCCCTTCACCTCATATGTGCCGGGCAAATCAGATCGGATGTCGTCACTGTTCCAGCATACGCGCTTAAGCCTCGAAGATCCGTCGCTGTAATTGATCGTTACACATATATCATCCAGTTCCTGCACGCTGTGTATCATTGCCTTTTCCGGAAGAGTGATACCTGTATACCGGATCGGACTCCAATATCGAACAGCAGCCTCCGCGATCGCAGGATCTATCTCAATGGAATCAGACATCCCGAGACGGGCAGCCTCGTCCCTGTCTATCTGTTCCTCATCGGAAAAGTGGATAAGATCATCGGTTGTCCACAGTATCAGCTTGCCGGCACAGGAATCATCCGCAGTCCCGTCTTCCAGGATCCGCTCTCCGGTGATACCTACCTTTCCGCCGGGCATGATGCAGATTCCGGGATTGATCAGCCCCTTGGGTATGATCGTGTTATCCTCCGAGACCGAACCGTTCGCAAAGATGATGCCGTAATTGCGATTGAGAGGCTTTCTTTCTCCTCCGTCTGCGGAATATGCCATATGTATGCTGTTTGCGAGACCCTCCGGATAGCTGTCCGGATCTACCGGTCTCGTATATACATGTATGGATGTACTCATGCTTTCTCTTTCTCTTTTTCCTCATCCAGCGCAAACATGAACTTACGCTGGAACTCATTACGGATCACATTGATCGGTTTAAGCTGTGATGCGGACGTTCCCTTCATGATCATCACGTCGCGGTACAGCATGTAAGTCTCTCTCTGCAGAGTGATCAGTTTTATCGGCGCCAGATGTCCTTCCCCGAAATGCTTCTCAAGGCCGCGGTTAGAGAGGATCAACTGCTCCTGCAGACACTCCCTGATCCGGTCATTCGTCATATCATCCGGACGCTTATTGATTTCCAGAAACATTACATAGGTCGGCGGTTCAGCATCGGAATCCGCATAGATTGAGAAATCCGCGATATCCAGTCTGAGAATCTTTTCCGTCTCCTGTACGGCATGACGGACCGCAGCCTCGGATGTCTTTTCTCCGCGGATGTTTGCAGCATAGCCTGCTCTGTTCTGAAATTCGATCAGGGGTGTTTTATTGTAGAATCCTGTCACCAGGAATATGTCATGCATCTTATATCGATACAGCCCGCCGTAGTTGGTTATCACAAGCTCATAACGTCTGCCCTCTTCAAGCTGATCCATCGTAAGGCATCTCTCTGAATCATCTTCTGTATCGATAAATTCCATGAAGCACCCATCCGGCGCAAGAACCGATTCGGGCTCGTCCATCTTATAGACTGTGGAAAAGAATCCCTCGGATGCGGATACTCCGAAGTAGAAGACATGAACATCCTCTCCCAGGATATGGCTTTTGAGTTTCCCGGTATAGGGCGCGAAATTAGCTCCTCCTGCGCAGTATATGTACTGCAGTTTCTTCCATATACGCTTAGCCCATGGAGTATCAAAGCCTTTTGAAAACGCTTCCTCAAGCTCGGATGCGCGTCGGGGATCCGGCCTTATCTGCTTCATCAGTGATGCACGTACCCCGTCAGGCAGATCGACACTCTCATCTATCGTTCCGGCTGCGATGTCCCTCACAAGCATTTCATGATTATGCTCAATATAGGTAAACATTTCCAGGATGATACTTGAGAATGTCGCTGATATATATGTGACATTTCGCTCACACAGAGCAAAACGCGCGTGAATGTATCTGGTGATCACACCCGGCTCCGGCTGCTTTGCTTCAAGCGGAGAGGTGTAGATCTTTGATGACATATTCTTAAACGGACCGCCCTTCACGGCAACGGATGATGCCGATCCGTAGGTAGCACCGCTTTCGAGAACTTCGGCACGCCCTTCTGCCAGATTGATTCCCTTACCGTCATTCCAACCGTATCCTATCTGGCTTGAAATGACGCCGTTTGCGTGTAAGGCGTGGTATTTACCGCATATAGAGATCTGCTTCTGTGAGAGCGGAATATACTTCGGAAGCCCCAGAGTACCGGAGGTCTTATTGTAATGCTGGATATGTTCCTTTACCAGGACATTATCCTCTCCCTTAACCATGCGCTCTATATATGGCGCAAAGTCATCATATTCCCCGAGCGGTATCCTTTTCTGATACTCTTCGATCGAATGAATCTCGGAGAACCCATGCGATCTGCCGTATTCGGTATCCTTGTTTTCTTCCAGGAGAGCAAGCAGCAGTTCCTCCTGGACCGCCCTCGGATCCATGGTCATCTGATCAAGCTTCCTGCTGATCCCCTGACCCACGAGGGACATCATTTTCATCATTAAACCGATTGCTGACATACACTGCTCCTATACTGAATCAAGGTCAGCTATTATCCGGGGGGTGTCACCGCCGGTCTTTATCAATGAACTCGAGAGACACTACTGCTACCGCTATATACACGAGTGTCCATAGCAGAAGCCATCCCCAGCATTTGAAAACAACAAAGGGATCAAAGTTGTACTCCGGCATCGTATTATATGAAGCCGTCTGTATGAGGATATCCTCTTTTAAATCATTGGCTTCGGCATACTTAAGGAATTCCCAGACAGGTTTCTGTCCTTCGATCTCTACATCTTTCATCTTGAACATAGTATTCCATACGGATACCATCGGAAGCGAATTATAATCCGCCTGTGCACAGAGAGAAGTCATGCCCCATTTGGCGATCGTAGTGTTCGTGATAGGCTCAGCCTGTTCAGGCAGTGCGAAGAATCCACCCGAGAACACAAGCTGGAATATAAGCAGGAACGGCATGACAGTCATGGCCGTAGTTGTGGATTTGGTCAATGAAGATACCATAAGAGCCATCATATCCGCACAGAATGTCACCAGAAAAATGGTCAACCACAGATCCACAATGGCTAAACCTGTGATGAGCGGCTTATCCGGCAGCGTAACTTTGGTATAATACAGTACGACTATAGTGATCGCCGACTGAGCCATGCACAGAACCGCCTGATAGATCACATGCGCTACGATGTAGGAGCTGATATGAAGTCCGGATCTGTGCTCCCTCTTGATGATCGCTCTTTCCCTGCAGACCACCTGGATCGAATTGAAGAAACCGTTCCAGATGCAGACGCATGCCAGCGCAAAGGTTCCCATCAGGGTACCTTCCATGGTCTTAAAAAGAGAATCTCCTACCGCAAAAGAAACAAGGCCTGCTATTATCGCTGCCATAGGCAGTACTTTCCAGTCATTCTGAAAGACAAACATTCTGAAAAGCTTGCCGAGGTATATGATCATCTGCGGGAATCGTCCGGTATGTTTTGTTGCATCTATTTCCATATTGCTCACCCGGCCTCCTTCTGACATTTATCTGTGTATTTTTCGACGAATTCGTCTGCCTTGCCTTCTCCGCCCTCATCCTTCTGGTTGATCGAAAGGAGGATTCCCTCCATCGTATCTTTTCCGAAGAACTCACGTGCTTCGTCCACCGGACCGTACCATGCAAGACGCCCGGTCCTCGATGCATCCTTTGCAAGTACTATCACATCATCAAACAGGTCGATGACTCTGTCCGGAGTATGAGTGATAACGATGACGATCTTGCCCTGATCCGCGATCGCACGAAGCTTCTCGAAGAGACCTCTGGCAACCACGCCGTCAAGACCCGAATCGGGTTCATCCAGAATGAACAGGGTCGGATCAGAGATATATTCCATAGCGATGGAGAGACGCTTACGCTGTCCTCCGGAGAGTTTCTCCACCAGACTGTTTCTGACTGTCGCGAGTCCGAACTCTTCCAGCACCTCATTTACGCGTTTTTTCTTCTTAAAAAACGACACGCTCGACGGAAGCCTGAGTGAAGCGGCATCCGTAAGGGTAAGAGCAACCGTGTCGTTACCCCTCATAAGATCCTGCTGCGGAACGAATCCGACATCATATTTCATCTTGGCATAATCCGTATAGATATCCTGACCGTCGAGCTTGACCACGGCATCAGCCTTCTCATAGCCTGTAACGGCATTGAGATAAGTAGTTTTTCCTGCTCCGGATCCTCCCAGGAGCAATACCATATGGCCTCTGGGGATATTCATGTGAATGTCCTTGAGAAGGACTTTCTTTTTAAAGAAATCAACAACCTTGCGTTCAGTGATATTGACCGTAAGACCGCTCTCAATGACAGGGGCTTCGGTACCGCTGACCTTAACTCCCTCCCGAGCATTCTGATCCGATACCTGCCTTCCGGGAACGAATTTCGATGAGAATCCCCAGATAAGAGTTGTGATGCTTTCAATAAAGATAAAACCAAGCAGCCATCTCTTCTTCTGGTTGAAGATCTCGATCAGTCCCAGATATATCCTGATCATATAGACCACCAGAGCAATCTGAAGAGAAAGAGTAACTACTGCGAGGATCAGAAAGATAGGTGAGTCACTTTGGGATAGATTATTGATAAGACCCATCACTTCGCTGAATACAGCGATAATGGTATAAGTGCGCGCCTCTTTTTCCTTGTTGGCACACAATCCGATATGGTATTCCCGGACCAGCGGAATCCAGGAGTAGTATGGCTTTACCCCGCATTTCTTAAAGATACCCCAGTAGCCTATGGAAACCAGCACATACCGGATTATCTGATGCAAAAGGCCCAAACTCGTGATGTCTTTCATTTATTTCCCCCAAATAACAGATCAGAAAACATGTACTCTGACAACCGTTGCGCCGAACGGTCTGAGTGAAAGGCCGGCAATCTTGAAAAACTGCTTACCGAAAGGTATTCCAATGATCGTTATGCAGAGCACACAGCCCAAGATGAAGTTCTCCAGAGCCAGAAAAAGCCCCGACAGAATAAACCATATCACATTTAAGAGGAACGACCCTGCTCCGCCTTCATACTGTACCTCTTTTCCAAAAGGATTAAGCGAAAGGGATGCCAGTTTAAAGCACTGCAGTCCGACAGGTATTCCGAGGATGGTTATGCACCACAGACAACCTGCCAAAATCCATGAAAGCCAGCTGAGCAGACCTCCGAAGATGATCCAAAGGATATTTAAGAATACTCTCATTTTTTCTTTCCTTGATTAATTGATAATTGATCATGAAAACAAATAGTTTCAAGTAATGTTATGATAGCATTATTACAAAAAAAATTCACCGAGTCTTTTCAGATCTCAGGATATCCGGAGTTCTCTCCGGGCTCAGTCAATATAATCCCGGGCGTTAAACTTCTCTCCGTTCTCCTGTTCCTCATCGATTATACCGGGCACAAGTTCCGTAACATACGTTTCTCCGGAAACCGGATCAACATAGTAGCGGATCTGTGCCGCTGTATAGGAACGGTATAATACAACTATCTTTCCGTCATCTTCTGTATAAACACTCCAGTACTCTGAGTATCCGTCTGAATTGATATCCTCGTCATAGCCTGAACCGATTGCTTTATTGTAGTTGATCACAGCATCGTATGCCTGATCTTCCGTGATCACATCAGCTTCCGCCAGAGCATTAACCTCCTGCTGTTCCCCTCCGCACGCAGCCAGAAGAAAGGCCGCACAAAGAAATGCCGGTACAATGCACACTCCCTTTTTTATTCTCTCTGGTTTTTTCATAATAATCTCCTCCTTCTGCAGATCACATTAAAAACTAGTAAACGACTCCGTCGTAGAAATTCCAACCGATGATCTCACCGGTCTTTGCATCAACATTACCGGTGCCATCCATCTTTCTGTATGCTTCCTATCCTTACATAATACAGGAAAACGCTCTGATTCCATAGTATTAAAATACAGAACAAAAAAGACACTCCGTAAGGAATGTCTTTTTGAGTGACCCGGACGGGAATTGAGGCTCCGAAGGAGCCGATGCGAGTGACAAGCGAAGCGGTCACGAGCCGAGCCCGCGATGCGAGTGACAAGCGACGCGGTCACGAGCCGAGCCGGTTCAATTGATCACGACGGAGTCGGGATCGGTGGGCTTACGAAGTAAGGCCACACCCGGACGGGGAAATGAAAAAAGACACTCAGTAATGAGTGTCTTTTGAGTGACCCGGACGGGAATTGAACAAATCATCCGCACCGCGGATGATTTGTGATACGAGCGAAATACGCTTTTCGAGAACTGCGTTCTCGAAAGAGGCTTTTACGAGCAAAGCGAGTAAAACAGCGGATTTCACGAGTCGAACCAAGTACCGCATTTCGCCAAAACAAATGAAAAATATGAAGGGAGGTTATGCTATATCATCATCCTTGGCTGGCGCAGTCAGACTTACTGAACGC
>JAFZQY010000001.1 GCA_017620155.1 Lachnospiraceae bacterium | reverse complement strand
TTCCGTAAACAATCAGGTGGGGCAGATAGCAACCGAGGTAGGACAAACACCTGCCAACTTTTCGCCGGCGATCTTTAACATGATACGTAATCTTTCCGAGAATGTGATCATGCCAATCGCCGGTATAATCCTTACGTTTATAGCCTGTTACGAGCTGATCCAACTGGTCATCAGCCATAACAATCTGGCGAACTTTGAAACCTGGATCTTCTGGAAATGGATCTTCAAAACCTTTGTAGCAGTAACCCTTATTACAAACACGATGAACATAACCATGGCGGTATTTGATGTAGCGCAGCATGTGGTGAATCAGGCAGGAGGAATCATAGGAGCCTCAACAGCCATTGATGCCAGCACGCTTGCAGGCATGCAGGCTACACTTGAAGCAATGGATATCGGGCCTTTACTTTCGATATTCCTACAGTCCTTCGTAGTGCAGTTTTTGATTTACATCTTATCAGCCCTTATCTTTGTCATCGTGTACGCAAGAATGATAGAGATCTATCTCATGGTCAGCCTTGCACCGATTCCGTTCTCAACCTTTGGAAACAAAGAACAGGGCATGATCGGACAGAACTATTTGAGGTCGCTGTTTGCACTGGGCTTCCAGGGATTTCTTATCATGGTATGCGTTGGTATCTATGCAGTACTGATCCAGTCCATTGCATTCACCACGGATATCATCGGCTCCTTATGGGGAGTCATGGGATACACAATTCTTCTTGCATTTACGCTTTTTAAGACGGGAGCGGTCGCGAAGAGTATCCTTCATGCACATTAAAAGAAAGGACAGATAACATGGCAGCATCATATATCTCAGTGCCTCGTGATCTTACGAAGGTAAAGAGTAAGGTGATGTTCAATCTGACAAAAAGACAGCTGATCTGCTTCAGTGTGGCGGCGCTCCTCGGGGTGCCGTCATTCTTTTTGATAAAGCATATCGCTTCTACAAGTACGGCAGCCATAGGAATGATGATCATCATGATGCCATTCTTTTTCCTGGCGATGTACGAGAAGAACGGTCAGCACCTTGAAGTCATATTGGGACATCTTATCGAGGCAACATTCATTAGGCCAAAAGAACGGCCTTATAAAACAGATAACTATTATGCCGCACTTGAGCGGTATAGGGAAGCAAATGACGAGATCATAAACGTCATTATGTACAATCAGGCGATGCACCCTGAAAGGAATAAACGGAGAAAGGAGGAACCTGATTTTGATCAGTATTTTCAGGAAAAAAGAGAAAAGAGAATTAAATATACCCGCTAATCTTACTGCTGCGGAAAAGAAAGAGGTCAAGCGTATCATCGAGCAGGCCAGTAAGGATGACGGGGTTCCGAGAACTGCTCAGCAGAGCATTCCCTTTGACCGAATGTTTCAGGATGGCATCTGCAGAGTAGGAAGTGACTATTACACAAAGACGATCCAGTTTCAGGATATCAACTATCAGCTGGCGCTTCAGGAGGATAAGACGGAGATTTTTGAGGAGTGGTGTGCATTCCTTAACTTCTTCGACAGTTCGGTTCATTTTGAGCTTTCCTTCATGAACATGGCGACTGACATCGACGATTTCAGAACCGGCATCGCAATCCCTCACAGAAAGGATGAGTTTAACGGTGTCAGGGATGAATACAGCAACATGCTTTTTCATCAGATGGAAGCCGGTAATAACGGTCTTACAAAGACAAAGTACCTAACCTTTGGTATTCATGCAGATTCCATGAAGGCGGCAAAGCCCAGAATCATCCATATTGAAACGGATCTTTTGAATAACTTTAAGAGGCTCGGTGTGCAGGCAAAGGTTTTAAACGGCAAAGAAAGACTGGCACTCATGCATCAGCAGTTCCATATGGGAGACAGGGAAAAGTTCAACTTCGATTGGAAGTATTTAACCGGCTCCGGCCTTTCCGTCAAGGATTTTATCGCACCAAGCAGCTTCGGTTTTCCGAATGGAAAGAAGTTTACAATGGGAAGTCTTTATGGAGCTATGAGCTTTTTATCTATTGATGCATCGGATATCAGCGACAGAATGCTGGCAGATTTCTTAAACATGGAATCAAGCCAGATTGTTACAATGCACATTCAGTCAGTTGATCAGAACGAAGCAATCAAGACCGTAAAGCACACGATCACAGAGCTGGACAGAAGTAAGATTGAGGAGCAGAAGAAAGCAGTACGCGCCGGTTACGATATGGATATCATTCCTTCGGATCTGGCAACCTTCGGTAAAGATGCAAAGGAACTGCTCAAAGAGCTTCAGTCACAGAACGAGAGAATGTTTTTGCTTACATTCCTTGTGATGAATACGGGGCGTACCGAGCAGGAACTTGAGAACAATGTGTTCCAGGCAAAGTCCATTGCACAGAAGCACAACTGCAATCTTGTAAGGCTCGATTTCCAGCAGGAGCAGGGGCTTATGAGCTCGCTTCCTCTGGCGCAGAACCTCATTGAGATCCAGCGTGGTATGACGACTTCGAGTACAGCAATCTTTGTTCCGTTTACCACACAGGAATTATTCCAGGATGGTCCGGAAAGTCTTTACTACGGTTTAAATGCACTTTCAAATAACCTCATCATGGTGGACAGAAAGCTGCTTAAGAACCCGAACGGCCTTATCCTTGGTACTCCCGGTTCCGGTAAATCCTTTGCTGCAAAGAGGGAAATAGCGAACGCATTCCTTGTAACAGACGACGATGTTATCATCTCAGATCCCGAGGCAGAGTATTCGCCTCTTGTTGAAAGATTCGGATGCCAGGTCATCAAGATTAGCCCGACATCGACGCAGTATATCAATCCGATGGATATCAACATGAATTACTCGGACGATGATAACCC
>JAFZQY010000119.1 GCA_017620155.1 Lachnospiraceae bacterium | reverse complement strand
CTATAGCGAAGTATCGGCGCTTATCAAGTTATTATGTGACACATGGCACATAATGGAAAATGCCGATGATCTGGATACTGCGGAGCTTTCGTGCATCAATGAAAGACTGTATGCGGATTTAAGACCGGACAGATATGAAGAAAGTTATGTAAACCCCGCCGTTGCCGTGGGAGCATTCGGCGAGGATACGGGCAGACTGTTTAGTGCTTTCCCGGCCGAACTGCGTTCTGCGATCCCCGCGATATATGAGCGTGATGAAGAAAGCTTTAAGTCCCGACTTGACATGATCGAGCACATGAAGGAAGCCGGCACGGACGCGCAGAAACTACGCAGTGTGCTTTATGACTATTATCGAGATAACAGACTCTCCGAGAGCCGCAGGAAACTTAAGGCTCAGATCATCCCGGAGCATGCGCACATTAAGCTTAAGATCGCCTCGGAGAGCATGAGATACAGGGCGGAAGACTTCATCCGTGAGATGTACCTGTCCGGAGAATATGTATCCGACAACGAGATCCGCATGGTCAGGAAACTCTGCGCGATGAGCGATGATGAACTTAAGGCCATGGCCGAAACCTTTACCGGCGGATATATCAAGGGCTTCGAGGTGAGCGGCAGAGACTTATCCATCAAGGATACAGTGGAACTGAGGTTCAATATCGGATTCCTGCCGATGATGGTGATCGCCTCGAGGATATTTGCTTCTTCGGGATTGAAATGCTCCATGATGCGAGGCGGATACTCGATCTTCACCGGGCGCAGCGTTGAGAAGAACGGCTTCTTCGGAGCCAATCCCAATCCCCAGTTCGATCTGGATCATAAGAACGACTTAAGCCTCATCCTGGATGAGGAGCTTAATGAAGTCCGTAAAAGCACGCTCCGTGAGGCTTATGAGGAGATCAAAGATAAGGCACGCGTATACGGCGGGCCGGCCGTTGTCGACAGTTTCGGTGAGCCCGATTTTACACCTCTTACCAAACCCGAAGCAGCAGATTTCGATGAGGCGGGACGTAAACTCGTTACCGCATTTGCGTCTTACTCGGCCCGGACTGTCAACGAATACATCCCCGGAGAGGAGCGAAGCTTTACGATCATCGCCTATCCGCTGCCTTCGATCGGAGACAACTTTGAAGAAGTTTTCGACGCGACACTTCGTATCAACAATCTGGATTACGAACTGTACCTAGGCATGCAGCAGCGCATCATAGATGTGCTGGATACCGCAGAGTATGTGCATGTGCTGGGGCGGGGCGGCAATAAGACCGATCTTACCGTACATCTGATCGATCTTAAGGATCCGGCTCATGAGACCAAGTTTGAGAACTGTGTAGCCGATGTGAACATCCCCGTGGGAGAAGTGTTCACCTCACCGGTGCTTGCCGGTACGAACGGTACTCTTCATGTTAGCCGCGTTTTCCTGGAGGGACTTGAGTACCATGATCTCACAATAGAGGTTAAGGACGGCATGATAAGCGATTATTCCTGCAGGGAAGGCAAAAAGCTCATCGATGACAACGTCCTTTTCCATCATGATACCCTGCCCATGGGAGAGTGCGCGATAGGGACCAATACGACTGCTTACGTTCTGGCCAGGCAGCTGGACATCGAATCCAAATTCCCGATTCTTATCGCCGAGAAGACCGGGCCTCATTTTGCCTTCGGCGATACATGCTATTCCCATTCGGAAGACCTCGCCGTATTTAATCCCGACGGCAAGGAGATAATCGCCCGTGACAACGAGTGTTCGATCTTAAGAAAAAGCGAGCCCGAAAAGGCATATTTTAACTGCCATACGGATATCACGATCCCCTATGATGAGCTGGGCGAACTGGCAGCCGTATGCGCCGACGGAAGCCGTAAGGTCATCATTTCAGAGGGCCGTTTCGTGCTGCCCGGATGTGAAGAATTAAATCGTCCTTTCGATGGCTTGTTATAAACTAATATGCTATACTATATATAGTATGTTTATTTGAGAGGAGTTTATTCATGCCACAGGTATCCATAGTTATGGGATCCGATTCCGATATGAGCGTCATGAGCAAGGCTGCCGAGATGCTCGACAGGTTCGGTATCTCCTACGAGATGAAGATTATATCCGCTCACAGAGAGCCGGATATATTTTTTGAGTATGCACGCTCAGCCGAGGAACGCGGAATACGCGTCATCATAGCCGGTGCCGGCATGGCGGCTCATCTGCCCGGCATGTGCGCGGTACTTTTCCCGTTGCCCGTTATCGGGGTACCGATGCACACGACTTCTCTGGGCGGAAGAGACTCCCTTTATTCGATAGTTCAGATGCCGAGCGGCATCCCCGTGGCGACCGTAGCGATAGGAGGCGGTGCCAATGCCGGATTGCTCGCAGCCAGGATCCTGGCCGTATCGGATCCGGAACTGCTTAAGAAATTAAAAGCTTATTCCGAGGAGATGTCCAAGGCGGTACAGGCCAAGGACGAAAGGCTCTCTGAAGTAGGATATAAAGGCTATTAAACTCACATAAGGAGATCACCCTATGGATTACAAAAGCGCAGGCGTTGATATCGAAGCGGGTTACAGAAGCGTGGAACTCATCAAAAAGAGCGTAGCCGAGACGATGAGACCGGAGGTCCTGGGAGGCCTCGGAGGATTCGCCGGAGCGTTCTCGATGAAGAAGATTCAGCAGATGGAAGATCCCGTGCTCGTATCGGGAACCGACGGAGTCGGGACCAAGATCAAGGCAGCGTTCATCATGGATAAGCACGATACGGTCGGGATCGACTGCGTGGCCATGTGTGTAAACGACATAGCATGCGCCGGCGGAGAGCCGCTATTCTTCTTAGACTACATCGCATGCGGACGGAACATCCCCGAGAAGATCGCAGCGATCGTAGCGGGCGTAGCAGAAGGCTGCAAGCAATCCGAAGCAGCGCTCATAGGCGGCGAGACCGCGGAGCATCCCGGACTCATGCCCGAAGATGAATATGACCTTGCAGGTTTTGCCGTAGGCGTGGTAGACCGCAAGGATATGATCACCGGTGAAAGCATTAAACCAGGCGATACGCTGATAGGAATCGCTTCCACAGGGATCCATTCCAACGGCTTCTCGCTCATCCGCAAGGTCTTCGACATGACCGAGGAGAGTCTGAATACATATTACGATGAACTGGGCGGAAAGCTCGGAGATGTGCTCCTTACCCCTACACGCATCTATGTGAAGGCATTCAAGGCACTTAAAGAAGCCGGCATCACGGTCAAGGGCGCAAGCCACATCACGGGCGGCGGCTTCTACGAGAACGTACCCCGCATGCTTCCCGAAGGAACCAGAGCACGCATCGAACTTAATACATTCCCCCGCCTGCCGATATTCGACCTGATACAGAAAAAGGGTAATATCGCGGACGAGATGATGTACAACACATATAACTGCGGACTCGGAATGGTCATTGCGGCAGATCCCGCAGATGCGGACCGCATGATCGCTGTCCTTGAGCAGGCAGGAGAAAAAGCATACAAAGTCGGAGAGGTCGTATCCGGAGATAAGGGTGTGGATCTATGTTAAGGATTACCGTACTCGTATCAGGCGGCGGGACCAATCTCCAGGCCATAATAGATGCTCTGGCAGCAGGCGAGATCCGTGATGCTCAGATCGTTCGCGTGATCAGCAACAACCCTAACGCATACGCGCTTACCAGAGCGGAGAATGCCGGTATCGAAGCTGTATGCATTTCTCCCAGGACTTTTGACGACAGAGAGAAATTCCACGAAGCGCTGATCGCTTCGATAGATGAAGCCGGAACCGACCTTATAGTGCTGGCCGGCTGTATGGTGGTCCTTCCTCCTGAGCTTATCAGTAAGTATTCCGGAAGGATCATCAATATTCATCCTGCCCTGATCCCGTCATTTTGCGGAAAGGGCTTCTACGGACTCCGTGTTCACGAAGCTGCGCTCGAGCGCGGCGTTAAGCTGACCGGAGCCACCGTGCATTTCGTGGACGAAGGGACCGATACCGGTCCGATCATTCTTCAGAAGGCAGTTGAAGTCAGGGATGATGATACCCCCGAGACACTTCAGAGAAGAGTCATGGAGGAGGCAGAGTGGAAGATCATGCCACGCGCCATCGATCTCATCGCTCAGGGCAAGGTTTCGATTCAGAACGGAAAGGTAGTTATCAGATGAACATACTCGTAGTAGGAAGCGGCGGAAGAGAGCATGCCATAGTCACGGCGATCGCCAAGAGCCCCAAGGCTGATAAGATATACTGTGCTCCCGGCAATGCAGGAATATCCCGCCTGGCCGAGTGCGTGCCGATCAAGGCGATGGATTTCGACGCGCTCGTCACTTTTGCAAAAGAAAACTCCATAGACCTGACGGTCGTGGGAATGGACGATCCTCTCGTAGGAGGGATAGTAGATAAGTTCGAAGAAGCCGGTCTTCGCGTATTCGGCCCCAACAGAGCGGCTGCGATCCTTGAAGGATCCAAGGCCTTCTCCAAGGACCTGATGAAGAAATACAACATACCGACCGCTTCTTATGAGACCTTCACCGATCCCGGTGAAGCGATCGCATATCTTAAGACGGTCCGCTTCCCCATAGTGCTTAAGGCCGACGGCCTGGCTCTCGGTAAGGGCGTGCTGATCTGCAATGACTTAAGCGAAGCTATGAAGGGCGTTAAGTCGATCATGCAGGATAAGCAGTTCGGATCCGCAGGAAACATGATGGTAGTGGAGGAGTTCCTTACAGGCCGTGAGGTTTCCGTCCTTTCATTCGTTGACGGCAAGACGATCCGCATCATGGATTCCGCTCAGGATCACAAGAGGGCCTATGACAATGATGAGGGCCCCAATACCGGCGGCATGGGCAATTTCTCGCCCAGCCCCTTCTATACCAAAGATGTTGATGAGTTCTGTCAGAAATATATCTATCAGGCTACCGTGGATGCCATGGCAGCCGAAGGCAGACCTTTCAAGGGAGTCATCTTCTTCGGACTCATGCTGACGGAAGACGGCCCCCGCGTTCTTGAGTACAATGCCCGTTTCGGAGATCCCGAAGCCCAGGTGGTGCTTCCGAGACTTAAAAATGATATCATCGATGTATTTGAGGCATGCATAGACGGCAGGCTCGATCAGATCGACTTAGAGTTCGAGTCGGACAAAGCCGCAGTGTGCGTAGTCTTAGCTTCGGACGGCTATCCGATATCTTATGAAAAAGGATTCCCGATCAAGGGTCTTGAGGCTTTTGACGGCAAGCAGGATTACTACTGCTTCCATGCGGGAACCGCATTTAAGGACGGAGAGGTTGTCACGAACGGCGGAAGAGTGCTCGGCATCACCGCCATCGGAAGCGACCTTAAGGAGGCCAGAGCCAAGGCATACGAGGCTACAGGCTGGGTAAGTTTTGAAAACAAATATATGCGCACGGACATAGGCCGGGCCATAGATTTGATATAGTAGTTTTATTTTACGGAGGAGATTTAACATGAAGAATCAGCGAATAAGCGCCATCGCAGCCAAACTGCTCACGGGCGTACTCGTATCCGCACTGATGATCGGCGGCCTTACGATGGAAGCCGCAGCAGAATCTACAGGTCAGGTTACCGTAGATAATGCAAAGGTAAGAAGCGACGCATCCACAGATTCATCTACTGTAAGTACACTTGCAAACGGCACTACCGTGACCGTTACCGATGAAAAATCGGATTCAGCCGGAAATGTATGGTATCACGTATCATTATCCGACGGAACCACAGGATATGTAAGATCCGATCTTATGACGGTGACCGCCACCGTTACCGAGACGGCCGATGCAGACGCCGCAGCAGACGGCGATGCTTCCGGTATGGATGCTTTCGGAGCAGCCGACATGACCGGCGGCATAGATGTTTCGATCATAACCAATCCCGATGATGTGACCGCTCAGGATCTGCAGAATGCAACAATCAATGTATCGATCGGCAAGGTAAGAGCTAATGCTTCCACCAATGACGATATAGTAGCCCAGCTGGCACAGGGTACGAACGTAGTCATCTCCGGTTCCAAGCTCGGAAGCGATTCCAAGACATGGTACTATGTATCATTCCTTGACAGCGGCGTTCAGAAGACCGGTTATGTAAGATCAGACCTCGTGGACATGGGCGATGTGATCGTTCTCGCATTCGACCAGCCTGCTGAAGAAGTTGTGGAGCCCGTGATCGATGAAACTCCCGTAGAGGAGATCAACAATGATTACGAACTCGTATATACCGATGACGGAACAGGCAACAATGTATGGTGGTTATACAACCATATAGACAACACCAGGGAGAAACTTCAGGAACTCCTTGATTATGCCGATTCACAGGCTAACAAGACAGCAACCCTTACTTCCGCAAATCAGAAGCTCAAGATCGTCAGCATAGTTCTCGGAGCTCTTCTTGCGGTAGCTATCATCGCGATCATCATCCTGGCAGTCAAGCTCGGCTCCGGCGGATATGAGTATGAAGACGACGATGACGATGATGATGACG
>JAFZQY010000010.1 GCA_017620155.1 Lachnospiraceae bacterium | reverse complement strand
ATCCATTCCGTATTTGTTATACAGGTTCTGAGCCTGTTCGATCAGATATGTTCCGTTAAGGCCCATGGCATCCAGTTTCTTGAGCAGGTCTACTATCTGATTTTTCTCCGAATCGTTAAGCGTTACGCCGAACTGCTTCTCACCCTCGGCGATCGTGCTCCTGATGCTGTTCTCATCGGAGGTATCGAGTTTGCCGGTGGCGATCATGTTCTTGAGCCATGCGATCAGAGCTTCGACATCCTCATTGCTCACGCCTTCGAGCTGTTCGTTGAGCTCACCGGTCATGATCATCTCGTTAAGCGCCACATCCAGGACCTCGTCCTTAACCGGCTGCCCCGTTGATGTTTCATATGCACGGACCGCACCTATCAGGCCGGCGGTTCCGGATACCGGAGTGGGAGCTACGACCAGAACATCGCGGTCCTCCACGCCCGCTGTGAGCAGCGCGTTTCGGTACATGCCTGTCGTGCAATAGTTTACATTCTGAGTAGTCACATGGATTCCGCTGCCGGCAGCGGCTTTGGTCATCTTGACACTCGTGAGAGCCCTCGTGCCTATCACGGAGCTGTCGATATATCCGTCCAGGAACTGGTGCTCTTCGGCATTGGTGACCGTGATGACTGTACAGTTCTTCAGATCATCCTCGGTCAGTCCCATAAGAGAAAGGACCGTGGCCCGCTGCGAATCGGTAAGGTCGGCTCCGAGAGCTACTACCGTGTCTTTATCCGCAGCAAAAGCGGTCATCTGCATCAGCATGATCATCGCGACGGCTGCGATCAGCCCCATCAGTTTTTTCATAATAATTCTCCTCCCGGATCATTAGGCGCTTATATGCGCTTCGATCCAATTCAGTATATCCTCGTATACCTGATCGTGATCCGTTTCGTTTAATATCTCATGGCGGTCGTCCTTATAAAGCTTAAGCGTGACGTCCTCCATGCCGAGTGCCTTGTAGGATTCATATACCTGCTTTACGGCCTCGCCGTAGTTTCCGACGGGATCCTCCTCACCGGATACCATGAATACAGGCAGATTCCTGGGCATCTTTTCCACATTGGCTTTGTCCGTCAGTTTCCAGATAAGCTTAAACAGCACCTTGAAGCCATTGACCGTAAAAGTGAATCCGCAGTCGGAATCGGCTATGTATTTCTGCTGTACCTCATCGACTTTGGACAGCCATTCGTAATCATTCTTCGCATCGGGAATGCGCTTGTTGTATGCCCCGAACGCCATGCTGTTTAACAGCGTCGGGATATGATCGTCTCCTAAGACAAAGCCGGATATCGCAGCGATCGCCCTGGATACCGCGAGCAGCGCTCTGGGCTGCATGCCCGTGCCCATCACGATCGCTCCGTTTATGCCGGTGCCGTATCTGTACATATAATTTCTGAGGATGAACGAACCCATGGAATGACCCAGTATGAAGATCGGGATTCCGGGATTCTCGCCCTGAACTATCTTCTTAAGTCTGTGCTCATCACGGACCATGACGGTATCGCCGTGCTTGGCGCATATATATCCGGGCTTGCCCTCGTTGATATGAAGCGTGCGGCCGTGGCCGAGGTGATCGTCGCCTATGACCATGAAGCCGTGCTCACACATGTATGTGGCGAAATCCTCATATCTGCCGATGTGTTCGGCCATTCCGTGAGTGATCTGGAGGATGGCCTTCGGAGTCTCATCCGGTATCCACTTAACAGCGTAGATGCTCGATGCTCCGTCCCTGGATTCAAAACTGATCTCTTCTTTCCGCATGTTTACCTCCTCCATTAAGTTTGTTGAAAACTGTTAGCCTACTTCTGCTCCGGCCGGCATATCGCAATCCAGTGCGAGCAGGGAGAGTGACCCGTCGGCGCCCTCGGCGCTTAAGATCATGCCCTCGCTCATCATTCCCGCTATCTCGCGAGGCTTAAGATTAACAAGCACTATGACTTTCTTTCCGACAAGATCGGCGGCATTGTAGCTGCCCTTGATGCCCGAAAGGATCTGCCTGGTCTGTGAACCTATGCGGATCTTGAACTTTAAGAGCTTACGGCTCTTGGGTACTTCCTCGCATTCTAAGACTTCACCGACCTGGATCTGGAGTTTGTCGAAATCGTCATATGTGATCTCGGGCTTTGCTTCGATGTCTATCACTTCTTCCGAACCCGCAGCCGCGCCTGTTCCGCCTTCCAAGGCCTTAAGTGCGGCATCAGCCTCTTCTTTGGTCATTTTGCCTGCTTTCAGAAGATTGGCAAAAGCGGTCTTCTGATGCGCTACGAACTCCTCTCGCTGTCTGGTCTGTATCTCATTTGCTTTTGCAAGGATCTCATCCTTATCCAGTCTTGCAAAGAGGATCTCGGGTGCATCGGTTACCTTGATCGTATCCTGACCTTCTCTGCCGAATACGGAGAGTTCGTCAAATGTCTTCAAATTGATGCCAAGCTGCGAAGCTATCTTGTCGGCAGTGTCCGGAAGGAAAGGCGCAAGGAGTGAAGCCCCCGTGATGATTCCTTCGCAGAGGTTATACAGTACTGTGGAAAGCCTGTCCTTTTTAGCATCGTCTTTTGCCAGGATCCAGGGCTCTGTCTCATCGATATACTTATTCAGACGCTTGAACACATCAAAGATATCCGTCAGTGCATCTGCGGCATGAAGTGTCTCCATGCACTTTTCCACCTTGTCATAGGCGCCGGTGACTACGGCCTTCATATCATCATCGATCGCGGGATCATCAGCGCCCTTGTTAACGAGCGTGCCGCCGAAGTACTTGTTACTCATGCCTATCGTACGGTTTACGAGGTTTCCGAGGGTATTGGCCAGATCGGAATTAACGCGCTCGGTCATGAGCTCCCATGTGATGGTTCCGTCATTTTCATACGGCATCTCGTGAACGACGAAGTATCTGACCGCATCAAGTCCGAATACATCGATCAGGTCGTCGACATAGATGACATTTCCTTTTGACTTGCTCATCTTCTCTCCGCCCTGAAGGAGCCAGGGATGACCGAAGATCTGCTTCGGAAGCGGCTCGCCCAGAGCCATCAGGAAGATCGGCCAGTATATCGTATGGAATCTGATGATGTCCTTGCCGATCAGATGCAGGTCAGCAGGCCAGTATTTTTTGTACAGATCACTTGAATTCCCGTCAGCGTCATAACCGATACCGGTGATGTAGTTGCTGAGTGCATCCAGCCATACATAGACCACATGCTTATCGTCGAAATCAACCGGGATACCCCACTTAAAAGATGTCCTCGACACGCACAGGTCCTGAAGTCCCGGCAAAAGGAAATTGTTCATCATCTCGTTTTTGCGGGATACGGGCTGAATGAATTCGGGATGCGAATTGATGTAATCTATGAGCTTAGGAGCATATTTGCTCATCTTGAAGAAATAGGCTTCCTCCTGCTCGGGATGAATCGCGCCTCCGCATACGGGGCAGGCTCCGTCTTTTAACTGGGCCTGGGTATAGAAAGCCTCGCACTCGGTACAGTAGAGTCCCTCGTATGAGCCCTTATAGATATCTCCCTGATCATAGAATTTCTTAAAGATCTTCTGGATCTGACGCTCATGATCCTCATCCGTGGTCCTGATGAAACGGTCATATGAAGTTCCCATCAGATCCCAGAGATGTTTGATCGTGCCGGCGGTCTTGTCCACAAATTCACGCGGAGTCATGCCTTCCTCGATCGCACGGGTCTCGATCTTCTGGCCGTGCTCGTCACATCCGGTCTGGAAATGTACATCATATCCGTCCGCTTTTTTATATCTGGCTATCGCATCGGCGAGCATGATCTCGTAACAGTTGCCGATATGCGGTTTTCCCGATGTATATGCGATAGCGGTGGTTATATAGTAAGGTCCTTTATTCATTATGCAGTCCTCTTTTCTGTAATTCATTCTTCATACATGCTCATGATCTCGTCGATCGCCGACATGCAGGATGCGCGGAAGCCGGTAGCTTCAAGTGCGCTCACGCCGCGGATGGTCGATCCGCCGGGGGAGCATACCGCATCTTTGAGCTCCCCGGGATGAGTTCCCGTTTCAAGCTGGAGTGCGGCGCTTCCTTTTACGGTGGCGCTGACAAGCTCATAAGCAAGTTTCCTGGGCAGACCGTATTTTACGGCCACATCGCCCATAGCTTCTATGTAGAGATCGATGAATGCCGGTCCGCAGCCCGTGATCGCACCGCCTATTCCCATCAGATTGGGGGCGAGTTCGGTCACCATACCGAGCCTGGAAAAAGCATCCATCACCTGCATTCGTTCGTCGTCCTCGAGTGAATGGAGTGCCTCAAAAAGGAATACTCCTTCACCGACTTTAGCCGGAGTATTGGGCATTACAAACTGTACGCGGGTATCATCCGGCAGGACTTTGGTATATGTCACGAAATCCCAGCCAAGCGCGATCGAGATGAGCGCTTTTCCGCTGAAGGAATCTCCGTGATCCCTGATGATCGCGGGAATCTGGTAAGGCTTGCACGCCATGATCAGCGTATCGCAGGTATCGGTAAGTTCCTTCATGGATGTGACCGCATTAAATCCGATCCTCTCAGCGTTGGCCTTAAGTTTCTCCGTGTTCGGAGCGTAGGCATAGATGTTCTCGCCCGCAACAGCGCCGCTTGAGATAAACCCGTCTGCTATGGCCTGCGCCATATTTCCCATTCCTATGAATCCAAGTTTATTCATGTCTTCTCCGTTTCCGTCCGTCAGAGCCCATCTGGCGGCATAGTTATACCTCATAACAGTATACCACAATATAGATGACAGGTGTGATATGATAGGTATATCAGGTTTCCACAGCTAAATGACCTGAGCCAAAAGGAAGAGGGTTAAATATGAGAAAAAGAGGATATGAGGTTTTACTGTTAATAACATACATCGCCATGGCTGCGGTATTCGTTTACTTAAACTTCTTTACGGATACTCAGGCAGGGGATCTGACGAATATCATCGTGAATCTGGTGATGTTCATCCTGGTCGCCATGATCCTCATATCTGCCTGCGCGAGAGGCCTGCTGCCCACATCCCGGATGACGGCGGATCTGATCATGGTCACGATGAAGATCGAGAATGATGCGAGAAACTCTCACAGATTTCTCTGGGAGAAGTACAGAGAGGAGAAAGAGGAACTCTTCACATCGAATATCCTCAGAAGACAGTATCAGGACTACAGGTTCGAATTAGAGCGCATAATCCATGCCGACAAGACCTATTACAAGTGTGATATCGAAGACTATATAGGCATGGACCTGGTGGACAGCGTGATACACAGGGAACGCCTCAATCAGGTTGCGGGAGTCATGACCGGACTTGGTATCCTGGGAACCTTCATAGGCCT
>JAFZQY010000118.1 GCA_017620155.1 Lachnospiraceae bacterium | reverse complement strand
TAAATCATTCGTTTTTTATATGATTGCAATCTGCCTGTTTGCCTTTGGGTTTGCTGACTTTACATTGATCACTCTGCATGCTGCAAAGATGCATGCATTTCCTGATTCTACTCTCAGCCTGCTATATGCTGCAGCTATGGCAGTAGATGCATTTTCGGCACTGTTTTTCGGATGGCTCTTCGACAAGGTTGGCTTAAAGGCGCTTATTCTTTCGACGCTTCTTAGTGCATTCTTTTCATGTTTCATCTTTCTTACCGGAAGGCCAATTCTGATATTGGTTGGAATACTATTATGGGGCGTTGGAATGGGAGCGCAGGAAAGCATTATGAAAGCTGCCGTTAGCAAGATCATCCCCAGGTCCATGCGCAGTACGGGCTTTGGAATCTTTGAAACAGGATTTGGAATAGCGTGGTTTCTTGGAAGCTGGTTGCTTGGAGCGCTCTATGACATAAAGCCCTTATACCTTGTGGCGATTTCAATGGTAGCTCAGCTTTTGGCTATTGTATTCTACGTCGCATGTATAAAGGTTGAGGATGTGTAGTCATTTATAACTTTTTAAATATCGTGCTACAGTGTAAATCGTAGGTTTCCCGATTGTTTATGATTGAGCTGGGGAAATTGCTTGAATAAGAGTGATCAGGAGAAACATTATGTATGAAGAATTTATAGGTTCTGATTTTAGGGGAGTAGGATATATTCTACAGGATGAAAAAGTGGTTTTAGAATGCGTCAGTGGTTACAGAGATTATGCCAACGAATTGCCAAATACTATTGATACAAAGTTTGCAAGTGCATCAGCGGGAAAAGTATTTGTCGCAGTGGGTATTTTGCAGCTGATAGAAAAAGGAAAATTGCATTTTGAAGATACAATCGGAGAGCAGATTAAGATTGACTGGAAAAATATCGACCGAGATATAACTATAGAACAGCTTTTGTGTCATACTTCAGGAATTCCGGATTATTTTGATGAAACCGTAATGGAAGAGTACGAGGAACTTTGGACGGACTTTCCTAATTACAAAATCAGACATAATGATGATTTGCTTCCGCTTTTTATTGATAAACCGATGATGTATCCAAAGGGAAGCAAGTTCCAATATAACAACACCGGATTCGTGGTGCTTGCCATGGTCATTGAGAGAGTAACCGGTCTGACCTTCGATCAGTATCTCAAGGAGAATATCTTTGATAAGTGTAATATGACGGGAACTGGCTATTACGAGTTGGACAGATTACCTGCGAAATGTGCGACTAATTATGTGTGGTGTAATGGCAAAGATGACCTTAGAACTAACATCTTTTGTGTAGATGCCAAGGGCACCGGAGCAGGTGGGGCATATATAACAGTTAAAGATATAGCTAATTTCTGGAAAGGCTTACTGGGCGGCAAACTTCTTTCGAAGGAAATGGTTGACAACATGCTTAAAAAGCATAGTGGTGAAGGGGGTGACCCCGAAGAAGGCTATTATGGATACGGCGTATGGATCATTGATGGAAATGAAAAGAAAGATATTCCTTATTTTCAGGGATGTGATCCGGGGGTAAGTTTCATTTCGGAGTATAATCCAAACAAAAATATGATCACTGTGTTTGTCAGCAATTATGGTGATAACGTGTGGTCCATTGCTCGCAATATTAGAGGAGTATGTTCAGATAGACAATCATTCACAGCATAACTGCTTTGCCGGAAGTGTTAATGGAAAGATTGAGAAAAGAAACATAAAGGTACACAAATATGATCACTTACGAAAAACTGACAAAAGAAAGATTGGACACATTCATCAGTATGCGCATCACGCAGCTGAGGGAGGAAGGCGCCACCGAGGACATCGATCTGGTTCCTAACCTGCGTGACTACTATGACAGGCACATGGCCGACGGCACTTTCGTCTCATGGCTTGCCCTGGATGGTGACAGGATAGTCGGAACCAGCGGAATGTCATTCGTGGAAAAGCCTCCGTATTTCGGCTGCCCGTCGGGAAAGATGGGCTTACTTTCGAGCATGTTCACCGATCCCGGATACAGACGGATGGGAATCGCGAAAGAACTTCTATCCAGAGTTGTTGAAGAGGCGCGAGCCTACGGATGCGGGACCGTTCAGATCACGGCTTCGGATATGGGCGTGCTGCTCTACTCTGACTTCGGATTCGTTAAGAACGGAAACTTCATGCAGTACAAACTATAAAAGGATTATCAACATGAGAGCATACGAGAGACTTTTGAATTATGTCGTAATACACACTACGAGCGATGAGGATGTGGAGACCACGCCGTCCACCGGGCGTCAGTTCGACCTTGCAAACCTTCTGGTAAATGAGCTGAAGGAGCTCGGGGCAGAGGATGCTGCGGTCGATGAGCACTGCTATGTGACAGCCCACATCCCCGCTTCCGAAGGGTATGAGAAAGCACCGAAGATCGGTTTCATCGCTCATCTTGATACCGCTCCCGACTGCTCGGGAGAAAATGTGAATCCCGTGATCCATGAGAACTATGATGGCGAAGATGTCGACCTGGGAAATGGTAGGAATCTTACAACGGCTCTTTTCCCACATCTGAAAAATCTTAAAGGAAGGACCCTGATCACGACCGACGGAACCACGCTTCTCGGAGCCGATGATAAAGCCGGCATAGCCGAGATCATGACGATGATCGAGACCATAACCAACGAGAATATCAAGCACGGCCCGATAAGTATAGCTTTCACTCCTGACGAGGAGATCGGTCACGGCGCGGATCTTCTGGATCTTGAGAAGTTCGGTGCGGACTTTGCCTATACCGTTGACGGTGGCCCGGAAAATGAGATCGAATACGAGAATTTCAACGCAGCCGGCGCTGTCTTCGAGATCAAAGGCATAAGCGTTCATCCCGGCGATGCCAAGAACCGCATGGTGAATGCGGCGCTCGTAGCATGCGAGATCGCTTCGATGCTTCCGCCCGCGGAGACGCCCGCACATACGGAAGAAAGAGAAGGCTTCTATCATCTGACCGACATACAGGGAGATGTTGAGACTGCGGAGATCAAATATATCGTCAGGGATCATGACGCGAACCTGTTTAAGGCAAAACAGGAGACTCTCAGAAGGATCGAGAAGACTGTTAATGAAAAATACGGTGCCGGCACGGTTACTCTTACGATAACCGAGCAGTACCTGAACATGATAGAAAAGATCCGCCCCCACATGCACATCGTTGAAACTGCCAAAGAGTGTATTTTAGGGCAGGGTATGGAACCTCTGGATGTTCCAGTGCGCGGAGGGACGGATGGGGCAAGACTGTCTTTTCGAGGTCTTCCCTGCCCCAATCTCGGAACCGGCGGATACGCTTTTCACGGACCGCTCGAACACATCACCGCGGAAGGAATGGATGCGGTCGTGAGCGTACTTACTTCGATCGTCAGCGCCTACGCCGGACGCTAAAGCATTCGCCCGGAAGGCGGATCAAGCCTCTTTTTCCACAAGTGCTTTGGCGTGGCTGATCGCATCATCTATATGAGGCCGGAAGTTATCTTCCCCCACACGCTCCACGAAACCGCACTTCATCATGGTCTGCATGGGCTGTTCGTTTACATGCGAGAAAACGAGCGTGATGCCGCGCTTTTCACAGCGGTCGAAGAACTGCTCGAGTGAATGCATAGCGGTGGCGTCAAGCGCCGGAACGCCTCTCATCCTTATGATGATCACGCGGGTCTCATCCCGGTAATTCATCGTATCTATCTGTCCCGAACTTCCGAAGAACATCGGACCGTATATCTCATATACACGCACCTGCGCGGGTATGTCCTTGAGTGCGGGCCCGTCGGGATCTTCGTCGGGATCGTAATATTTCCATCCGACTACGGCGGATTCTTCACTCATTCTCTTGATGAACAGAAGCACTGCAAACAGCATACCGATCTCTATCGCAATGACCAGATCGAATACGACGGTCAGGATGAAGGTCGTTACCAGCACGATGATATCGCTCTTCGGAGCGGTCTTGCACAGATGGACGAAAGTGCGCCATTGGCACATGTTGTAAGCGACCATGAACAGGATGGCTGCAATGGTGGGCATCGGGATCAGCGCTGCATAAGGCATGAGCACGACGAGGACCAGTACGAGCACGGCCGAATGGACCATGCCTGCCACGGGAGTTCGTCCCCCGTTTTTGATGTTGGCGGCAGTCCTTGCGATGGCGCCGGTCGCAGGTATTCCGCCGAAAAGTGCGGAGCCTATGTTACCGCAGCCCTGAGCGATGAGCTCCATGTTCGAACGGTGATGCGAGTTGATCATACTGTCTGCGACCACGCAGGACAGAAGCGATTCGATCGCGGCTAAGATCGCTATGGTGAAGCCGTCGGGAAGTGCCGTACGCACAGCGGCGATGGAAAACTGCGGTATATGAAGCGTAGGCAGCTTGTTGCTTATCGTATACAGATCACCGATCGTGTTGACAGGAATCCCGCTCAGTTTGACGATCAGGATCCCGGCTATGACTGCGATGAGAGACCCGGGGATCTTCTCGGTGATCTTTGGCATGATGATGAGGATTGCCAGGCTGATGGCTCCGACCAGGAGTGCGTAAGGGTTGAAGGTTCCGAAGTTCTCGGCGATGGCCTTAAGCTTTTCCGTGGTTTCGATGGTGACCGTTCCGGCGGGATAAGTAAGCCCGAGGAAATCTTTTATCTGGCCTATGACGATCGTGACCGCGATTCCCGATGTGAATCCCGTGGTGATCGTATAAGGGATGAACTTGATGAGTCCGCCCAGGCGTAAGAAGCCCATGAGGACCAGGATCACGCCTGCGATGATTGTGGCGAGCATCATGCCCTCCATGCCGCTTCTGGCGATTATTCCGGCGACGATCGTCGCAAAAGCGGCTGTCGGGCCTGCGATCTGTACGCGGCTTCCGCCTAAGAATGCGATGATGAAACCGGCCACTATCGCGGTATACAGACCTTCTTCGGGGCCGACGCCCGATGCAAGAGCAAGCGCGATGGAAAGAGGCAGCGCGATGATCGCGACGATTATGCCCGAGACCACATCCGTGCCCAATTGCTTCAGGCTGTAGTTCTTCAGGTTGCTGAATAACATTGGTTTAAGTTTGTCTTTATTCATAAGTATTCTCCTCTGTTCTCAAACCATAAGATTTTACATCGACTTTTTCGGTAATGTAAATATGATTTTTGCACCCCTTTTATTTGTAAAAATGCGCTTTTTTTAGTATAATATACTATCTATGACTATGCATATGGGTGCCATATGAAGAAGATAAACAGAGCCGGAAAATACCTCATATTTGTCAGCGTTTTGCTGATCCTGTTCAACACATTCCTGGGAGCGGTGCTTACAAGGCAGTCCGCAAACGCCATGAGAACGCTGATCAACAGCAGGATGCTGGATATTGCCAATACTGCGGCATCCATGCTGGACGGCGATGTGCTTGAGCGCCTTACTAAGGATGATAAGGATACTCCCGAGTATAAGGCGGCACTCGAAATTCTCACATATTTTCAGGATAATATCGAGCTTGAGTATATCTACTGCATCCGGGACATGGGCGATAAGACATTCACCTTTACCATCGATCCGACGGTAGAAGATCCGGGCGAATTCGGCGATCCGATCGTATATACCGACGCTCTTTACGCAGCGAGCCTCGGTACTCCGGCCGTTGATGATGAACCGTATGAGGACAAATGGGGCAGATTCTACAGTGCATATTCGCCGGTGTTTGATTCGGATCACAATGTTGCCGGGATCGTGGCGGTCGATTTTTCTGCCGCATGGTACGAACATGAGATAGCCCGTCTGATCTGGACGACCGTGATCATTATCGTGGTGGCGTTCATCCTGAGTGTAATGGTTGCTCACATGGTAGGTGCGCGCTACAAGAGAAGCTTTACCCGCCTGTATAAGGAGATGAACGAACTGTCGGAAGGTATCGAGACGCTGGTACGCGAAGTATCACCTGAAGCCGAAGCAACCGAAGAACATCTCATATCCGCGGATGAAGGTTCCGATCAGGCTGCGGATGAGATCGCCGTTATCGGTAACAAGGTCCGCTCCATGCAGGGAACTCTTAAGACGCAGATCGATGTCATCCGTGCGCAGGCATATTTTGACGGACTGACCGGACTTAAGAACCGTACATCCTATGAGGATCATATCGACCGCGTGAATGAGGCGATATCAAAAAGAAACGCCGCATTCACAGTAGCGGTATTTGATATAAATCAGTTGAAGACCATTAACGATGAACTTGGCCACGATGAGGGCGACAGGGTCATAATGACAGTTGCGGATAAACTGAAGCAGATATTCGGAAGCGAAAGCGTATATCGCATAGGCGGGGATGAATTTGTAGCCATCCTTGACGCCGACGATCCCAAGGATAAGATGAAGCAGTTAAGACGGGAACTTAAGGATACCGCCATTTCCATGGGATATGCCTTTTTCGATAAAGCTGCCGACACAGAGTATTCGACAGTGTTCAAGCGTGCCGATGAAGCCATGTATGCGGATAAGCGTGAATACTATCAGACACATCAGGACAGAAGGAAAAGACGACCGGATTATGAGTAAGGAAAATGAAAAAAGGAATTCGATCAAAGAGAGCAAAATACCGATCTCCGAGATCATCAGGCATTACGGACCCAGGCGGGCGCTCATATTTGTGGTGCTTGCGCTGTTTTTCGCTGCGCTGATAATCGTATATAACATATTCCTGACCAATTTCATCACTCATAGCCTTCAGGCAGAAAGTCAGATCAGTGCGATCGATTCGGCCAAGGATGTGGAGGTATATCTGTCCACCGGTACGGATGTGATTCAGATTACCGAATATGGTATCAGCCGCCTGATAGAAAAAGGCGCCTCGGACGAAGAGATAATGGATTATCTGACGGATAAGACAGATTCCGTCCAGAGTTCCATCCTTCCTGCCACGACAGGTATCTACGGCTGCATAAGGGGCGAGTTCTATGACGGATCGGGATGGGTGCCCGATGATGATTATGTGCCCCAGGAGCGCCCCTGGTATGTAGAGGCTGTCGCCGACAAAGGCAACATAGTCCTCATCAATCCGTATCTTGACCTGTATACCGGGGATGTGGTCATGACCATAGCGAAAACCCTTCCCGACGGGGAGAATGTCGTAGCGGTCGATATCACACTGGGCAGGATCCAGGAGATAACGGAAGAGAATATCGGAAACGGTGCCGATACCAAGAGAATGGTCATCAGTGGTAACGGATTCGTGGTCGCGCATTCTGATATCGAAGAACGCGCGAAGAACTATCTTGAGGATAAGGGCACGTTCGGGAATCTGGTACTGACTAGCGTGCTGGAATCAGAGAATGATTTCGTTGAGATCAATTACCGGGGCGACAGATATACCGTCTACGGAGTTCCGATAGGCAAGGACTGGTACAGCATATCTGTCGTTGATTCCAAGGGTATATACCGGCCTCTGATGATCGTTAATTTCGCCAGCCTTCTTGCAATCGTGGCTACATTTGTGATATTCACGATAATCATGATCAGGTCCGGCAAGAGGGCTACCCAGAATGATACCCTCCAGTCGATCTTAAGCTCATCTGCTGAGATCTATATGTCGCTCTGCGATCTGGATGTCATCAACAATTCCGTGACCGGCATCAGAAATGTGAATCCGGCAATCGCCAAAGCGGTGGAAGCCTGCGACGGCAACATGAAGGAGATATTTGCGGGCATAATGACGGGACTTCCCGACAGTCCGACCAAGCAGGCAGCGGTAGCTTTCTCGGATCTGTCCACGATCGACGAGCGCATGAAAGATACCGATACGGCTACCGTCGAGTACTTAAGCTACGGCAATATCTGGGTACGTGCGAGACTGGTAGTCAGCGAGCGTACTCCCGACGGCAAGGTTTCCCATGTCCTGTGGATGCTCGAGAACATCGATAAAGAGAAAAAAGAACGAGAAAACCTGATAGACATGTCCGAGAGAGCGGTGGCCGCGAGCGAAGCCAAATCCGCATTCCTCTCCAATATGTCGCATGAGATCAGGACTCCCATCAATGCGATCCTGGGCATGAACGAAGTGGTGCTCCGCGAATGCAGGGATGAGAACATCATCAGCTATTCCGAGAATATCAGATCCTCCGGACATACCCTGCTCGGACTCGTCAACGATATCCTCGACTTCTCCAAGATCGAATCCGGCAAACTGGAGATCATCCCCGCGGATTATGAGCTGGCCTCCATGCTCAACGATCTCGTCAACATGATCAGGCCGAGGCTTGATAAGAAGGGCCTTGATCTGATCCTGGATATAGATCAGAACATTCCCGAGAAGCTCTTCGGTGATGATGTCAGGATCCGTCAGGTCATCACGAACATTCTGACCAATGCGGTGAAGTATACCGAGAAAGGAAGCGTGACTTTCTCGATGTCATACGATCCCGTGGAGTACAGCGAAGAAGAGATCGTGCTCCATGTGAAGATCAAGGATACCGGCATCGGCATCAGGAAAGAGGACATGAGCAAACTCTTCTCCGAGTTTGAACGCATCGAGGAAAAGAGAAACCGCAACATCGAAGGAACGGGCCTTGGCATGGCGATCACTCAGAGCCTGCTCGAGCTTATGAACAGCCGTCTGAAGGTTGAAAGCGTGTACGGCGAAGGCTCCGAATTCTCATTTGATCTGACGCAGCGCGTCAGAGATAAAGAACCCATCGGCGATTACGAGACCGCTTATAAGAAGACGCTCACCCAGAAGGAAGAGTATCACAGACAGTTTACCGCGCCCGATGCACATATCCTCGTAGTCGACGATACACCGATGAACCTGCTGGTATTCACATCGCTGCTTGAACCGATGGAGCTTAAGATCGATACGGCGGAGAGCGGAGATGAGGGCATAGTCCTTGCTCTGAAGAATAAGTACGACATAGTCTTCCTCGATCATATGATGCCGAACAAGGACGGTATCGAGACGCTTCAGGAGATACGCTCGTCCGAAGATAATCCGAAT
>JAFZQY010000117.1 GCA_017620155.1 Lachnospiraceae bacterium | reverse complement strand
TATCATGGCATTTGTTATAGGCGATTCCTGTGTTGCTTGTGGTGCTTGTGAGGCTCAGTGTCCTGTAGGCGCTATCAGCATGGGCGACGGCAAGTTTGAGATCGATCCCGAGAAGTGCATTTCATGTGGTGCTTGCGCAGGCCAGTGCCCTGTAGGTGCTATTGCAGAGGAATAAGATACAAACCAATAAAAAGACGAGGCGATCTGCCTCGTCTTTTTTGTTTGTCTTTATGATTTAGATCACTCATCGCGGTCATGTCTGGGTGCGTGATCCAGGTTACCGAACTTGGTGAGTTTATCGAGCCATGCGAGTTCTACGGTACCGGTCGGGCCGTTTCTCTGCTTGGCTATGATTATCTCAGATATTCCCTTCTTCTCGGAATCCTCGTGATAGTAGTCGTCTCTGTATATGAACATGATCACGTCGGCATCCTGCTCTATGGCTCCCGACTCACGCAGGTCCGAGAGCATGGGTCTGTGGTCAGTCCTGCTCTCCACCGAGCGGTTGAGCTGTGAAAGCGCGATAACGGGGACGTTCAACTCTCTGGCGAGTCCTTTTAAGGCACGAGAGATCTCTGAGATCTCCTGCTGTCTGGATTCGTTTCTTCCGCCTGCGGAACCGCTCATCAGCTGCAGGTAGTCGATCATGATCACATCGATGTCATGCTCGAGTTTGTACTTGCGGGCTTTGCTTCGAAGCTCCGATACGCTGATGCCTGATGTGTCGTCTATAATCAGCTTGGAAGCCGAGAGACGTCCGCCTGACCTTATCAGATCATGCCATTCGCCCGGAGTCAGATCGCCGGTCCTGATCTTCTGCGAGTCGACCTGGGAATCCATGGACATCATACGCTTGATGAGCTGCTGCTTAGGCATCTCCAGACTGAAGATAGCAACTGATTTTTGCGAGTTTAAGATTATGTTCGAGGCGATGTTTAAGACGAACGCCGTCTTGCCCATCGCGGGTCTTGCGGCAACGAGTATCAGATCGGAGTTTTGGAGTCCGGCAAGCTTCGAATCCAGATCGACGAAGCCGGTAGGAATGCCGGTGATGCCGCCCTTGGTTCTTGATGCGGCCTCGATCTCTCCCATCGCAGATGATACGACCTCGGCTATCGGAACGAACTCCGAAGTCGAACGGGACTGGATCAGGTTGAATATCCTTTTCTCGGTATCATCAAGTATATCCTGCAGGGGCGTCTTGGCCGTATAGCAGGTAGATGCGATGTCCTCGTTTATACGGATGAGCTTTCGCATCGTAGATCTGTCGGCTATCGCACGCGCGTAATCTGCGGCGTGCCCTGATATGGACACGGAATTTACGAGCAGGGATATGAACTCCATGGTCGTTGCTTCCGGCGGCACATCCATGCCGCACAGGCGTTCGTGGAGTATCACGGGATCAACCGCCTTGCCGCTGTTATACAGTTCTTCCATGGCGGTAAAAGCGGCTCCGTATTGTTTATTATAAAAATCTGCCCCGGTCACATATTCGCATGCTACGGGTATCTCTTCCTGATCGAGCAGTAAAGCACCGAGAAGAGACCTCTCGGTCTCTTCATCATGCGGCATTATTCGTTTGATCAGGTTCTCGTCCTGTTCAGGCATATGTTACTTTACCTCGTCTATCTTAACCCTTAATTTGGCCTGTACTTCGGGATGGAGCTTTATGGCCACTTCGGCGTATCCCGGAGTTTTGAGCGGTTCGGGAAGAACTATCTTTTTCTTATCGATCTCAAGCCCGTGCTGTTTCTTCAGTCCGTCTGCGATTTCTTTCGAAGATACCGATCCGAAACTTCTTCCGCCTTCACCGGTCTTTATCGAGGTTACTACCTCGAGGCCTGCTATTTTTTCGGCGAGGGCCTGAGCTTCTGAAAGATTCTCGGCGGCCACTTTTTCCTGATTGGCCTTCTGGAGTTTTAAATTGTTTAAGTTGGCGGGGGTGGCTTCGACACCGAGTCCGCCGGGGATTATCTTGTTGCGGGCGTATCCGTCGCTTACTGTTACGATCTCACCCTTTTTTCCCAGACTCTTTACGTCCTGTGTAAGTATTATCTTCATCCGACTATCTCCTCGTTTGCTATCATTTCTTCAAGTGTGGATTTGAGCGCTCCGATGGCTTCCTCAAGCGACATTGTGAGCTGGCATGCCGCCATGTTCATGTGTCCGCCTCCGCCGAGCTTTTCCATGATGACCTGAACGTTGACTTCGTCTATGCTACGCGCCGAGATATTGATCATGTTATTGGCTTCCGTAAGAACGAAACTGGCCTTGATTCCCTTGATGTTAAGGAGCTCGTTGGCGGCCTGTGCGCCTATGACGATGGGATTCTCGGCATCCTCGTCGCTATAGGTTGAGATCGCATAGAAGTCATGATATATCTCTGCCTGGCTGACGATGTCCGCTCTGGCTTTGTATACGTTTGCATCATCTCTGAACAGCTTGCGGACCTTGACGACATCGGCACCGTTCCTTCTTAAGTATGCGGCCGCTTCGAAGGTCCTCACGCCCGTCTTGGAGGTGAAGTTATTGGTATCGATAACCATGCCGGCATACATGCAGTCGGCCTCCTCGGGACGCATGCGCGTATTGGTTCCGGTGTACTGAAGGATCTCGCTTACTAACTCGCAGGCACTGGATGCATATGCCTCAACATAGGAGAGCGTTGCGTTTTCGATGGTTTCCTGTCCCTGTCTGTGGTGATCGAGGACTACGATGGACTTGCTGTATTTGATCAGATCCGGACACTCTGTAATGGAAGGCTTGTTGACGTCCACGACGATCAGAGCGGCGTTGGAGCCTATTCTCTCGAGTGCATGCGAACCGGATACTATGGTTCCGTCTTCATACTCGGGATTCTGCATGAAAAGATCCACGAGCGGCTGGAGTGACGGCGATATGTCATTTAATACGATGTGCACCGGCTTGTCCATGTTCTTGACGATGCGGTACATGCCGACTGCTGCGCCGAAGGAGTCTTCATCGGAATTGCGGTGTCCCATGATATAGACTTCGTCGCGTCCCGAGATGATCTCCATCAGAGCCTGAGCCTTTACGCGGGCTTTTACTCTGGTTGATTTTTCAACCTGCTGTGACTTGCCGCCGTAGTAGTTTAAGTCGGTCAGGGTCTTGACTACAGCCTGGTCTCCGCCGCGGCCTAAAGCCATGTCGATAGCGTTCCTTGCGAACTCGTAGTTCTGAGCGTAACTTAAACCGTCAAGACCGATACCCATGGACAGCGTAACAGCCATTTCGTTTCCTATATTAACCGTCTTGACATCCTGCAGCAGGTCGAACTTGCTTTCTTTTAAGGTTTCAAGCGACTGCTTGCGCATGATGACGAGGAACTTGTCTTTCTCTATCTTCTTGCATATGCCATCGAGCGCGGAGATGTACTTGTTGATCTTTCGGTCGATGAGCGCTATCAGGAGACTCCTGCGGACTTCCTCGACGCTCTCGAGCGCTTCTTCGTAGTTGTCCAGATAGATGAGTCCGACTGCGAGGCTCTGGTCGTCAATCTCTTTTAACGCGATCTTCAGGGCTGTATTATCATAGAAGAAACATGCTGTCAGATATCCGGAATACGCATCCGAAGCATCGACGATGTCGCTGTCCGAGATCATGTCCGACATGGATATGCGGCGCATGCTTATGCGGTAGGTACGGCTCTCATACTCGACATTAACGTTGTTGTCTGCATCTTCGCCGTCTTCCGTCGGCAGGTCTTCGGGATGAACCGTAGGGAAAAGTGATGTCAGCGACTTCTTGAAATCGCGGCCTACTCCGAATGCTTCCTTAAAAGCGGTGTTGGTCCAGACAACCTTGCCGGTCTCGTCCAAAAGCGCATAAGGAAGGTTTAAGTCTCTAAGGAGTCTTCTCTGGACCTGACCGTACTGTGTGGCGAAGCTGACCATCTCGTTTAATATGATGGTCCTGTTCTTGAGCGCCGCATAAGTGAGAGTAGCCAGATAGGGGATCGTGAACAGCAGCATCAGCAGTGCGGCCGGTTTATTAAGGAAGATAACCCCGATGTTGATCCCGATCAGCACTACGGCCAGAATATTGAGCAGCAGGAAAAACTTGCGTATCCCGCCCTTTAGTTTTAGTGTTCTTATTTTGGACATAAACACATTATATCATCTTTTTTTGTAAATATCCGCTTGATTTGCCCGCGGATGCGTGGTATCATAATTGCTCGTGGTATAAACTATCCTTGCTCCCGCGAGGGGGCCAGAGACCAAAAGGAGGAAGAAAAATGCACAAGTATGAATTAGCCGTTGTGCTCAATGCGAAACTTGAAGAAGATGACAAGACCGCTTCTCTGGACAAAGTTAAAGCATTGATCGAGAGATTCGGCGGCCAGATCACGAATGTGGACGATTGGGGTAAGAAGAGACTTGCCTACGAGATCCAGAAGATGAATGAAGGTTTCTACTATTTCATTCAGTTCGACGCAGAAGCAACTGCTCCGGCTGAGATCGAGAGTCGTATCCGCATCATGGATAATGTCATCAGATACTTGATCGTTCGAGCAGACGAGGAAGAATGATTAGAGAGGTATATTGATGAACAGAGTTATTTTGATGGGACGTCTTACAAGAGACCCCGTGGTACGTTACTCACAGCAGCTTGAAGGCGGCATCTCAAACGCCAGATACACTATCGCAGTAGACAGAAACGTATCACGTAACGCAGCAAGTGACCAGCCCACGGCAGATTTTATCTCATGTGTGGCATTCGGCCGGTCTGCAGAGTTTGTTGAGAAATACTTAAAGAAGGGAACCAAGATCGCTGTCGAAGGCCGTATCCAGACCGGTTCTTACCAGAAGGATGGCCAGACGATCTACACGACAGATGTCGTAGTTGACCGTCATGAGTTCTGCGAGAGCAGAAACTCCGGCGAGAATGCAGGCGGAGCAGGCAATACCTATGAGGCACCCGCAGCAGGTTCCGATCCGGGAGCAGATTTCATGAATGTTCCGGACGGCATCGATGAGTCCTTACCATTTAAGTAATTAGTTTTGTGATTCAGATAGGAGGCTATTATGGCTTACAATAAGACCGATAAGGCAGATGCTCCCATGAGACGTAAGGGCGGCATCCGTCGCAGAAAAAAGGTATGTGTATTCTGTGGTAAAGAAGGCGATATCGATTACAAGGACGTAGCTAAGCTTAAGAGATACGTATCCGAGAGAGGCAAGATCCTTCCCCGCAGAATTACAGGTAACTGCGCAAGACATCAGAGAGCGCTCACAACAGCAATTAAGAGAGCTCGTCATATTGCACTGATGCCTTACATCCAGGATTAATGGTACTTAGGAGCCGGTCACATATGTGGCCGGTTCTTTTTTTTCGCCGAATTTTCGGCGTTTTTTTGGAAAAAGCTTATTGACGCAGGCTTTTTTGGCATATATCATAAGCGTCACAGATGTATCCGGCCACTTCCGTATCGGAAAGGAGGCAGGATAACAACCCCATAAGTAAGGTAGAAGACGTTTTACCGAACTTTTTAATTAGTTTAGCATTTTGGGAGAATTCTTCTCCCGTATCCTGCGAAAGCAGGAGTCATTCAGGCTCATTAAAAGTCTGCCTGAATCAATCCAAACGCCAATTATATGTAACATTCATAAAAGTACTAAGATCGACAGGTTTATTTTTCTTTTCGATTTTTGGGAGCGCTATAGATTTGCAGCTGTAGACGCTTCCGCAAGATACCGGCCGGTACATCTGACGCATGCAGGCATTCCCTCGGCATAAGGAGAGTTTATACCATGACATCTTCCTCTGCCCACCCTATCTGAATCACGGCTTTTATCCGGGATGATTGAATTCTGAAAGGGAAGCCCCCGAGGTTTACATCTTACCCGTGACGATAGAGGGAATGTCTGCTAAAATGAATTATTATGAAAAATGAAAATAAGAAAAAGAAAAAAACAGGTGCATTTGTAAAAGCGATCCCTGCGCTTGTAGCCATTCTGCTGATCCTGATCATAGGCGGCGTATACGGCTATCAGATACTCAAGGAGCATTTCTCCTATTCGCATGAGCGCATGGATCTGATGGAGTATTACGGACTGACCGCTGATGACGAAGTGGCCGTGATCGTGGGCGATGAGGTGCAGGAATACAAGGCACGCTACATCGACGGATACTGCTATTTCGACAGCGAGACCATCAGAAAGGAATACAACCAGAGATTCTATGTGGACGAAGGCGAAGGCCTCGTGATCTATGTAGAGCCCCTGACCATCACTACGGCGCGCATTTCGGAGACAGGCTATGATAAGGGCGGTACGCAGGTTCCGACCGATTATGTTCCCGCCAGATTCGTTGGCGACACGCTGTATCTTGCCTGCGATTTCGTTCAGCTGTATACGAATTATGAGTATACATTCTACGATGATCCGAAGCGCATGCAGGTATATAAAGACTGGCCTTCGCGCGAGACCGCAACCATCAAGAAGGACACCCAGGTCAGATACCGCGGCGGCAATAAGAGCCCGATCCTCACGGATGTTGCGGCAGGCGACAAGGTGTACATCCTCGATACGATGGAAGAGTGGTCGGGAGTACGCACCGCGGACGGCTTCATCGGATATGTGGAGAATAAGCGTCTCGAGAATTACGAGAACGAGACCGGGATTCCCGTGACCGCTTACGAAGAACCCGAGTTCACCTCCATTTCCATGGATGGAAAAGTGAACCTCACCTGGCACAATGTGGCCGGCCCGACCGGAAATGACACGCTCTGGGAGATGCTCGCCAATACGCACGATGTGAATGTCGTATCCCCCACATGGTTCGGTCTTTCGGACAACTCAGGTTCGATCTCCGATTTCGGCTCCGCATCCTATGTGCAGTCCCTTCATGAAAAAGGAATACAGGTCTGGGGCCTTGTGAGCAACTTCGCCAATCCCGATCTGGACATCGATACATACGCCGTATTAAGTTCCACGACGAACAGGCGTAATCTCATAAACAACCTGATGTCTGTCACTGCCGCTTACGGCCTGGACGGCATCAACATCGACTTCGAGACTCTTTCTCCCGAATGCGGAGTGCACTTCATTCAGTTCATCAGGGAACTTTCCGTGGAGTGCCGTAAAGCGGGCATTGTCCTTTCGGTAGACAACTATGTACCGATCGGAAACACGGACTTCTACAACCGCGCCGAGCAGGGTGTATATGCCGATTATGTGATCATCATGGGTTATGACGAGCACTACGCCGGATCTGATGAAGCGGGATCCGTTGCAAGCATCGGATATGTGACTCAGGGTCTTGAGAACACGATCAGTGAGGTCGATCCCTCCAAGGTCATCAACGCCGTTCCTTTCTATGTAAGGATATGGGAGACCAGCGGAACCGATGTATCATCGCAGGCTGTTGACATGGCTACAGCCGCCAATTACGTCAAGGATCACAACATAGATGTGAAGTGGGATGAGACCACCTGTCAGAACTATGGTGAATATACATCCGGCGGGACCATACATCAGGTATGGCTCGAGGATGCTGAGTCTATCAAGGTCAAGTTAAGCGTCATGGATTCCTTTGGCGTGGCAGGCGTGGCTTCGTGGCGGCTCGGCATGGAGACTCCCGATATCTGGGATGTCATCGCCGATTATCTGCACGGGAATTAAGTTAAGCTATGGATACCGTTATTGCGAAGATAGATCCCTCAAAACCCGATCCGGAGATGATCGGCCGGGCAGGTGAGATCATCAGATCCGGCGGCCTGGTCGCTTTTCCCACGGAGACCGTATACGGTCTTGGAGGAGATGCGCTCTCGGAGAACTCTTCCAGGGCGATATATGCAGCCAAGGGCAGACCGTCCGACAACCCCTTAATAGTTCATATAGCCGACTTGGAGTCCTTGGGACGGATCGTAGTAAGCGTTCCGGATGCGGCTTATGCACTGGCAGAGAAGTTCTGGCCGGGACCGCTTACCATGATAATGAACAAATCGGATGAAGTGCCTTATGCGACTACGGGTGGCCTTGATACCGTGGCGGTGAGGTTCCCGTCTGATCCGGTTGCACAGGCATTCATCAGGGCAGCAGGCGGATACGTGGCGGCACCCAGTGCGAACTTATCCGGCAAACCCTCGCCCACATCGGGCAAATATGTCGTCGAAGACATGGACGGCCGCATAGACATGATCCTCTACGGAGACGATTCCGTGATAGGCCTGGAGTCCACGATAGTGGATCTTACCGGCGATAGCCCCGTGATACTCAGGCCCGGATATATAACCCTCGAGATGCTTAAAACCGTGCTTCCTGATGTATCGGTCGATACGGCTCTCCTTGCGGATGATGACAGGACCCCTCCGAAGGCTCCGGGCATGAAGTACAGACATTATGCGCCGAAGGGCGATCTGGTCATAGTCGAAGGCGGACGCGATGCGGTCATCTCTTATATATCGGAAAAGTTATCTGCCGACAGATCCGCCGGCAAAAGGTGCGGAGTTATAGCATCGACCCAGACAGCCCCATCATATCATGCAGATGTCGTTCTCGATATGGGTGATGCGTCGGACCACGATGAGATAGCCAGAAGGCTTTTCGGACTCTTAAGACAGATGGATGAGAACAACGTCGATTCTATCTATTCGGAGGCCGTATCGGGAGAAGGCGTGGCGGCGGCGATAATGAACAGACTGCTCAAGGCGGCCGGACACAACAGAATCGTGCTTGGAATAGATGATAAGTGACAGCCATAGCAGGATACGCGAAGGCACATCAGGATACTGAGAAAGGAAAAAAATATGATAGCAATAGGAAGCGATCACGGCGGATTCGACCTTAAGGAAAAGGTCATTGAACACTTAAAGGAAGCAGGATACGAAGTAAAGGATTTCGGATGCTACGACAAGTCCTCATGCGACTACCCCGAATTCGGCAGGGCGGCTGCAAAAGCAGTTGCGAGCGGTGAGTGCGACCGCGGTATCGTGATCTGCACTACCGGCATCGGAATATCGATCACTGCGAATAAAGTTAAAGGCATCCGCTGCGCACTTTGTACCGACACATACCTGGCCAAGATGACGAGGCTCCACAACGACGCCAATGTTCTTGCGCTCGGAGCTGCGGATATAGGCGCGGGACTTGCGATGGATATAGTCGATGTCTTCCTTAATACAGAGTTCTCCGGAGAGGAGAAACACGTCCGCCGGATAAATAAGATAGAGGAAGACTGATATTCCGGCTTCTGAAATTATGAAGAGACTCCGTGGGATAATCGCATATGTATTATGCGCAGTCATGATCGCTTGCCCGGCGTTCATGACCCAAGTGAATGTTGCGTATGCCACCACGGCCGGAGCGCTCGATCAGGCCCGCGATGATTATGAGGATACCAAGGACAGGATCGAGGAGACTTCGGGAGAGATAGATGATCTGACTTCCGAGCAGGCGGAATTACAGGAGAGCCTGGATGCTCTTAATACCAAGCTTGAAGCCGCGGCCGATGTCCTCGAGAGGCTGGATGCCCAGATAGAGACGACCAAGACCGAGATCGACCTGACATGGGGCAAGATAGAGGAACTCTCCGCCCAGGCCGACATGCTCCAGGAAAAAGCGAATGAGCAGTACGAGCTTGTAAAAGCCCAGATCAAATACATATATGAATGCGGCGATACGATGTATCTGGCGCTGCTTCGGGGAAGCGGCACATACTCTGATTACTTAAACCGGAACAGCTACCTGGAGATGTTCGCCGAGTACAACCAGACCAACATCAACAATCTCCAGGAGACCGGCAAGGCTCTCAAGGAAACCCAGGCTAAATACGAAGAAGAACTCATCAAGCTTGAGCAGGAAAAAGCCGAACTCGACGAATACGAGCAGGCAGTACAGAAGCAGTACGAAGAGATCCGCCTGATGGTTGAAGAAGCCTCCGGCAAGGTCGCGGATTACAAGGCCCGTATCAGCAATGCGGAAGCCCGCCTGGCAGAATATGAGTCGCAGCTTGCCGCTCAGGAAGAAAATATAGGAAATCTCGAGGCACAGCTCGATGATGAACTGCAGAAGACGGTGGAAGCATCTAATGCCGAGTGGCGTGAACTCGACAACATAACCTATGATGCTTCGGACAGAAAACTTTTGGCGAACCTCATCTGGTGCGAAGCCGGAAACGAAGAATATCTCGGGCAGGTCGCAGTGGGTGCGGTGGTCATGAACCGCGTCATGAGTTCGGTCTTTCCGAACACCATAGTCGGCGTCATCTACCAGAGCAAGCAGTTTTCACCCGCATCAAGCGGCCGCCTGGCGCTCGCGCTTTCCAGGGACAGCGCGACAGAGAGCTGCTATAAAGCCGCGGACGCAGCCATGAGCGGTGTAAACAACATAGGCAGCTGCCTGTATTTCAGGACGCCTACATCCAAAGTGAGCCCCAAGTATGTCATAGGGAACCATTATTTTTATTGATATTATTTTGAGAATTCGTCGAGAGGAGAGGTGAGCATATCAAGCTCGCCTTTATATATTTTCTCCAGAAGTTTATTGAGATTGACGAGGCAGGTGTTTAATTCCTCACCCGTCATGAGGCCTTCACGGACCGCTTCGGCGAGTTCGTCTAAGTCAACGACTTTGACGAAACCGTCGGGATATATGATGACATCGGCCAGGAGATCCGTGACGAGGAGGGTATTTTCCTTTTCATCGAAACTGAAAGATACGATGTCGCAATATGTATACATCAGGGAATCGTCCGCGCGCCTAAACCGGCTGACTTTCCAGCCTTCCTTCAGATAAAAAACGGATGAGCCGTGGTGAAGCTCCTTCTTGGGGCGGATCGTATTCCAACTGGTCACTATCACATTCTCATCCATGTGCAGGATGACATCATCTTTCAGAGGTATGCATTCTGCAGGGATAAGGCGCTTGCGATAGAGCTTGGGATAGGACATCGGGTAACCTCCGGGAAGGAAAGCGTGACTGACTGTTTCTATATAAGTTACGCTCATGGATGATTTAAGTCAAGCATAGACATTGCCGTAAAAAGTGGGTATAATTAAGTAGTTATATGTTATGAAGGCGATTATTACGATCACGCAGTTTGGCATAGATATGCTCGTTCCCATTTTCCTGTGTTCGATGGCCGGCAGATGGCTCGACGGGAAACTCGGTACATCGTGGATCTTCATCCTGATGTTTTTTGTGGGATCGGCGGCAGGCGCGGGCAATGTTTACCGCCTTGCACGCAAACTGATGAACGAGAGCGATACCGTCAGGAACAGGGATCTGGCAGCAGGTATTTCCGGAGAAAACCGGGAAGCAGACTTTTCCGGTGATGATCCGGACATAGACTTTCCGGAAGAAGACCGGGACGCAGACTTTTCCGACGAGGACAAGGCCGAAGAAGATGAAGAGTGATCATAGATGGCCGGCTCCGCCGCGGATAGTCATAGAGATGTGGTTCGGTATAGCGCTTTTTAACTGCCTGTGCATCCTGATCGGGATATGGTTCGTACCTGACCGGGCGAAGTTCCTCATAGGACTGCTCTCAGGAGCCGCACTTGCATGCGCGGGATCCTACCACATATGGGCGACGCTCGATAAGTCGGTCGACTCCCCCGATGAGAAAGCGGCAGCCAGACGCGTCGGCACCGGATATATCATCAGATACGTCGCGCTTATAGCGCTTGTTCTTATATTGTATTTTACCGGGATAGGAAGCCCGTTTTCGGCATTCGTGGGTTATCTCGGAATGAAACCCGCGGCATATATGCAGCCTGCGGTTCACAAGATGGCAGACAGACTATTACAACGGAGGTGAGAGTATGGCGCAGGGCATACTGCTCTCGGCAGACAATCTGGACTTTATGATCCACGGAGTGTTCTCCTACACTCTGTTCGGTCAGGAGGTATGGATCACCACTTCACATGTGTGTATCCTGATAGTCTTCCTGGTTCTGGTCGGGTTCTTCATCGCGGCCAGGATCACGATGAACAAGGCCACTGAGGTCCCCGGAACCTTCCAGAACATCATCGAGCTGATCGTTGAGAAACTCGACGGCATGGTCGGCGGCGTAATGGGCAAGTGGTCGCCTAAGTTCCGCAATTATATAGGAACGATATTCTTATTCATATTACTCAGTAACATTTCAGGTTTATTCGGCTTGAGACCGCCCACGGCTGACTATGGTACGACACTTGCACTCGGTCTTATCACATTCACACTGATCCACTATAACGAATTCAAGCACCAGAAGGTTAAGGGAGTAATCAAAGGACTCTGCGATCCCTGGCCGATATGGGCGCCCATCAATATCATCGGTGAACTTGCTGTTCCCGTATCGCTCTCCTTGCGTCTTTTTGCCAATGTCCTTTCAGGACTCGTTATGACGACGCTGATCTACGGACTGCTCGGCAGGATCGCAGTCATCTGGCCCGCAGCTCTCCATGTATATCTGGATCTGTTCTCGGGTGCAATACAGACATATGTATTCTGTATGCTGACGATGACCTACATAACCAACGCGTGTACGACTGAGTCTTGAGCAGAGCTCAAGCCTCTGAAGAACCTTCGGTTCTTTTACACATAAACCAAAATTTACTTAAATGGAGGAAAGGAAAATGGATTTTAACGAAAACTTTATCTTAGGATGCTCTGCGATAGGTGCCGGCCTCGCTGTTATCGCCGGTATAGGACCCGGTGTAGGCCAGGGTATTGCGGCAGGTCATGCTGCAGCAGCAGTTGGACGTAACCCCGGAGCAAAGTCTGATGTAACATCTACGATGCTTCTCGGACAGGCAGTTGCCGAGACCACAGGTCTTTACGGTCTGCTTGTTGCCATGCTGCTTATGTTCGTTAAGCCTCTGGTATAAGGAGCCTCTATTATTCTGGAAAGGAGGCAATGACACATGACAAGATTATTCGATCTGGATCTTCAGCTCCTGTCTGATGCAGTGCTGATGATCATAGCTGTCTTCGTATTGTTCATGCTGGCCAGCTACCTGTTCTTCAATCCTGTCCGCGATATGCTAAAGAAACGTCAGGAGAAGATTCAGGGTGAACTCGACGAAGCCGCTTCCGATATGGAGAAAGCGAGCGCGCTGAAGGCCGAATACGAAGAGAAGCTTAGTAAGGTCGACAGAGAAGCCGAGGGTATACTTGCCGAGGCCCGTAAGAAAGCTCTCGATAACGAGAAGCACATAATCGACGAGGCCCGCGCCGAAGCCGCAGCTATCATCGACAGAGCACGGGGAGAAGCCGAGCTCGAGAAGAAGAAAGCGGCCGACGAAGTCAAGAAAGAGATGGTCGTTCTGGCATCCATGATGGCAGGAAAGGTCGTAAGTCAGAATATCGACACGACTGTTCAGGATCAGATCATCGACGATACCCTTGCGCAGATGGGTAAATCCACATGGCTAAACTGATATCTTCAGCATATGCCGATGCGTTGTTCGAGCTCGCCATCGAAAAGAACAAGGCCGGTGAATGGAAAGACGAGATAGAAGGTATCAGGACCATTTTGCAGGAGAATCCGCAGTTCAATGAGCTGATGCTTCATCCCCGTGTACTCAAAGAGGAGAAGCTCAAACTGGCTGAGGAAGCTTTTGCGGGAAAAGCGGATCCCGAGGTCACCGGACTCATCCGTATCGTCATCGAAAAAGGACGTTACTCCGAGATCGACTCCATATTCGAGCGATTCATCGATCTCGTAAAAGAGCATGAGGGCATCGGTGTTGCTTTTGTCACGACCGCAAAGGAACTTAATGCGGCACAGAAATCCGCTGTGGAAAAGAAACTGTTGGAGACTACAGATTATAAGACTATGGAGATGCACTTCATCGTTGACGAGCAGGTGATCGCAGGTATGGTCATCCGTATAGGCGATACCGTAGTGGATTCCACAGTCCGTACCAGACTGGAAGGACTTACCAGAAGTCTTCTCCAGGCGCAGGTATAGCAGAGTGTATTAGTAAAGAAAGGTGCGTACGGATCTATGAATTTGAGACCGGAAGAGATTAGTTCTGTTATCAAAGAACAGATAAGCAGATATGCGGCTACGCTCGAAGTATCCGAAGTGGGTACAGTCATTCAGGTGGCCGACGGTATCGCTCGTGTGCATGGACTCAACAAGGCTATGCAGGGAGAACTTCTGGAGTTCCCCGGTGAAGTATACGGCATGGTCATGAACCTTGAGGAAGATAATGTCGGTGCGGTTCTTCTCGGCTCCGGCGATATCAGCGAGGGTGATACGGTCAAGACTACCGGACGAGTTGTTGAGGTACCTGCCGGCGACTGCATGCTGGGACGTGTTGTAAACGCTCTTGGCCAGCCCATAGACGGCAAGGGACCGATCCAGACAGACAAGTACCGCAAGATCGAGCGAGTTGCATCGGGCGTTATCACACGTAAGTCCGTTGATACTCCCCTTCAGACAGGTATCAAGGCTATCGACTCGATGGTTCCTATCGGAAGAGGACAGCGTGAGCTGATCATCGGCGACAGACAGACAGGTAAGACCGCTGTTGCGATCGATACGATCATCAATCAGAAGGGACAGGGCGTGTACTGTATCTACGTAGCCATCGGCCAGAAGGCTTCGACGGTTGCGGGTATAGTTAAGACACTTGAAGAATACAATGCCATGGATTACACAACGGTAGTAGCAGCTACCGCATCCGAGATGGCTCCCCTTCAGTATATTGCTCCTTATTCGGGATGCGCTATCGGTGAAGAGTGGATGGAGAACGGCAAGGACGTTCTGGTCATCTATGATGACTTAAGTAAACACGCCGTTGCATACAGAACACTCTCACTGCTCCTTAAACGTCCCCCCGGACGTGAGGCTTATCCCGGTGATGTATTCTATCTTCACTCGAGACTGCTCGAGAGAGCTGCCCGCATGAGCGAGGAGTACGGCGGAGGTTCCCTTACCGCGCTTCCCATCATCGAGACCCAAGCAGGCGACGTATCCGCATACATCCCTACCAACGTTATCTCGATCACAGACGGACAGATCTATCTTGAGACCGAAATGTTCAACTCCGGTTTCCGTCCCGCTATCAACGCCGGTCTTTCGGTATCCCGAGTTGGTGGTGCTGCCCAGATCAAGGCTATGAAGAAGATCGCAGCTCCCATCCGTGTGGAACTTGCACAGTACAGAGAGCTTGCAGCATTTGCGCAGTTCGGATCCGAACTTGACGATGATACGAGAGAGAAGCTCGCACAGGGCGAAAGGATCAGAGAGATCCTCAAGCAGCCTCAGTATCAGCCCATGCCGGTTCAGTACCAGGTTCTCATCATCTTCGTTGCTACGAACAAGATGCTTCTGGATGTGCCCACGGGTGACGTTACGAGATTCGAGAAGGAATTCTTCGAGTTTATCGATACCAAGTATCCCGAGATCCCCAAGGAGATCGCAGATACCAAGGTCATCTCGGACGAACTCGATCCCAAGATCCGCAAGGCAGTGGAAGAGTTTAAGAAGAACTTCAAGTAAGATCTGACAAAAGGAACAGGTAAACGCTATGGCCTCAATGAGAGACATAAAAAGGCGTAGAAGCAGTATACAGAGCACTCAGCAGATAACCAAGGCCATGAAGCTTGTATCAACGGTCAAACTTCAGAGAGCCAAGGGCCGTGCCGAGAGTGCCAAGCCCTATTTCGACGCAGTATATCAGACTATCACGTCTGTCCTGTCCAAAACTTCGGGTATTACACATCCTCTTTTGACCGGTTCCGATTCCGACCGCGTGGGTATCATAGTCCTCACCTCCAACAGAGGTCTGGCAGGAGGATATAACTCCAACATGGTACGGCTTATCCGCGATTCGGGATTCGATCCTGAGAAGACCGATATCTACAACATCGGTAAAAAAGGACGCGACGGTTTAAAGAGAGGCGGCTATAACATCGTCGGAGATTATTCCGATGCGATCGAAGCACCCGCTTATCCCGACGCCATGAAGATAGGAGCCGAAGTACTCAAAGATTTTGTCGAAGGCAAGATCGGAAGCGTATATCTGGCATATACGAGATTCAAGAACACTGTAGTTCATCAGCCTACTCTTCTTAAGCTTCTCCCCGTTGACGTGGAAGGCGTACATGATGAGTACGAAGTTGATGACGATGCTGTAGCCGAGAGCACACATACCAAGGACGTGGTCATGAACTTCGAGCCGAACGAGGAAGAGGCTCTGGAGATGATCGTTCCCAAGTATATCAATCTGTTGATATACGGTGCGATGATCGAGGCTGTTGCCAGTGAGAACGGCGCCAGAATGCAGGCTATGGATTCTGCTACCAGCAACGCCGAAGATATGATATCCAAGCTGTCATTGCAGTATAACCGTGCAAGACAGGGTGCAATAACACAAGAGTTAACAGAGATTATAGCAGGTGCCAACGCTATATCTTAATGAAAGGGAAAGAAAATGGCAGAGACTACTAAGAAGGAAAGCCGGGGCAGGATCACACAGATAATCAGTGCTGTCCTGGACATCAAGTTCCCCGAAGGAGAGTTGCCTGATATCAACGATGCTATCAGGATCCCTCTCAAGGATGATGCAGAACTGGTCGTGGAGGTTGCCCAGCAT
>JAFZQY010000116.1 GCA_017620155.1 Lachnospiraceae bacterium | reverse complement strand
CCCATACGATAGCGATGATCTCTACTATGAAAAGGATGAAGAGGAAGATACCGCCTACGATCCATCCAAGTATAGGGATGATCATTACTATACAAGCAAGAACCTCTGCAACGCTGAGTCTTAAAGACTGCTTTACATGGACCTTGATGTAACCGGAATCCTTGGCAAATAAAGCAGCAACGATGATTCCGATGAATCCGAAGAGATAGCAGCTGACAGCCAGGATCTTGTTATCTGCTACATCTGCTGCATCGAACTCAGCTGTATGATCTGCAGGATCTGCATAAGAATACTGCTGACCGTAAGGCTGCTGGTACTGGGGAGCGGGCTGGCCGTAAGGCGCCTGCTGGTATGAACCCTGAGGTGCGGGTGCCGGTGCAGGAGCAGGTGCTGCTGCAGGAATGGGAGAACCGCAGTTGGTGCAGAAAGTAGTTCCGTCTTCTAACTGTGTTCCGCATTTAGGACAAGTGATCATGATAAATCCTCCTTCTTATCTATGATTGATCCGAGTTTGCCTATAGTTTGCAAACATCTAATTAATTGTACTTTTTTATGGAAATAAAAGCAAGTCCGATTGCCACTGCACATGTGTCTATGCTATATTTATATACGCGCGTTGTGCGCTCAAGGTTAATCTATTTGGAGGAAAAGATATGTATTCTTTGGATGAAGTAAAAAATGTTGATCCCGAGATAGCCGAAGCGATAGTCGCCGAAGTAAGCAGGCAGAACAGTCATATAGAGCTGATCGCATCCGAAAACTGGGTGAGTAAGGCTGTCATGGCAGCAATGGGATCGCCCCTTACCAACAAGTACGCTGAAGGATATCCCGGAAAGCGTTACTATGGCGGCTGCGAGTGCGTGGATGTAGTTGAGGATCTCGCGAGAGAAAGAGCCAAGAAGCTCTTCGGTGCAGAATACGCGAATGTTCAGCCCCACTCCGGCGCTCAGGCTAACATGGCCGTATTCTTTGCGATCATGGAACCCGGCGATACATTCATGGGCATGAACTTGGATCACGGCGGACACCTCTCCCACGGCTCACCGGTCAACTTCTCCGGAAAATACTTTAACTGTGTACCTTACGGTGTAAATAATGACGGTTTCATCGATTATGATGAAGTAAGACGCATCGCACTCGAGTGCAAGCCCAAGCTCATCGTAGCAGGCGCTTCCGCTTACTGCCGCACTATCGATTTCAAGCGTTTCAGAGAGATCGCTGATGAAGTCGGTGCAGTTCTCATGGTAGATATCGCTCACATAGCAGGTCTGGTGGCTACAGGACTTCATCCTTCACCCATCCCCTATGCACATGTGACTACCACTACCACTCACAAGACACTTCGCGGACCCAGAGGAGGACTCATCCTCTGCAGCGAAGAAGTGAACGCAAAATACAACTTCAACAAAGCTATCTTCCCCGGCATCCAGGGCGGACCTCTCATGCATGTGATCGCAGCCAAGGCCGTATGTTTCAAGGAAGCTCTTGATCCTTCCTTCAAGGTATATGCTCAGAACATCGTGGATAACGCACAGGCACTGTGTAACGGTCTCATGAGCAGAGACATCAAGATCGTATCGGGCGGTACAGATAACCACCTGATGCTCATGGATCTGACTCCTTATGAACTTACCGGAAAAGTTGTTGAAAAGCAGCTTGATGAAGCTCATATAACTGCCAACAAGAATACAATCCCCAATGATCCTCAGAAGCCTTTCGTGACCAGCGGTATCAGACTCGGTACTCCCGCCGCTACTTCCAGAGGCTTAAAGACAGATGATTTCGATCGCGTAGCCGAGGCTATCAGCTTCGTAGTAAAAGAAGGCGATGCAGGCATCCCCAAGGCACGCGCTATCATCGAAGAACTTACTGCAAAATATCCGCTGGCATAAGCCAGCGGATTTCTTATCGAAGACGTCCTGTCTCATAGTTTCTGCGCATCATCAGCGCATCCTTGAACTTCGCATAACGGTCAGATACTCTTCCCTCCGGGATCTCTATATCGAGTACCGTCGACATGATGTCGATCATGTCATCCGTAACTTTATAGTGCATCTTGTCGAGGATCTCGAGGCGCTTCTCGTATGTATCAGCATCCAGGAATGCTTCAACGTCGGGATCCAGCACTACTGCTTCTTCGGATTCAGCGGCTGCCGGCTGGGCGGCCGGTGCCGGCGTCGGTTTAGTTGCGGCGGGATTTATCAGTTCGAATCTGTACTGCTGCGGCGCATCCGGATACTTGGCCCTGTCGACCTCGCTCATGAACATCTCAAGCGGTCTGACATAGTATCTGTAATCTCCGTATAGAGCCTGATATACAACTACTTTCTCGCCTGTTTCCGAATCATACGCGATGCAGTTTATCTGATATATATTTCCCTTAAAATGCTTATATATCTGCTGAGGTTTCGGATTTTCTCTCATCATATATTCTTCTTTCGTTGTCAAGCCGTCAATCTGCGTTTTCGTCCGGAGCATTCTCCGTGTGTTTTGTTTCTTCACGTACTACTTTCAGATCAAGTCTTACGGTCACTCCGTTGCCGACACCCTTCACGGTCTCGGTCTCAAGTTCACCATCCATCGACTCGGCGATTTCTTTTGCATCATCGATATCTGCTCCGGACAACGCAGGATCTTCGGACTTCTCCGTGCCGTCGTCTTCCACCGTCAGTTCGTATATTCCGTATCCTTCATCAGATACATAGAACTGCTTGAGCGCCATATACACACGCCCGCCCTCGGGAGCGGAACGGTATGCATTATTGATCAGTTTCTTCACGATACTCTCTACGGCATCCGCATCACACATTACGACCGGCTCTTCCACATCATCGTCTTCAACCGTAAAGGTGATCTTCTTCTCTTCCATCCTGGGAGCATAAGAATCCACAACTTTGCCGATCAGCTGGATTAGATCTGTCTTCTTCTCATTGAGTTTTGCCCGCTTATCCTTTTGGGATCCGGTTTTTTCATCGGATCCGTTCGCTGCTCTCTTTTTATATGAAGCGGGAATCATCCGGTCCAGAAAAATGAAAAGCGCGATCAAAAGAAGCACGCCTGCTATGACAGGTATCAGGATGCTGATGAGCAGCGCCTGTCTGAGCAGGTATTCCTGCTGCGTCAGAAAAAGTCCGTTATCAACACTCCCGTAATATGACCTGAGATTGTCGATGGCTATATTCATCTTGGACTGACATATCTTATATATGATGATCCCGATCAGTGCCAGGCACGCAGATGCACCGGCGCATACATATTTAGGATCTGTCTTAGGCGTTTTGCTTTCTTTGGGGTCACTCATGCAGCCGAACTCCTTTCTAAAGAAATCACTACTAACAGTATATCAAAAAATCAAATATATAGTGGAAATATTTTGATATTCAAGGTATACTGTATATTGTGTTTGAAATATAATTATTATCAATGAGGAGGACATTATGAGCAAATACATTCTGTCCTGCTGTTCTACAGCAGATGGTGATCAGGAATTCTTTGATAGCAGGGACATCCATTATGCTTGCTTCCACTTTTTCCTGGACGGAGTAGAATATCCCGACGATCTCGGCAAGTCCATGTCGTTCGACAAGTTCTATCAGGCCATGGAGAACGGTGCGATGACCAAGACTTCTCAGCTGAATGTCGAGGAGTTTACCGAATACTTCACCCCTTTCCTGGAGGACGGCAAGGATATCCTTCACCTGTCATTAAGTTCAGGAATCTCCGGCGTTGTAAATGCTGCCCGCATCGCAGCGGAAGATCTCTCGGAGAAATATCCCGACCGCAAAATCTATATAGTAGACTCACTTGCCGCTTCAGCAGGCTTCGCGCTTCTGATGGACAAACTCGCCGACCTTCGCGACGAGGGCAAGGATATCGATGAAGTAAGAAGATACGCTGAAGACAATAAAAAGAAAGTCAATCACTGGTTCTTCACCACAGATCTTCAGTATCTCGTAAGAGGCGGCCGCGTATCCAAAGCAGCCGGTTTCTTCGGAACGGCTTTAAGCATCTGCCCTCTCCTCAATGTAGACTATGAAGGCAAACTGATCGCACGCGAGAAGATCCGCACCAAGAAAAAAGTTATCGAAGTAACAGAAAAGAAAATGGAAGAACTTGCCGAGAACAGACTCGACTATTCGGGCAAGGTATTCATCTCCAATGCATACTGTTATGATGATGCAAGAACCCTGGCCGATATGATAGAAGCAAGATTCCCCAAGCTTGCCGAGCCGGTACACATCTTCTCTATCGGAACAACGATCGGATCACATACCGGTCCCGGTACCGTAGCACTCTTCTTCTGGGGCGACGAACGATACAACTGAGTGTTCAGGCATTTTTGTCGCTCGACAAAAATACCTGAAACTCAAAAAAGCACCGTGAGACCACGGTGCTTTTTTTACGCTTTTTCTTAGGTATTATTTCTGTATGGTGGCGCCGGCTTTCACGATCTCAAGTCCCTTGGCGTGAATGGCCTGCTGAAGTACGAAGGGTTCTCCCGAAGTAGTTACCATCGTATCATAATAGTTTTCTTCGTTGCCGTCTTCTACAAGTTTTGCTCTGTAATAAGCGGCATCCGCTACTGCACCGTCCTGCTCCACGATTGCCTGATAGATCAGGTTGTCCTTGCATGTAGCCTGTGCTTTTTCCTTAAGTGTCTGATAGTACTCACCCATGGTCGTACCTACATAGGATTCAAAAGAATCATATGCGGGCGATCCGTAATAGCTGGTATAGAACTCGTTCATATACTGATATGATGACTGGTCGTCATACATCTGGATCCCCTTCAGGATCTTAACATACTTGGAAGGATAGGAATTGACCGTGGTATTCTCATCCAGGTAATTCTTCAGATACTCTTCGAGGTTGTCGTCTTCATGATATGAACGTACATACTCTCTGTACTCTTCTGCGGTAGATGCCTTATCGCTTAAGTTCTCCTTAACGAAATCATCATCAAATACTGCCGCTTCGTATATACCCTTGATATCAACGCTGAATTCGGCATCCTTGCCAGCAAGATCGGCAGTTCTGTAGTCTTCGGGGAATGTAACGTTAACGGTTACATTGGATCCGGGATTGGCGCCGATGAGCTGCTGCTCGAAGTCATCTACAAGTACTCCCGATCCGATGGTCAGTTTCTGGGAGTCTGTAGTCCCTCCGTCAAAGGCAACTCCGTCTATCTTGCCGACATAGGCGATCTCTACTTCATCACCGTCTTTTACGGTAGCGGACTCATCTGTGTTAAGTGAGGTGTAGTTAGTAAGAAGACTGTCTATCTCTTCATCTATGCTCGTATCACTGAACTTGATCTGATCGTAAGGAACAGTAATGTTCTTATAGTCTGCCGGCAGAGTTATCTTACCTGATGCATTGACTCCGGATATATATCCGTTAGCGTCAAGGCCGTCCGAATAGTTCTCGTTGGGCGATACCTTATCAAGCTGTTTGCCGACCAGAATGGCTATGCCCCAGACAACGAGTGCGGCCACTGCAGCCAGACATATATATCCTATCGCGCGGGCGCTCTTAGCACGCCGACGGGCCTGTTCAACTTCCTTACGGCGTTTTTCTCTTTTCTCCTGAGAATGAGACCTGGAGGAACTCTCCTTGGAATCGTTATCCTTTGTTTCGCTGGAAGTCTTTTCTTCAGATTCTTCCTCGAAATCGTTAAGCTCTTTTAATTCAGTGTCATTCATAATAATGCTCCTCAAATACTTAAAAAATCACAACGCTAACAGTATACAACAAAATCACACCGGCCGCAATTGACCGGTGTGAGTGTTCATCGAATTTTCATAATCCGTTTTTCATGATCCGGAGCGCGGTTTATTCATCAGCCTTTCCTGTTCTTTTTGCGCATCGCAAACCATGCTCCCATCATCGCTCCGGCAGATGCCATGGCTGCCGCGAATGCTGCTGCGTTGGATGCGTCTCCGGTAGCAGGTGAACGTCTTGCTCCGAGTACGGAATTATGAGGCGAACGTCTTGCACCGAGTACCTGTGACAATCCGGCAAGAGGAGTCGGCTCATCAGGTATCGTGTACGGAGGCTGAGTAGACCTGGATCCGTTAGGGGTTTCAGGAGTCTCCGGAGGTGTATTCGGAGGTGTAGGCGGTGTTGAAGGCTCACGATAGTAGTTCGTTATCGTATATACTTCTCCTTCTCCGGTTATCGATACCGAATAACCGAGAATCTGACTTACCTCGCGTACGCCGTATTCAGCTCTGGTACCCGTTCCGTCTGCAAGGATCGTAGGAAGTCCGCTCCAGGTGTGGCTCCAGCCGTTGGATGCGTTCAGAGTAACAGTCTCGATATCCGCTCCGTTTCTGGTAAGTGCCACCTCAATCGAAGCAGGTCTGATACCGGCTGCGTCATCCTGATCATCCCAAACCTTGTGTACGGTTATCTGAGTATCTACAGGTCTGAATGTATTGGTGATCACGAACATGTCGCCGTTTCTGCTCACGGATTCGGAATAACCTGCGGGTACTGCAACTTCTTCAACATTGTATGCGATCTTGTTGCCGTTTCTGTCGTTGACAGGCAGGTTTCTCCATACATAGGATGCGCCGTTCGTATTATCAAGTGTAACTATAGGTGTTACACCTGCGATGTTGGCAGGAGCGCCGTTTACAAGGAGTCTGAATGCTATGCTCGCAGGTCTGGTCGCATATGCATTGTTTTCATCATCCCAGATCTTCGTTACACCTATCTGAGTGAACTCAAGAGGGTTCTTGATGGTGTAGCCGTCGATGGTAGGTTCTCCGTATCCGAGTACGCGTGCAAGTTCTCCTATCGTGTAAGTATGACCTGAAGGCAGATCATAGAACTCGAAGCTCCATGAATCACCGGCCGTGTCAAGCCATCTGAAGTGTGCGGAATCGGAACCTGTCAGATACTGCTTGCCATCCTGATACAGTACGATCATTGAAGCAAATTCTGCAGAACCGGGTCTGTAACCAACTACATTACTTCCGTCATCCCATGTCTTGAATCCGGCTACCGAAGTATATCCGGTATTGATGATCGTAGCTATGGATCCGTCTACATTCGTTACCGATGTGTATCCGTCAGGTACATTCACCTCTTCTACTGCATAGCTTACCTTGACGATACCGCCGCTGCTTCCGTCAAATGCATATCTCGGCAGATTGCTTATTGTAGATGTCCAGTTATCGGATTCTCCGAGAGTGATCGTGTCATACAGATACCACTTGTCAGAATCTATTCCGATGACCTTCTTGATACGATCCATTACGGAGGCCGTGGTTCCCTTAAGGTCTACGCTGCTGTAGATCCTGACAGTAATGTCATTATGTCTGGTTCCCGCAGGATCACCGAGCCACAGCTTGTTGATCGTAAGTGCCAGCGGATCGAGTTTGTTCTTGATGATGATTGTACCGAACTCATCGAGCTGGCTGTAATCGATCACGGGCAGTCCGCCGTTAGCAGCGTTATAATCTGCAAGTCTGCTGTTCTCAACCACGGTATATTTGATCTTCGAACCGGCTGCATTATATACGGGCAGATCGGTAAAGGTATACTTCCAGCCATCTGCTGCCTTAACCTGAACTGTCTTAACAGGCTGACCGTCTGCAAGCAGCGATACTTCAATGTAATCATATCCGCCGTAGTATCCGGGATCTTCTTCCCACTGCTTCTGAACAGTGATCTGGGTAAGAGCAAGGTTATAAACCTCTGCTTCAAGAGCATTGCCTTCAGCATCGGTCTTCTGAGCTATAGTTGCTCCGTCAAATCTTGCACCGTTTACATCTACCTGAACAAAACCGGCACCATCGGGAACGATCTCCTTAATATAGTACTGTATCGGTTCTCCGTTGCTGTACTTCGGCAGAAGCTTATCTTCTGCTTTGATCTCGTACTTCCAGTCAGGTGCTTTGATCGTTAATTCTTTGGCCGGGAATACCACTGCTCCGTTGGCAGTACGTCCCTCAACGGTAAGGGTAACCGAATTAGCGGCAGGAGCATCACCGATCCACTTCTTGGTCACGCTTAAGCCTACATACTCTCGCTCATGTGTATTGGTTACTGTAATCTCATATGTACCTGATCCGCTGATCTCGGTAGTATAGCCTTCGACAGAAGTCTCTGCAAAGGAGTACATGATCGCCTTGCCGCCGGCATTCTTGGGCAGACCGGTGAACTTCCAGCTCCAGTTATCATCTGCAGTGACAGTAAGTTTCTTACCCTCTACAGCCTGACCGTCTGCGAGCAGCTGGATCTCTATGGATGCCGGCCTTATATTATCGTTGTTGTTATCATCGTTCCAAACTTTATGACCAGCGATCTCAACCGTTTCAGGCACATGAGTGTTGATGATATCATTTCCGCTTATCTTGGTCTCATAATACTGAACCTGTGCTTCTTCTATGGAGTATACGATCTCTTTACCATCGTTATACTTAGGAAGGTTCGTGAAACTCCAGGATGCGGAGCCGTCTGCTGCCACATCAACAGTCTTGCTGTCATACTGGGTTCCGTCAGCCATAAGTTTAACCGTTATGGTCTTAGGTCTCACACCATCCTGATCGTCATTATCGATCCATGTCTTGGATCCGCTGATCTCAACGGTTTCGGGATCATAACTGTTCGTAATATCATATCCGTTTACAGAAGCGGTATATGGCTTGCCGTTTTTCCCGGGTACCAGGTCTTCCTCAATCGTATATACGATCTCGGTACCCTGATCCCTGTATTTAGGCAGCCCTGTAAATGCATACTTCCAATCGCCGTTTGCATCAGCCCTTACCTCACGGCTGTCTATAACCTTTCCGTCGGCAAGAAGCTTCACATCGATCTTGTCAGGTCTTGCACCATCCTGGTTATTGTTATCTTCCCATGTCTTGGTGCCTTCAATATCGATAGTCACAGGATCATGAGTATTAATGATCGACCAGGTATATGTATATTCGCCTGTAGAAGTGATGCTTGCTTCATATGCGTCAAGTTCACCGGCATTAACAGCTTCTTCCTGTATTGAATATACGATCCTGTTTCCGCCCTTGAACTCATCCATGTTCTCAAACTTCCAGGACCAGTTATCTGTTGCAGTCACGGTCTTTGTAGCTACTTGCTCTCCGTCTGCAAAGAGAATGATATTAATAGCTCCGGGACGTAAGCCGTCCTGATCTTTGCCATCTATCCAGTCTTTGGTTCCGCTTATGGTAACATGGCCGGGAGTGTAACTGTTCGTCACGGTATAGTAAGGATTAGCGCTGCCCGGATTACCTGTTATCGTCGTTGAGTAATCCGTAACCTTATCTTCCGAGACGGTATATACTATCTCGGTACCGTTATCTCTGTACTTGGGAAGTTCATCAAATACAAACTTCCAATCCGGATCACCATTCAGAGTCTTGCTGTCTATCTCCTTACCGTCAGCATACAGTCTGATGGTAACCGAAGCCGTACGCTTACCATCCTGATTATTGGCATCATCCCATATCTTGATGCCTTCAACCTTGGTGGTCTCAGGTACATGCTTATTGGTAATGGTCAGTCCGTCATCACTGTACGCAGGTGTTTCATAACCTTCCACTTTTACCTCTTCCACCGTGTATGTGATAAGCTTACCTTCGTTCTCATACTTGGGAAGATCCGTGAAGCTCCAGCTCCAGCTGTCAGTAGCAGCCTCTGCTTCCGAAGGAGTTATTGTCGTGGATTTAACAAATGTCCTCACATTCTCCACATTCTTATAGAGGTTAAGTGTTATGCTTGACGGTCTTATACCATCCTGGTTACTATTGTCATCCCAAACCTTGGTTCCGGATATGCCGGTCGTCTGAGGCTCATACTTATTGGTGATTATTACATTGGTCAGGTTACCGTTCTGATCTGCCTGTCCATCGGAGATAGAAGTCAATGCGTACTTGTCTACTGTTTCCTCCTCAAGGGCGTAACGGATCAGTTTTCCGTTATCATACTTAGGAAGATCCGTGAAACTCCATGCCCAGCTATCGTTGGCGGTAGTGGTCTGATCAGCGACCTTAGTCTTGACATCGCCGTCTACCCTGTACAGGATCACGGTCACGCTTTCGGGTCTTACGCCATCCTGATTCTTATTATCATCCCAGTCCTTGATACCGCTGATACTGAGCGTTGCAGGAGTATGTCTGTTGGTAAGTTCTATTCCCTCAATGTTGCCGGTATCAGCATTTCTGTTACCTGCAGTTTCGCTGACTAACTCATATCCGCTGCTTGCGGGCAGGGTTTCTTCCTTAACCGTATAATTGATCTGATTTCCGCCTGCATATCTGGGAAGATCCTCGAATGTCCACTCCCATTTGTTCTCTGCTGTCAGTTCCTTGCTCATTCCGGGAACAGGTACTCCGTCAGCATAGAGCTGAACGGATATTCTTCCGGGCCTGATCCTATCCTGGTCATTATTATCATCCCATATCTTCTTACCGCTGACACTGATGGTCGCAGGCTCATGAGTATTGGTAAGGACTATGTTGGAGATGTTTCCGTTAGCATCTTTCGCACCGGTTGTAATATCGGTCAGTTCATATCCGGTTACAGGACTCTCGGATATCGTGTAGTTGATCTCAACGCCGTCCTTATATCGGGGCAGTCCCGTAAAGCTCCATTCGTACTTGGGAGCTTCTGCTACAGTCGTTCTCTCTTCAAAACCGGCAACATCAGCATTCAGCCTTATGGTTATAGATGACGGACGTACCCCATCCTGATCATTTGAGTCTTCCCAATCCTTGGAGCCACTGATGTCAACGGTAACGGGAACATGATTATTGGTTATAGTATAGTAATCATCATTTCCTTCTGCTTTTTCAATCGTGGTAGTATAATTCGCTATCGATGTCTCAGTGATCGTATAGACCACTTTCTGACCCACCTCGCCGGATCTGTAGATAGGAAGATGTGTGAATTCCCATTCCCAGTTGCTTACCGCCGAAGCTATAGCATTTCCGTAAGGCTGTCCGTCTGCAAAGAGATTGATCTGAACCGATGTAGGTCTTAATCTGTCCTGATCATCGTTATCATCCCATACCTTCTTTCCGCTTATGGATTTTTCTCCGGGAGTATATGAGTTGGTTACGGTCGTTACATTATCCCTGGTGTCATATGTAGTGCTGTAACCTTCTACGGCATCCTCGGTAATGGTATAAACAATCTCATGACCATCGGTATACTTATTCAGGTCGGAGAAGGTATGTGACAGGCTGCCGTCTGCCTTGGGAAGTTCAACCGAATCAACCGGTGTACCGTCTGCAAGCAGATTGATCTTAACCTTGGCAGGTCTCGCACCGTCACGGTTATTATCATCATTCCAAACCTTGATCACACCTATCTCAGTCTTTTCGGGAATATGAGTATTGGTAAACTCCAATTCGGCATTATTGATCTCATCACTGTCAGCAGTTGTTACCGCATAACCTGCAGCAGGATTTGTAGCATAACCCTCAACAGCATCCTCTGTAACGGTATATGCGATCCTGTTACCTTCCGAATACTCAGGAAGATCTGTGAAATTCCACCGCCACTCAGTTTCCGCGGAGGCCGTTACGGAATCTATCTCCCTGCCATCGGCAAGAAGTCTTATCGTAACAGTATCTGTTCTCTTTCCGTCCTGGTCATTATTATCAGCCCAGGTCTTAAATCCTGAAATGTCTATGGTCGCAGGTTTATGAGTGTTGGTGATATCATATCCGTTTATGACAGTTGTATATTCGGATACAGGATCCTCAGTTATGGTGTAAGCGATATCGCTGCCTGCTGACTTCCTGGGAAGTCCGGTAAATGAATACTTCCAATCACCTTTACTGTCGGGAGTTACTGTTGCGGTCCTTACTACAGCCCCGTTGGCAAGCAGGTTGACCGTGATGCTTTCAGGTCTCTTACCATCCTGGTTTTCAGCATCGTTCCAGGTCTTGGTGCCTTCGATCTCTATGGTTTCGGGATCATGAGTATTTACTACATATGCCTCTCTGTACCCTGTCTCACTGTTGACGCCATAGGTAATACTTGCGGGATCGTAATTAGGCACAGGATCCTCAACAACCGTATAAACGATCGCTTTTCCGTCCTTGTTCTTCGGAAGACCGATAAACTCCCAAGTCCAATTATCTGACGCAGTAACGGTTATCGCCTGTCCTGATACGGGTTCGCCGTCCGCATACAGTCTGATAACGATTGATGAAGGCCTTACGCCGTCCTGGTTATCTGCATCATTCCAGGTCTTAACACCTGACATATTAGTCAGTTCAGGAGTGTGTGTATTGGTGAATATAAGCCCCGTATTATTGGCATTTTCACCTTCAGTAGCGGTTATAACATATCTGTTGGGGCTGGAAGTATACTCTGCAACTTCACGTTCCGTAACGGAATAGGTTATCTTCTGTCCCGCTTCATACTTAGGAAGATCCGTGAAGGCCCATGCCCAGCCGGATTTCTCATCGGCAACAGCTGTAGCCACAACTTCATCGCTTCCGCTCTTATAAAGATCTACATAAACCTTATCAGGTCTTACTCCATCCTGATCGTTTGAATCGCTCCAGACTTTCGATCCGCTTATTGATATCTTCTCCGGAATATGAGTATTGGTAATGTCATATCCGCTTATGGCCTTGGTATATGCATCAAGGTCGCCTTCATGTGCGGGTTCTTCATCTATGGAGTAGGTAATGGTCTTACCGCTTTCCATGGCGGGAAGATTATCCCATGACCATAACCAGTTATCAGAAGAAGATACTTCTTTTCTGTCTACTTCAGAAGTAGTTCCTTCAACCGTCTTGTACAGAACAACTATGATACTTGAAGGTCTCTTCCCGTCGACATTACCGGAATCCTGCCATTCCTTTCTTCCGCTTACGCCTGTAGTTCCGGGAGTATAGCTGTTGGTGATGGTGATACCGGTCTTATCTCCGTTTTCGGAAAGTGTTCCATCCGTGATCTCTGTAGTATAATCAGTAACCGCTACCTCGCTAACGGTATAGTTGATCACCTGACCGCCGGAATACTTGGGAAGATTGTCAAATCCCCATGTCCAACTGTTGCCCTCGCCGGTCACAACTGTAGTATCAACCTGATCGCCGTTTGCATACAGGTTGATGATCACCTGATGAGGTCTCTTTCCGTCCTGATTGGAAGCATCATCCCAAACCTTGGTTCCGTTCACTTTTACATATTCGGGTTCATATGTATTGGTAACATCAAATCCATCGATCGATGTTTCATAATGAGTTACGGCATCCTCGGTTATGGTGTATGTTATAGCCTTGCCGCCTTCTTTTTCAGGAAGACCGGTAAATGTCCATGACCAGCCGTCAGTTGCAGTCACATCTCTGTGATCCACCTCAACGGGGTCGGATCCATCCACTGATTTCCACAGGCGGATCGTGATCGAAGCCGGCCTTAAGCCAGCAGTGTTATTGGAATCATTCCATGTCTTGGTTCCGCTTACTTCGGTAGTTCTGGGAGTATGCGAATTGGTCACATTCATACCGTCATATGAAGTGTCATATCCGGTAACCGGATCTTCGGACACGGTATAAACTATCTCAGTTCCGGAGCTGTTATACTTGGGCAGATCTGTGAATGTCCATGACCAGTTATCATCTGCAGTAACTGTCTTAGCCTCCACGCCGGCATCTACACCATCTGCAAGCAGGCGGATAGTAATGCTCTCCGGTCTTGCTCCATCCTGGTCATTATTATCGCTCCAGGTCTTATATCCGGATCTTTCTACGCGTTCATCTTTTCTGTTAGTAAATGTTGCATCAGCACCTGCCACTGCCTCTTTTGTAGAAGCGGATGTGGAGATGACTCTGGTATGCTCGGCATCCGAATAATAGGTCACGGTAGTTCCGAGATATGTGAATGTCTCGTCATACTCACCGAGATTCGTATATGTCTTCTTGAATGTTGAGTCAAACTGGCCCACCTCAACCTTCACATATACGGTCTGTGCATCGTAAAGGATGCCGTCGGATGCAAGATAGTAATCCTTGCCGTCACGAGTGATCAGGACGGCGCCTTCGGGAACATCCTCGGTGATCGTGTAGTAGTATGAACCTTCATACTGATAATTCACAGTTCCGAATGATGCCGTCGGAGCATCTGAAGAGACAGATACCGTAGTATTCTCAGGCATCGGAATGCTTGCCGCATTACCTGCGGAATCCGTTGCATCGGTGCTTGACGCTGCTATCGTGAAGCTGAAGGTCTTTCCGCTGTCATCGGAATCCCAGCCTTCATATTGCTTGGTAACATTCATCGTTGCCGAGGGCTTGCTGTAGTAGTTGCATACCTGTACGGTCTGAGTATGGCTATCATTTCCGATATTGATGTCACCTACTGAAACTACTGCAGCGTCAGTGCCCTGTCCAACATTTACAGCAGCCTGACTGCGTACATTGTCGTATCCCAATCTTGTATTGGAACTGGTGGTCTCAGAATCGGTGGTAACATCATAATGAGTAACACGGCTCCACTGTCTGTCTGCTATATCACTTGATGAGTCACTTGATGCATCATATTCGAATGTGACACCATCACCAACTTCTGACACAGTGTATGATCCTGCGGCAAGACCATATACAGTCCACTGGGCATTACCATTGTATTCAACATCATAAGCATTACCGCTATATCCGCCATAACCGGCTGCATAACCTTCTCTGTAGCCTGCTCCGCCGGTAAATCCGGTGAAAACAATATATCCTGTATCATTACTGATCCTGAATACAACCTGGTCCAGAATATTATGGACATTATCCGATCCAAAATCGTTAACTACTATCTTATGAATACGAAGAGCAGCAGGCTTGGAATATGTATTCCTGATGCTGATCATATTCGTATTCTCATCAAATGTGAAGCTGGGGGTACGTCCTTCTTCAAATTCAGTGGCATTATCATCGGGTTCCGCATCCGTACCGACTACACATACAGCCTTAACAAATGACCAGTTTTCAAGGTCATAATTTTTCTCTACTATATAGTATGTGCCATAATCCAGATCATCTACTTCATAATTTCTTCCTCTGTAACCGGGTCTGTTATCATTAGTAAGAGTCGCAACCAACTCATCAGTCTCGGCATTTCGTACCTCAAAAACTATATTTCGGAGAAGATCCTGATAATCATTTCCGAAACCGGTTCCAATCGATACTACATTTCCCCACTTAGCTATCACAAGCTTTCCTTTGCCGGAGGGAGTATTAGTTACAGTAAATCCATTCTCCGAATTACCGGTCACTGATACGATATAAGTCTTGTTGCCGATCTTTACGGAATTTACGCCTTCATCACTTTCAATCTCAACATTGTTCACCGATACTTCGCGTACGGAGTATTCGATCAGGTCGCCGTTTGCATCGGTCTTGGGCAGGTCTTCGAATGTACCTGACCAGCTGTTATTCTGAGGAAGTTCGAGTGTCTCTCCTTCCACGTCAACATACTCATCTCCTGACTTCTTAGTCAGCTGGATGAGGACTGTATCGTTACTGTGTGCATCGGATGAAGTACTTAGATCAGACCAGACCTTGGTTACCGGAATATCAATCAGTTCAGGCATGCTCACATGGTTGGTCAGTTCGATGTCTTTAGGCTGGCAGGCGTTGGGGTCCGTAACTATATTGGCTACGTGAGGTCCGTCAACCCAGACATAATATTTGATATCAGTTCCGTTCTGGATCTGCTTGCAGTTAATGAAATACTTAACATAGTAGGTCTTCTCATCAATCGTGTAGTTAGGATCGCTGCACGCCTGCTCCTCGACCTTGTACATGAACACGATGTATTTGTTCAGAAGAGTGCCGTGACTGTCGCGGTATTCATATCCCTTATTCCATACTTCGGATCCGATGAAATCGGCAGTTCCGACAAGAACGGGCTGATCCGCCTGTTCCTTGGTTATATTCACTGTGATCTCGCCGTTTACCATGCCGGTAAGATCAGGAATATCTTCGGCTTTGGACGCAACACCCATGCCCTTATTTACATCTCCATCAGCATCGCACAGATACTTGGAGACCTTGATATCGAAGCCGTCCTTTGGCCAAAGAGAAAGGTCCGCGGTCTTGTTTGTCTTATCATCGATCAGATGCTTTGTGATAGTAAGTTCAAGCTTGCAATTATCATCTTTAAGCGTAGGCTTGGGTACGTTCTGGCTAACGAAATGCCACTCGGCAGAGCCCACAACGCTTTCAGCAATAAGCCAGCCGGAGCATGCACCGCCCGTTACCGTTACAGCTGCATTGGGAGCTATGAAGACACCTGCGAGAGCGTTTTCCAATGTAACACTTCCCGCGCTTCTCAAGTCGAAGATGAGGCCTCTGGCCTGGCTGTCAAGAGGTGCCGGAAGAAAGGAATTTGCCTCTTCGTAGCTTGATCCGTCCCAAATCCTGAATCCTTTTAAGTAGACATTGCTCCTGGATGTATGGAAAATAATTGTCTGTCCGGCAGACTTCTTTATGTTTAATCCGCCTTTTCCGATAGTGTCATATAATGTGCCGCTATCCAGATCGATATGAACGGTTATATTATCGGGAGCCTCGGAAAGATCCAGTGTAAAATGGTTAGGGTCACCCTCTGCAGGAAGCTCATTCATCATATCACCGGCAGCGGGAACCGCACCTGAAGCATAGGTGATCATGGAATCGACCATGTCGGCTATTTCCTGAGAATTCTTGGGAAGCGCAGCCGCTTCTCCCGATCCGCCTGTATATATTATCTTGGTCGAGTCATTTTGATCGCCGTAGTAAACGATGGATCCTGATTTCAGTTTCAGGACATTGGATATTGTCCCTATATACATGATTCCGGGATCATTGGATAAGTCTGATCCGATATCGCTGCCGCCTGAGAAAGTATTAACGGCGAGATTGGTCTGGGTATCAACTGACTGAGTGTAGGAATCTGCTACAATACCGAAGTTGGCAGCTTCTCCGAGAAGAGAATCAAGGCTTACGCTGCCCTCTACGTACTTAAGCTCCATGCTCGGCTGAGTGATCGAAACTACGCTGTAGCTGTCTGTCATGAACGCCATGCTCTCGCCCGCTACAGATACATCGGCCTGAACAGGTTCTACACTTATTGAACCGGCGGAAACACTGGCATTTGCCGTGGTACCGGCTTCTTCCAGCGTACCTTCATCAATGCTTAAGTGATTGATGATGAGATCCGACTGATCGGTTGCATTAAGTTCATCCTTTAACTGATTCTGAAGGAATACGATCTCGGTCCTGACCATACCGTCTGAAGGTTCTATCTCTTCAGTCATGGTCTCATCAGTGTAGAAAGCAATGTCATACAAAAGTGTGTTGGCTGTGGTGTACTGGAAATCATCCTTGCCTTCGGGAGTTGCGCCCTTGGCATTCAGTGCTGCGATATATGCGTCAACATCATATCCGGAACCTGCCGTAAGAGGTGTTACCGCAAAATATGCATCGTCGGGAATGGCATTTGCATGCTGAAGAGTAGCCGTTACGCTTACATATCCGTCCGAATAGGTATATGTGGTCTTCTTGCCGTCGGTGTATTCGAAGAGAACCGTTGTATCCTCTTTGATCTTGGTCCATGTCTCACCGTCAGTGGTGTAAGAATAATATGTTCCGAGTCCGCCTACCGCATCTTCTGCCTTGATAGCGGTTACGATCTTGTTGTCGACAGTAGCGCGTACATATGTATACTTAACAGATCTGATGATACCGGTCTTAACCTTGACATCCTCTACGGGAGGAAGCTCGGGATCATCGAGAACCAGGATGCCGTCTGCGCCGAATTCGGGCATATCCATCTCTGTATACTTCTCATCTATCTCATCACCGAACTCATCTACTATGGTCGCTTTGAGAACAACTGCCACCGATGCTTCCGCATAGGTCAGTTTGACAGTGATATCGGATTCGATATCAACGAAGCCATTATCGGTCTCGTAATAGCCTTCTCCGCCTTCTACGGTTACGGAGTAAACATCCTCATCGCCGACGGATGCTCCGACATAATCGTAACCCTCAACTTCCACGGGCGGATTCTGCAGATCCGCAAGATCCAGGGTTCCGTCGAACTCTGCAAACTCAGCATCTTCATATCCCTCTATGATCCGGCCGTCTTCATCAACTACCTGGGCATAGATGCTGTATTCGAACTCTGTAGACTCATAGGTCAGTACGATGTCGGCATCATTTTCAAGTAAAACTCCGTCTACAGTGTATTCCAGAAGGCCTTCTTCGGTCTCATCCACAAGGATCTCGGTAACTGTGCTCTGATCGATCATGGCTGATACGAATTCATAGCCTTCGATCACGGGAGCGTCGTTGTCGTCGTCGTGGTTCAGATACATGTCGGAGGTGATCCTGAATGAGTCAAGTACATTGCCTTCATCATCTGCAAGGATCGCGTTAACGAGGATCTGGCCCTCTGCGAGTTCTTCAAATTCATCAAATTCTTCTTCGGTTAAATCTATATCATCAACGTTAACAAAGAGAGAGAGATTGTCATAAACTTCATCACCTTCGAAGTATTCGGTTCCGGCTTCATCCGTCCAGTATGCGCCTTCACCGGTCTGAGGCATGCTTAATGCCGAACCTTCAGCGAATTCAGTGCTTCCGAGCAGGCTGCCGTCAACATCATAGTAGGTGACGGTATAGTATGCTGTCTCAACATACTCCTCCTCTACGGGCTCCGAAAAATCATATTCAAAATCCGCGAACTGATCTTCGAGATTATCAAGTCCCTCACCGATAACCTCTTCACCTGTCGCATCCGGATCCTGCATGTCATCGATATCCTCTGTGAACAGATCGGATTCATCCTCGTAATCAAGGACATCCTCCGTTGCCGCAAAGGCCTCGATGGACAGTGAACTCAGGTTGCCAAGGAACATGGTAAAGGACATGAATCCTACCAGAACCTTCTTCCAAAGCTTTGTCTTCCTCTTCTTCATAGTGTCTCCAATCTCTCTTTGTGTCTGACTAATATGTCTGTTCTCTCTCGGGGGTTAAAAAGGCATAGTCCGCCTATATAGAGAAACCCTCAATACTAAAGACGCATTGAGGGGTCCAAAAGGTCCAATATTTACAGGAAAAATCGAGCTTTTTTAATGTTTTTACAGGATGCCGAATGCCTTAAGAAGCAAAACCAGTAACATAACGGGCGCTATGAATTTGACCATGACCACGAAAAGCCCGCGGCGCCTGAATTTTTCGCCGTTTTTCGTAACCTCGCCGATGACCGTCTCGGGACCGACGATCCAGCCCACAAGAAGACATGTAAGTATCGCAACTATGGGCATCAGAAGGTTGTTGCTCACGTAATCCATGATATCGAGGATCTGAGCTATGGCTCCGTTTGGAAGTTCGATCTCGAAATAAAGCTTATTATATCCAAGGCATACCAGAAGTCCGAATGCGAGAGCTATCACGCCTTCAGCAATGACGGCAGCCACACGCGACATCTTAAACTGATCCATGAAACTTGAAACTATCGCTTCAAGAATGGATACCGAACTGGTAAGTGCCGCAAAAAGAACCAGCGCAAAGAACAGCGTTCCTATGTAGTTGCCCACAGGACCCATGCGTTCAAATACCTTGGGCAGCGATACGAACATGAGCCCGGGACCGGATGCTTCCATGCCTTCGCGTCCCATGAAAACATAAACCGAGGGGATGATCATGATTCCGGCCAGAAAAGCGATACCGGTATCAAAGATCTCTATCTGTCCGACAGAATGAGACATATTGTCCTCATCGCGCATGTATGAGCCGTAAGCAACCATGATACCCATTGCGATGCTCAGGCTGTAGAAAAGCTGCCCCATCGCATCCATGAGCACGGAGAAAAACCTGCTGAGAGTAAGTCCTTCGAAATTCGGTATAACCAGAACTTTCAATCCCTCCAGGCCGGTACGTACATTTCCGAGTTCGTCGGTATCCGAGATCGTCAGAGTAAAGATCGAAATGACTACGATCAGGATCACGAGCAGTGGCATGATGACCTTGGAAAAGCGCTCGATGCCCTTATCAACGCCTCCGAGAACTACGATCATGGTCAGGAAAAGGAACACGACAGTCATGCCGATCGGAGAAGTCGTCTCCGTGATAAACCCGGTGAAGTATCCCTCCTGCGCGGTGTTAACCCCCGATCCGGTTATGAAAGCCAGGAAATACTTAACTACCCAGCCGCCGATAACACAGTAATAAGGCATGATCATCATCGGAACGATACACGCCATGACTCCGAGAGGCTTGAAACCCTTGGAAAGCTTGTTATATGCGGTCAGAGGACTCTGCTTGGTCAGACGGCCCAGAGCGACCTCACTGGTAAGAAGCGTGTATCCGAACGTAAGCGCAAGGACAAGATATACGAGAAGGAAAAGCCCTCCGCCGTCTCTAGCCGCAAGATACGGGAATCTCCATATGTTTCCCAGACCCACAGCACTGCCGGCTGCAGCCAGTACAAATCCTATCGAACCGGTAAATGAATTTCTGTTGTTTTCGTCCATGATATACGCCTCTTTTTCTGCAAAATACTACAAAACCTTGGACAGAAACTCCTGAAGTCTCGCATCCTGCGGATTATTAAAGAATTCCTGCGGTGTATTCTCTTCTTTTATGATACCTTCATCGACAAAAAGGACCTTGCTCGCTACCTCTCTGGCAAATCCCATCTCATGAGTGACCACGACCATGGTCATGCCCGATTCGGCCAGTTCTCTCATAACCTGAAGAACCTCACCGACCATCTCGGGATCAAGCGCACTCGTGGGTTCGTCAAAAAGCATGACTTCAGGATTCATGGCCAGACTTCTGACTATCGCGATACGCTGTTTCTGTCCGCCGGACAGCTGCGACGGATAGGCATCGGCTTTTTCCCTGAGGCCGACTCTGTCAAGAAGCGTAAGCGCATTCTCGCGGGCTTCCTCAACCGACTGAAGCTTCAGTTTTACGGGAGCCAGCGTGATATTATCCATTATCGTAAGATTGTTGAACAGATTGAAATGCTGGAAGACCATGCCCATCTTACGGCGGATCAGATTGACATCCGCTTTGGGATCGGTTATCTCCTCTCCGTCCATCCATATATGTCCGCTGGTAGGTATATCCAACAGATTCAGGCATCGTAGAAATGTCGATTTGCCGGAGCCCGAAGCACCGATTATTACGATCTTCTCGCCTTTGTCTATCTCATAGTTTATCCCGCGGAGAACATGATTATCATCAAAATATTTGTGGAGGTCTTTAACGGTTATCACTCTTACGCAGCCTCCTCTCAAATATCGAAATCAGGTAACTTAAGATCATGACGAAGGTCAGATATATGAGTGCGACCGCAAACAGCGGAAGCAGCGCATCAAATGTTGTACCTCTGATGATATCTCCGCCTCTCGTCAGCTCGTTAAGTCCTATATATCCACAGATGGATGTCTCTTTTAACAGGGCTATCATCTCGTTGGCAAGCGCAGGCAGACATGCCTTCATGGCCTGTGGAATGATAGTGTATCTCATGGTCTGAACATAGTTTAGACCCAGAGATCTTCCGGCTTCCATCTGCCCCTTGTCAATCGACATGATGCCGCCGCGGAATATCTCGGCCACATAGGCGCCGCTGTTGATCGAAAAAGTGGCAACGGCCACAACGACCTTGGACTTGGCGGAAACCAGTATGATGAAATACATGATCAGGAGCTGTACGAGAACCGGCGTACCTCTGATCACCGTAACATAAACCTTGCTTATCAGATTCAGGAAGTTGAGCAGCACCCCGGCTATGCCCCGGCGTTCGTTTACGCTCTGCTGATCATGAGCACATCTGATGATGCCTATGATCAGGCCTATTATGGTACCAAAAATAAGAGCAAGGGCAGTGACCTCCAGGGTCACGCCCAGCCCCTTAGCGATGAACTTCCATCTGTCATCGACTATAAAATCCTGTACAAAATCGTCAATAAAACTATTCATAAAAAATCCGGATCATGCACGGCGAGAATCATCATTCAGCAGCAATGTACTTGTTGATGATGGAATCAAGAGTACCGTCAGCCTTAAGCTCTGCAAGAGCGCCGTTAACAGCCTCAAGAAGCGCAGTGTTCTCTTTGTTTAATGCAGCGGCATACTCCTCGGTAACATACTCGGAATCAAGGATCGTAAGGCCTTCGTTAGCGGCAACAAAGCTCTTTGCGGGCTCATTGTCGATTACTACGGCATCAACCTTGCCGGATACGAGTGCCATAACGGCATCGTTACCCTTGTTGTACTCTTCTACATTCTCTGTACCGAAATCATCACAGCAGTAGATATCACCTGTAGTTGCAAGCTGAACACCGATCTTCTTGCCCTGGAGATCATCTACGGTCTTGATGTCTGATCCTTCGGGAACGATGACAACCTGAACACCGGTAGCATATGTGTCAGAGAAATTGACATTCTGCTTGCGCTCTTCGGTAACAGTCATACCTGCAAGTCCCATATCAACCTTGCCTGTGCTGACAGCGGTGATGATGGAATCGAACTCCATATCCTCGATCTTAAGAGTAAGTCCGAGTTTGTCGGCAACAGCCTTGGCGATCTCAGCATCGATACCTACGATCTCACTTCCCTCATAGTACTCATAGGGCGGGAAATAAGCGTTGGTAGCCATGGTGAGGACACCTGAATTGACAGTGGTGAATGCAGCATCAGATGACTCTGAAGTCGAAGCGGCAGAGCCTGATCCGCAGGCGCAGATAGTGAGCGCACATGCTGCAACAAGAACAAGTGAAAGAATTTTCTTTTTCATAAATACTCCTCCTTAGTTGCTAAGTCAAAACAACATAAGAATTATAGCCGTATTTATGAAAAAATGCAAAGATTTTGACAGGAAGATTACTTTGCGACTTCAGTCTGAACCGCATCTCCGAACGACTCGTCATAGATCAGGTTCTCGCTGATCGTATATGTATCCTCTATAACGCCGTGAATAACAGTTCTTTTGCCCGAATGAAAGCCGGAACAGGTAGATAATGTGATGACCTTGGGGCGGTGCGCCAAGTCCACGCTGCCAGGCCCTTCGGCATATTCATTCTTGCTCAGGATATAATCCATGTACTCATCATATGTCCGGTTATCCGTAGGGCAGTTATATGTCTTACCGTTTGAAGATTCCAGATAATAACAGAACACATGGCACTTATAAGCCGTCGTCGGAGTGTAGTAATAGAAATACGGGTCATTCAGAATAATGCCCTCTTCGTTACGCACACGTTTGAGGCTTCCGAACATCGAGCCGTTACGCATATTATGACCGTATATGAGCGTGGTCATGTCTCTTAAGCCGGGATCCGACCATGCATCTATGAATATGGCTCCGCTCTTGGTCGGAGTACGGTCAAACGCCATGTTCAGATATGAGAAATCAGCGTCCCCGTGTACTACAGGGTAACTTAGGTCAAGCAGGGGAAAATAGAGCCATCCCGTATAATCGGGATTGATGTCTATCAGGCTGTCATGATCAACATTGAGATACGGGAATCCTGCCTGCTCCATCGCTACAGCCTCTTCCGTTTCTTCGCCCGATGTCTGTTCATGCGCATAAAGAGCGATGCCGCTGTAGATCGCATCAGCCTCTGCATATGACTTGTAGATCTTATACAGATTGTATCCTGCAAAAGCCATAACGCTCAGGCAAACAACAGGAACTATGATATCCAGAACTTTTAATGCTTTTTCCTTCTTGGCCTTCTTATCCGCCATGATCTGTCTCCCGAAAATAAAGGGCACATGCGGTCGCATGTGCCCTCTTAGTTTTGTTACTTAACAACCGGGGCCGGTAATCAATAACCAAACTCCTCTGCCCAATACCATGTTCCGCCTACTTCATAGATCGCGATACCGCAAGTCTTGAATCCGCCGTCCATAACATTGGCTTTGTGTGTAGGTGATGCCATCCAGGCTGCAACACATGCATCTGCTGTGCTGTAACCCTTTGCCAGGTTCTCGCCGTACATAAGGTTGGAGTTTACTGTCCACCAATCACTTCCGTTAGGTCTGGTATGTGACCATGTGGTAACGATCTCCTGTGCACGAACCATGGCAGCCTGCTCAAGTCCGTCGCTCCACTTCATCTGGCCAAGTCCTGCTGCAGCACGCTGAGCGTTGCATCCGTCAAGAGCTGCCT
>JAFZQY010000115.1 GCA_017620155.1 Lachnospiraceae bacterium | reverse complement strand
TTATACAAGTAGATCAGCTGCTTTCATTATAGCCGTTAACTGATGGCCTGCAACAGCAGGTCCTGTTAAGGTTACTATTTTTTTCGTTTTCAAAGATCCTATATTTTCAAAAAATACGCTTGACAAACATTAGCAAGATTTGTCATACTCATTTATATTAAAAGATAATGATACCCCAGTATACTGCATCCCCGGCACTCATACCACAGAAAAATCCCCCGATCGATTGACCGGGGGATATGTACCATTTTTCCCTCTCCTTCAAATCACTTGAAAAATACGAATAAGTAAAATATCCAAGATGAACAATTATCCCTAACGGAACAAAGAGGAACAACATAAATCCAGTTTCTTTTTCATAACGTCCATTCTTCCAGTGTCTTTTCATAGTCAATCGTTTTGGCGACTTTTTTATATACATATAGGAAGCATAATAACCCTATAACAAGCTGGATCACATAGACAAGGGTGGTACCTGAATCACCGGAAATATATGTTCCCGAATCGTCGCTGTTCTCAAACTCGAATATCTGATTCATAAAATCCGGAAGGAAGTCATTTAATCCGTGGACTATCGCAAGCCCCAGCAGATTTCGAGTTTTCCAGTATAATATCATGTACGTTGCTCCGTGAACGAGCAGGTTAGCTATTTTCAGGAAAAACTGTAACGTCTGTTGCAGATCTGTAAAATCAGCATTTACTACGTGAACATAGCCGAATAAAAGTCCTGAAATGAGTGCAGTCCATAAGAAAGGATGCTTTGTTTTCTTTAAGACAGGCAATAACGCATCGCAAGCGCACGCTCTGAAACACCCTTCTTCATAAACCCCGACCAAAAACATGGTTGCAGCTGATATGATAAGATTCAGCACCCAGTTTTCTTTAAAGGGCGGCTTATCAAAGAAGTACGCCAACACTCCAAACAGAGCAAAGATACCGGAAAAGATAAGGGTCGGCAGCAGCATTTTGACCGTATATCCGGTTTCATTGTTTAATAAGTAAATGTCTTCTTTCCAGATATCAGGTACAAAAAAGCCAGTGTCACAACAGTTATTATGACAAATTCAATAAGAAGGCCTATATCGCTGCCATCCAGATAATTGCCTAAGCCTATCATCAGCCCGATCATGGCACCAACAGATGCCAGCCAGAAAATAACATTTAGCCATTTTAGTTTTTCGTTTTTTATCATATGTTTGTCTCGTATAATCCAATCATAATAGTAATCATGCCTCACTTACGGTCAGCCGAAGGCTTCGGAGAGGCTAACGCTCAGGCTGCGGCATTCCTTCATGAAAGGATCGTGGTTGGTCCTGATATAATCCGCATCTTCAAGTTTGCCTGCATCCTCCAGTTTCTGTGCCTGATCGCCGAGCTTCGCGGCCCCGATGGTCTTAAACGACCCCTTAAGCGAATGCATCACGATCGCGTAATCCTCATAATCCGCCTGCTCGGCATACATATCGAGCTCTCCGAGTCTGTCTTCTAAGGAATTATGCAATATGGAAAGCACATCCATATACAGATTCATCGTATTGCAGTATCCGAGTCCGGCGCGAGTATCGATCCCGGGTATGGTCTTTATCTTTTCGAATATGCCCGTGTAGATAGCCTTCTCTTTTTCCTCTCCCTTTGCGGCAGGGGCAAATTCCATTACCTCATTATCTGCATCTGTCTCTGTATTCCGAGGCGAGGATGCTTTGTTTGCAGCTTCGGGCTTTACGCCGTTCACTTTTTCTTCCGGCAGGAATCTGATCAGCTGTCTCTCAAGTTCCCTGCTGTCGATCGGCTTACTTAAGTATCCGTCGAAGCCCTCCGCAAGGTAGTTTTCTTTTGCACCAGATATCGCATTGGCAGTAAGTATGATGCACGGCTTATTGCAGTTTAAGTTATCGGTCTGCTTCCTGAGCTGATGCAGCATCTCGATTCCGCTCACCATAGGCATCATGTGATCTATCAGGAGCACATCATATTCGGTACTTACCATCTTTGCGAACGCATCCTCGGCTCCCGTTGCGGTGTCCGTCTTAATCTGTGTGCGCTTGAGAAGTCCCTTGGCAACCGTGAGGTTTAATTCGTTATCATCAACCACGAGGACTCTTGCATCGGGCGCGGTGAACGTATCCGTATCGTCCAGTTCTTTTTCGACCGCCTCGCGTGCGGCCGCTTCATAATCACCGATGGGTATGTCGTTTACTATCTGCTGCTTTACGAAAAACGAAAACTCCGAGCCCTTGCCGTATTCGCTCGAAACGTCGAGATGAGAATCCATGAGAGCAAGCAGGCTCTGCACGATATTCATGCCTAAGCCGGTTCCTTCGATATCTCTGTTGCGCTCCTCATCGATGCGTTCAAAAGCGGAAAACAGCCTGTCGATATCTTCTTTTCTGATGCCGATCCCGGTGTCTTTGACCGAGACTCTTATGCCTACTTCGGAATCCGATTTACCTTCGACAGTAACGTCGAAGCGTACCTCACCCTTTTCGGTATATTTGGCAGCATTGGTCAGCAGGTTCAGGATACACTGTTTCAGCCTGCTTCCGTCTCCGTGAAGAAATCTCGGGAGCGAAGGGTCTATCTGAATCACGAAATCAAGGCCTTTGCCCCTCATCCTCGGGCGGATCATATCGTTAAGATCTGCGATGACCAGCGCCAGATCGTAATCTGCGGGGACCAGATCCATCTTGCCCGCTTCTATCTTGGAGAAATCAAGTACGTCATTTATAAGCGAAAGCAGAGAATTACCGGCGCGCCTTATATCCAGTGCGTAGTTCCTGGTCTGTTCCTCCTCAGTCTCCCTTAGGATCAGTTCATCCATGCCGAGCACTGCGTTAATGGGCGTGCGGATCTCATGGCTCATGTTGGCCAGGAAATGGCTCTTGGCATTCGATGCCTGCTCCGCGGCCAGCTTCTTTTTTTCGTTCTCCTGAACCTTTTTTCTCATGGTGAGCAGGCGCACCAGACCTATGAATACAACGGAAAATGCCACTAAGAAACCGCGAATTCTGACTCTATTGGCCAAGCCGGCTTTCTCACTGTAGATATTCTGAGGAAGGAATCCTTCCGCGAAGTAATCATATCCTTCGATCCTGGTAGCAAAGAGGATCATCCTCTCATCACCCTCTATGACATTTGAGGTCGCTCTTCCGGATTCGGCAGCCTGTGCCAGGAGTTCTTCGAAAGCAGATGAAACCATTTCTGAATTATAGAACGCGTCATCATCAGCACTTCCGTTCACATACGGGATGATGACCTGCCCCTCAGGATCCACGATGCAGACTTTCATGCGCACATCATGCGGATCTACAGCGAAACGCGCCTCCATTTCCTCTTCCGGCCAGGTTCTTACGAGAGCTCCGCCTCCGGGGATCGGATAGGCAAAAGACAGGCCCGCTCCGGCTTTATATGTGACCTCGGGAGCAGTAAGCGACTCGTCCTTATCAAGGATCAGGTC
>JAFZQY010000114.1 GCA_017620155.1 Lachnospiraceae bacterium | reverse complement strand
TCTTGTCTTCATACGCTGATTGTAAAGCCCGTCCCGTCAAAAATCAATATGGGGATAAACCACGGGTTTATAGCGTTTTCGGGGTGGGTGGGGTTAAGGTATATATGTCAGGAGGGCGAATTATGAAACTTGAAAAGAAGATCGAAAAAAACCTGAATATGTATCCCGCATTCATTGATTATGCACTTGAGAAAAATGTCGTGAAGCTGATAAAAAGCGAGCGCATCGGAATCCATTACGATACCGAGGGATCGCGTATCCGTAATCATAAATACAAGTGCATGGATATGGCGGAAACATCCGACCATAAAAAACAGTTTCGGTATGAGGTCACATTTGATGTAGAACCTCTTGATGCACGCCGTGAAGCCCTGATTCCTTCTAATCCCGGTGAAATGGAACGGCTTAACGGGTGGACAGCCGAGATCATGGTAGAGGTCACTGACGATAAAGACGGCAAGGACGCCCCCGTTCACTGTGTCATTACAGAGGTTGACGGAGATGAGACAAATATCGTACTTCCTGAGGCTGTCACCTCGGTGGCAGAGTATATCAGACTTGCAGAAAGAGAACTGCAGGGTATGAATCTGTCCGAAACCGATCGTAAGGCCGCTATCCGTTTTCTTACTTTCAAATTCAGGACGGCAAAACTTGCAGATAAAGTGCCTGAAGCTCAGAAAGTATACAACAATCTGCTCATAAGAAGTGATGATACCGAAGCGGCCAGACGAATGACGGAAAAGCTTTTTTCACTTATGGGAATAGCTGAACGTGATGTCTATCATATTTCGGAAGCATCATTTATTGACTATTATACTAACTTCAGAAAAAGCTACAGCCAGTCGCCTGAGAACTATCAGGCGATCCATATCTATGACTGCAAAGAGCGCCCCTTTATCGACGCCGACGCCGGTACGTCTTCAGCCGTGGAAAAAACTAAAGCGCTGGCTGAGGGGTATGTTAATTTCTGGAAATGGATCGAATCATATATTAAAAAACATCCTACTACTACGCTGGTAGTCAGTATGCCTGAGCATGTGCTGAAAAACTCCTTTTCCTCCAATACCTTCATGAGCAAAAACCTGTTCGCGGAATCCATAAGCGTTCCTGCAATAACGATGGAAGAGATGCTGGAATATTGCCTGAAAAAATTCAGGGAATCCACATTCAGCCTGTCCGAAGATTTCGAGAGCAGTTTTACGGACTACTTCCGCGCGGCATACAAGGGCTCTGATCTTAAGGGGATGGAATTTGCCAAAGAGGCCGTAAATAAAGTGTACTCACTCTACTTCAGTTCAAAACGCAGGACTCGCAAACTGACGTCCGAATATATTCCTTCATATTCGGAAGGGTTTAAATCTGCTGAGGATGTGTTGGCTGAGCTTAACCAAATGGTTGGCCTTAAGAACGTCAAGAAGACGTTTCAGTCCATATACAAAAAGCATCTGGCCGATCCGGAGAATGCGACAAAAGAATCACATCATATGATGTTTTACGGTAATCCCGGAACGGGTAAGACTACCGTGGCGAGACTGGCTGCGGAACTGCTGTATCAGGCAGGCGTGATCAAGACGAATAAGTGCGTTGAAGCTGCTGTGGGCGATCTGGTATCGATATGGAGAAACTCTACTCCGCAGAAGGTCAGATCCAAAGTAAAGGAAGCAATGGATGGCGTGCTTTTCATAGATGAGGCCTATGGTCTTGGCGGGGAAAACAACGATGCCTATCAGCAGGCACTGAACGAGCTGATCCAGGCCATGGTCACATATCAGGACAGGCTTGTGGTCATCATGGCCGGTTATGAAGACAGAATGGAAGATCTGCTGAAGGCAAACGGCGGACTTAGCAGCCGTATAGCCTATAAACTTCACTTTGATGATTTCAACATAGAAGAACTGACTGAGATTTTCAATCAGAAATGTCAGGAGATCGGTTTCAGGCTTGATGAAGAAGCGCGTCCCGCTCTTGAAGCGTGTCTTACGGCCCGTAAGCTTGATGAATTCTTCGGAAACGGCAGAGATGTGGCAAATCTCGTTCGCGATCTTCAGGGTAACTGGTCCGAAGAATATTACGAATTGATCCGTGATAATCCAAATTCAGAAGTGAACCTGCCGAGAGTTTTTTGCGCAAAACACTTTGAAAGTCTGATGCCGCCCAAGCAGAATCCGACCATAGATTCAATGGTCGGAATGAAAACGATCAAAGAGCAGCTGGGTAAGTTCAGAGATCAGGTTAAGTATATGCATTTCATCAAAGAGATCGGAAAAGCGAAGATGCCCGACTCATACATGCATATGGTTTTCATGGGTAATCCCGGAACGGGAAAGACTACCGTAGCAAAAATGATCGCGGACGATCTGTACTCACTCGGCGTACTTAAGACCAACAGGCTTATCGTTGCCGAAAGGAAGGACATCGTCTCCAAATACAAAGGCGAGACTTCCGAACGCATCAGTGAACTGATAAAGAAGGCTGTGGGCGGCGTTCTGTTCATTGATGAAGCGTATGCTCTGGTCGATGCCGGGGACGAGGGCCGCGAAGCCGTCGAAGTGATCATCACGGCCATGGTCGAGCACAGAGAGGATACGATATTCATTTTCGCGGGTTACCCGAAGGAAATGACGGGCTTCTTAAACCTGAATCCCGGAATCCCGTCCAGTGTTGGATATACCTTTGTCTTTGAAGATTATCCGACTGATGAGCTTATGCAGATATTTAAGAATCAGATGGATGATGCAGGCCTTGAAGTGGCGGAAGACGCCCTGCCCAAGGTGAGTGACATCATGGAATACTTCCGTGAGATGCCCGGATTCGGCAACGGCCGTTTCGTCGAGCGTGTCGTGTCTCATATAATCGGAAAAAGAGCGGGGAGATCATATACCAAAAAGGATTACAACAAGATCGAGGCCTGCGATATACCGGAGATAGGTGAGATGATCGAGACGAATCCCATGGGGCTTAAACTCCTCGATCCGAAGAAAATCACCGATGAAGACAGACTGCGCACGGCATATCATGAGATCGGTCATGCGATCGCTATGTACGAGCTGGCGCCTTCGATGGTCATGGAAAAAGTGAGCGTAAAGAACAGAGCTTTTTCCCTGGGAATGGTTTCGTTTAAGCGCGACTTCAGAAACCGTACCGAGGATGACCTGAAAAATGAGATCACGATCCTTCTGGCCGGCCGCAGCGCGGAAAGAGTGTTCTGCGGAACATGTGATGAAGGCTGTGTCTCTGATTTCGACCACGCTAAAAAGATCGCCAGAGACATGATCAACAAGTACGGAATGTGTGAGATCGGACAGACCAGGTACACGGACATCCTTAAGGAAGGCGACAAGTCAGCGACTAAGCTCGTTCAGAAATACCAGAAATGCATCGAGTATATCGCGAAGGAACTGGTAAGCGGTAAGGAGTTTACCGGTGAGGAATTCAAGAGCGCGGTAGAGAAATACCTGAATGACAAGTGTGCATGAAAAAACTGAGATAAAAATCAATGAGGAAGACTTTCGTCTTCCTCATGATCGGGTACAAGGATGTTGTCGATTGGGGTATCGAGCAGAACGCTCAGCGCGTACAGGTTATCGATCGACGGCAGGCACTCGCCTCTCTGCCATTTGTAGATCGCAACCGGGGTTTCAAACCCCATGAAGGCGCGAACGTCTTCTACTCTAAGGTTTTTCTGCTCTCGCAGTATGCGTATGTTTTCGCCGGTTGCCCGGAGATCTAGTGTAGGGTATGCCATAATTCATACCTCCTTTCACAGAGATTACTGGGAGACTGGCCGGAGTTACTTGTACACATGTTTGTTCCGGGATTTTTATCATACAGGTGAACACATTAAAAAACATGACAGATATGGCGGGTTTTTGTTTCGACATGATCGTATGATCATGACAACGGACAGGTACCAGGGCCGGAAATAATATGATCATGAAGAACAGATATCAGGAGGAAAAGAAATGGGAAAGATTGAAGTATGCGGAACTGCCGAAAGAACAGTGGATTATGATCTGATGAAAATGGAATTGAATTTCCATATGGATGCTGACACTCCGGAAGAAGCTTCGGAAAAGGTCATGCGTGAATGTGAGGATTTTCTGGCTGCCCTGAAAAAGGGCGGCGCTGATATATCCGGCATATCGCTTAAAGAAGATAGCGTGATGAGATTCAAGGATTATACGATGGACATGGAACGGGAAGAGTATCATTCTGCCGATCGAAAGATCGAGATCGTGACACCGTTTGATATGAAGACCGTCAACATCGTTCGTACGATTGTCAACGGGATCGGGGCCAATGTTTCATTCGGGTTCTCCTATCTGTTGTCTGATCAGACACAGATCATGGAGGAACTTCTGACGGAAGCTTTAATGAATGCCAAGGAACAGGCAGAGGTCATGGCCGAAGCGATCGGCCATCGGGTGATAAGCCTGGTTTCTGCCGACAAGAATGCACCGCACCGCGATAGTTTTATTTCCGATATTCCGGAGATTGACTGCCTATGTTTGGCTCAATTAGGTTGTGAGTTGGCTGAAGGCTATGACAACTCCGATGAATTGAAGGCAACCTCGGTCACGCTTGATGAAAGGATCTATACAGTATGGGAGATTGATCAGACCTGACCGGAGCCTGATTGGGCGTGTAAACTACAGGTTTAATGACTTACGGTGGTTCGCAGGTTAGAGTGGATATTGTAAAAGATGATTTTGACAAAAACTAGGAGGGTTTTGAAAATGTCAGAGAAAATGTTGGTAACACAGGCACTTGATGAGAGAGATCTGCTTGTCAAGAAGATAAACGATAAGATCGAGAAAGCGAAGTTTGTCGACACCATCAAACCGAATGAGGAAAGGGTTAATGGTGAGCGCATATCCCGTGATGACTTCACAAAGGCTGCCGAGAGCGCTTTTCAGCAGATAAACGATCTGATCGAAAGATACAACAGGATAGACGCTGCAATTGTGGCATCAAACGCGTCAACCAGGATCCAGACGTCTTATGGCGAGTTCACCGTCGCGGGGGCAATATCGTTAAGGAACAGACTTCGCGGGAATTCATTTAAGGATGACAGATGTGACTTTGAGAGCCTGCTTCAGAACGAACTCGAAAGGCAGTATGCTGTCATGGTAGAGTTCGCAGAAAAAAAGAACTTCTCTCTTCAGGAGACTGCTGAGAACATGAGATATTCCATACTCGGCAGGGACGCCAAGGTTAAGGATGACAAGCCGCTCGAAGTCGTAGAGACTTATATCCGTGAGAATACCACCGAACTTGTGGATCCGCTGGATGTCCGGAAAAAGATTGAAAGGCTTCAGGATAAGAAACATACGCTTCTTACCGAGCTCGAGACACAGATCAAGGTTTCGAACGCAACGACTGTCATAGAATTTTAAGATAAGTGCCTGCAACACGAAAACTTCATACCCGGTTCCCCTATGGCAGGGTTAAGCCATACAAGCCAGTTTCAGAATGGCGCAGAGGTAGCGCATTGGACAATGACTCCGAAGATCGCAGGTTCGAATCCTGCTTCTGAATCCCGGAAGGGAAAGCGGAGAGGGGGCTCCGCTTAACAACAACCCTCGCCATCATTTTTGGTTTTAATTATTTGGTGAACTGAGAACGATGAACTTTTAACTGTCCTTTCCATGAACTATCTTATTTTAATTGGGAATTATTGTTTAGGCATAGCGATATGCTGAAATCCATGGTTAAGGTTAAGGTGTTGAACCGGTTGACCGGAAGTTATCCTCATGGCTGTGTTGCAGGCATATCGACATTAATACGATCAAAAGTGGATATAAGTCTTTTTTCAAATATAAAACCTACATGGGAGACCGTTCCGTTTGATGCGGATATGGACGTGCACCTTACACGGAAGGGTGGCGGCAGGTCTTCCATTCGTTATTTTCTCCATGAAACCATAATAGATTCTTCTTATGTGTTCAGAAAATTCGAGGTATCTTCATTTAAGGAAGTAAGCAGGTTCGTATTCGGAGAGTATGGGGTGATACTTGAGAGACCGGATAAGACCATGGTCTTTACGACGGTTGATCATATTTCAGAGGATATTAAGTTCTATGATACGCTGGCCGATGTTCCCGCTTATGAAGAACATGAACTTTACACACGTTTCATCAGGGAGGTCCGGATAGATCATAAGGACGAGATCATACGGGCGATGCAACATGTTAATAGCCGGTATCAAAGACTGGCTTTTTTACCCTTTTCATACATTTATAAGAATGCCGTGGATAATCGCGGTATCGATGAGAGCGTGCCGGAACGCATAAAAAAAGAACTTGCGAAAAGAAGCCACAAGGACGGAGATACTGTGCGGATATTGAAGGATCTGGTGGTCGTTGTTTCGGAGCAGCCATATAAATATCTGGATCTGTCTGTGACTTCCCGTGCCTATTTTGACAGGGGCGGAGCATACTTTTTCAGGCAGAACCCCGTAACCGGAAAGTGGCGTTCGGGCAATCTGACTGAGTGGGTTTTACAAAACAGGGACATCAGGAATTGGTGGATCGATAGCGAACTGTTTGATAATACCTGCCTTGAGCGATATGCCGGTCTGCCGGCACCATATAGTTTCAAACATCAGCTGGCATTCGGGGCTCTGATCTGTGCAAGCACATATCTGTCAGCAGAACAGGCGGCCAAGACGAGCGGACAGCTGTTTCATCTGGTTTATCAGAATATCCATGAAGGGAAGATAACGGATGACAAAGTGTCGCTGCCCGAGATACTGGGGGTGACCGGCCCGCAGATCAAGTACCTTAAGAATTATATTCAGGAAGAAGAAATGCCGCAGGATCTTACGGCATTTGCGCAGTGCGTGAGATCAGAGGAATTCAAACGGCATTATCCGGACATTAAGAAGAGGATTTTTGCTGTTTGTTTTTACCTGAGTGACAATGGACCGTACAGACATTCACTCACTTCTCAGACGGTCTGTGCAGCGTCCAAAACGATCAATGCTCTGGAAAGGACAAATCCCGAAAAACGATCTGAGCTGATATATGAGTTCAGGGATTATCTTAAGATGCATCAAGCATATCAGGCTTATATCCGTGATCTTGACGATGAAAATCCGCTTTGTCACGAGATAGAGGCTTTCGGTGAGATGCCGCTCAACATGAAGCCTTCTAAGATACACGATTACCACAATCGGATTCAAAGAGTGCTCGACATACTGGATTGCTCGACGCAGATCCTGATGTATACCGCAGCGATAGAGGAGAGGAAGAAAAACGAGGCTTCGCAAAGAGAATACACCGACGGCACATACTCCATCATCATGCCCGCGAACGCAAACGATATCATCAGGGAGGGAAGAGAACTGTGTCACTGCGTCGGCAGGGCCGGATATATCGAGGCTATGGCAGCGAAGCGTGATACGATACTTTTTCTCAGGGAAAATAAAAATATAGATAAGCCGCTTATCACGATAGAGGAAAAAAACGGCAGCATCAGACAGTGTTACGGGTATCGTGACAGCTATAATTCAAACTCCCGGATCCGGGATTTCATTCAGGATTATGCGGACAGACATGATCTGAAGATCAATGCAAAGATCTATGTGTTCAAATGACTCCGGTCATTCTCCCAGTTATATGAGCAGAGGTACAAAAAAGCCATATAACAGGAGGATGAAAAATGGATCAAAACGAAAAACAGCTATGGATTCCATCAATAATTGAAGAAACCTGCAACGGAACGGGGATCATTCCATTGGAGGCAAAACATCTGACGGACAGGAAACTGTTCATAAACGGTCCCGTGACAGAGGGGATGGCCGATAACATGGTCTCTGAGTTTCTCTATCTGGCAGATAACGACGAACCAGTGGATATCTATATCAACTCTCCCGGCGGTTCGATCAGCGACGGCCTGGTCATATACGATCTGATACAGAACGCTCCGTTTGAGATAAACATCTACTGCACGGGCATGGCCGCCAGTATGGGCGCGGTGCTGCTTGCCTGCGGAGCCAAGGGGCACAGGTTCATACTCCCGCATTCGAAGGTCATGATCCACGAGCCTTTGATCCCGGGCGGTCTGGGCGGCTCGGCCACCTCGATAAAAACGGCGGCGGATTCGATCATGGAGACCAGAAGCATAGTGGCCGACATCCTGTCGAAGCACACGGGTAAGTCGAAAAAGGCGATCTGCAAGGCGATAAGCTTTGATAACTATATGAACGCCGAAGAGGCGGTAGCATTCGGTCTGTGCGACGAAGTGCGCGGTCTGTTCGGTACGCAGTCAGTTTGATGGAGAGGAGTAAGATCATGGGAAAATCAGCAGATACTAAAGATAAGGTTTGTCCTGTCGAAGGGAAAGACATGGTTTGCTTTGCCGAAGGGCAGGTATATTCAACGGATTTTAACGAGACCGGTCTGAATGACATGGTCGTTGTTTCGGGAACGACAGGGTGCGGAAAGACCACATCCTATACGGAAAGCAGGATGCTTCACACATCCAATACGAGCCTTGTAGTTCCGCTTGCAAAGCAAAGGGTCAAGGACAAATATGCCGGGATGTTCAAAGAAAGGGGGTATAAGGTTTATGATCTCAATTTCGCACATCCCGAAAAGGGCGATGTCGGATATGATCCCATGGATCATCTGAAAAATGACACGGACGTCATGAACCTGGGTAAAAGCATTGTATATGCCGGCGGAAAAGAGGAGACCGGTCAGCGTTCGGATCCTTACTGGGATCTTGCTGCCGCTGACGTAATATCGGCTGTCATCGGACTTGTTAAGTTTTATGCCGATCACGGGACGGGACCGCGTTCTTTCGCCGAAGTGATCCGGCTGATCAACATGATCGAACTCAAGCAGAGTCGTAGTTCGAGCGGATGCTTATCGACCAGTCTAGACGGTCTTTTCGATGAGATCGAGAAGATGGATCCGGATAATCAATCCGTCAGATTATGGAAGGCGCTTAAAGGAAACACATCCAAAACAGGCGGATGCCTTCTGGCCATAGTACACGCCTATCTTGACGGGCTGGCTTCCGATAACGTGATTGGCATGTTTAAGAAAAAGAAGAAGCTTGATCTGGCCATGATAGGTCGTGAAAAGAGTGTGGTCTTTGTCACGACATCTCCTTTCGACGTCGCTACGCAGAATCTGCTGAACATTTTTTATGCGGATCTGTTCAGAACACTCTTTGAGGACGCCGAAAATATGCCGGGTAACAGGCTTGCGGTCCCGGTTCATGTGATCTGCGATGATTTCGGATGTACGGGCAAGATAAACAATTTTGACAGATACATCTCTGTCTTCAGGGCAGCCGGGATAAGCGTGTCGCTTCTGCTGCAGAGTGAAACACAGCTTAAGGCTATCTACGGTGAGGGACCCGGAACAACGATCATAAACAACTGCGATTCGTATCTGTACATGGGCGGGACGGATTTAGAGACCTGCAATAGCATATCCAGGCGTATGAACAAACCGGTGAACACCGTAATGAGCATCCCGCTTGAGCATGTGGTTCTTTTCCGCAGAGGAATGAAGCCTATATGTGCGCGCAGATACCAGACATATTCAGACCCGGTATACCTTGCGGCTTTTCCCGAGAATATCCCGGAAAAAGAATAACTCAGGAGCAGCGAATTTTGGTAGAATATGGAATAGGTTTTTAGATTGGCGAGGGAAAGCTGATGGCGACATACGCGGTATCGGATCTTCACGGACAACATGATCTCTTTATAGAAGGCCTGGAGCGGATCGGATTCGGAGAGTCGGATGAACTCTATATGATCGGTGATGCGATCGACAGAGGACCGGACGGTATCAGGATACTTCAATACGTCAAAGATCATAAGAACATGGATCTGCTCATCGGCAACCATGAGTTCATGATGATGAATTCCGTGGATCCGAACGGCCGCGATGTGTGTAACGGACCGGACTGGATGCTCTGGTTATACGGAAACGGCGGAAACAGTACATTCGACCAGTATTGTCAACTGGAATTGAAGGAGCGAAAATCACTTCTTTTCTGGCTGAAAAGAAGATACGTATGGAAGCTTTTCCGATAAAATTCTAAACCACAGGTTTATGTTCCGTTTGGAACAACCGATATATAATCTAAACAGTTAAGGCCGCAGGGCGGCTGAAGAAGAATCGAAATTTGAGACAGGGAACTGAAGAAGAGGGATATTTATGCCCAAACCTCTGACTCAAAATATCGGTTCTTTTTTTGTCCTTTGACAACCGATAAACCCTTCATTAACCCAGAAACGCGGTCCGGGGAAGTGTTCGCCACGACCTGCCGATCATGGCAGCGAGCGCACCAAGGATCATGGTTAATGAGTTTCAATTAAGTATATTTGGGCGATTTTGTGATTTGAAAGGAGAAAACACCATGAGCTTTATGTACAAAAATCCTCTCACCAAAACTTATCAGTATGAGTACGCGTTATACAAGACGGTAGCCGATATGTTTGATTCGGTCGTTGTCAAGTCGCGGCTCATCGACAGCCTGAAACTGTACTTCGCAGAGCTCCCCGACACTTCCAAGGCCGACTTCCTCAGAGAAGTCAACCTGCTGGTTCAGAAAGATGTGATCGGACACATCGATTTCCCCATGATGCACATCTGCTCAGCCGAGGTCCGTACGGAAGTTGAGAAAGACGGTACGCACACATTCGTCTTCTCGGACGGGATATACAGATTCTCGGTTCACATCGACGTGCCCCGAAAGGGACACCCCAGAAAGATCACCGTGAACGGCCATGAAGACAAAAAGGAGGGGCCGAAAGGCCCGGGTGCCTCCGCTCTTGCCGAAAACAGGCAGAAATGATAAAATATCAGTTTAGTTACGCTGTTTCGAATATTATATAAGAAGAAACGAAACCGGCAGCCATATATAGGAACAGAACAGGCTGCTTTACAGGTATAGATCATGTTTGACGGATTGGAAGATGTAAACAGAAGATATGAGGAGGTCATGAGTACTCTAAGTTCGCCCGGAGTCACGGACGATCAGAAGAAGTACATGGCACTCATGAAAGAGCAGAGCGAGCTTGCACCGGTGGTGGAGGCTTATACGCAGTACAAGAAAGCCAAGCAGGACATAGAAGACTCTCTTGAGATGCTCGAAACAGAATCCGATGACGACATGAAGGAGATGCTCAAAGAAGAACTGAATGATGCCAAGTCCCGCGAGGCAGAACTTGAGGAGAAACTCAAGATCCTGCTTCTTCCCAAGGACCCCAATGATGACAAGAATGTCATCGTGGAGATCCGTGCGGGTGCCGGCGGAGATGAAGCCGCACTTTTTGCTGCAGAGATATACAGGATGTATGTGCACTACGCGGAAGGGCGCCACTGGAAGGTCGAGACGATGGAAGCCGAGGAGATCGGTATCGGCGGCATGAAGAATGTCACCTTCATGATAACCGGCTCGGGTGCATATTCAGTGATGAAATATGAGTCCGGCGTGCACAGAGTTCAGCGAGTCCCCGAGACAGAATCGGGCGGACGAATCCATACTTCGACCATCACCGTGGCAGTCATGCCCGAAGCCGAGGAAGTGGATGTCGAGATAGATGAGAAGGATATCAGGATCGATGTCATGCGCGCGTCCGGAAACGGCGGACAGTGCGTAAACACGACCGACTCCGCGGTAAGACTCACGCACTATCCCACAGGTATCGTGATCTACTCTCAGACCGAGAAGAGCCAGATACAGAACAAAGCCAAGGCTTTTGCGCTTTTGCGTGCGAAACTCTACGATCTGGAATGCCAGAAAGCACATGATGCCGAGGCGGAAGCCAGACGCAGCCAGATCGGTACGGGCGACAGGTCCGAGAAGATCAGAACATATAACTTCCCTCAGGGAAGAGTGACCGACCACAGGATAAACCTCACGCTCTACAAACTTGATAAGGTAATGAGCGGAGACATTCAGGAGATAATAGATGCATGCATAGCTGCCGATCAGGCGGCGAAACTGCTTAAGATGAACAACGCTTCATGAGCGTCGATCATGAGAAATGATCGTGTTCAATAGAAGAATTAATGATCATGAGTAACGATAAGAACGAATTATGGGATCTGTATGATCGATATAAGGACCTGACCGGAGAGACCTGGGAAAGAGGTTCGCATGAAGCCATTCCGCGCGGAAGATACCATCTTATAGTGAGTATCTGGACCATGACGCCGGAGGGCAGGATCCTCATCACCAGACGTCACAACGACAAGAGTTTCGGCGGAATGTGGGAGAACACGGGCGGTGCCGTCATCGCCGGTGAGTCCAGCCTTCAGGCTGCGTACCGCGAACTTGCCGAAGAGATCGGCTTAAAGCCCGGCCGCAGGGAACTCATCTACCTGGGCGACCTCTGGCATCCCGGAAGCATCGTCGATACCTACATGTATGTGACCGATGTCAACGTCGAGAACCTCCGCCTGCAGGAGGAGGAAGTTGTGGATGCGCGTCTTGCGACGTCAGCGGATATAGAGGCGATCCATGCAGCAGGCAGCATGGTGCCTTCGGTCTATAAGACCTTTCAATGTTACAGAAACGATATGAAGAGCGTCCTCGGCATAGATTCGATCTGAAGACGCTGACCAAATACATATAACAGGAGAAAGAAAATGTCAAAAGAACTTGCCAAGACCTATGATCCTAAGGCGATAGAGGATCGGATATATAAAAACTGGGAGGATAAGAAATACTTCCATGCTGAAGTTGATCATTCCAAGACTCCTTTTACGATAGTGATCCCGCCCCCGAACATCACGGGACAGCTTCATATGGGACATGCTCTGGATGAGACCATGCAGGATATCCTGATCCGTTATAAGAGGATGCAGGGATACAATGCTCTGTGGCAGCCCGGAACGGACCACGCATCCATTGCAACCGAGGTTAAGATCATCGAGAAACTGAAGGAAGAGGGTATAGATAAGAACGACCTCGGCCGTGAAGGCTTCCTTGAGAGAGCATGGGCATGGAAAGAAGAGTACGGCGGACGCATCGTTAACCAGCTCAAGAAACTCGGCAGCTCATGCGACTGGGACAGAGAGCGTTTCACTATGGATGAAGGCTGCAACAAGGCCGTTACCGAAGTATTCGTTAAGATGCATGAAAAAGGATGGATCTACAAGGGCAGCCGTATCATCAACTGGTGTCCGGTTTGTAACACTTCCATTTCGGACGCCGAGGTTGAATATGAAGAGCAGGCCGGACATTTCTGGCATATCAAATATCCTTTCATCGAGGCTGACGGATCTGTTTCCAAGACCAGATTCATCGAGTTCGCGACTACGCGTCCCGAGACGATGCTGGGTGATACAGCCGTTGCGGTAAATCCTAATGATGAAAGATACAAGGACATAATCGGACAGAAACTCTTCCTTCCTTTTGTGGACCGTGAACTTCCGATCGTAGCCGATGAATATGTTGATATGGAGTTCGGTACAGGCGTAGTTAAGATCACGCCCGCTCACGACCCTAACGACTTTGAGGTAGGCCGCAGACATAACCTGCCCGAGATCAACATCATGAATGATGACGCCACGATCAATGAAAATGGCGGCAAGTTTGCCGGCATGGACCGTTATGAAGCCCGCAAGGCCATCGTTAAGGAACTCGAGGAGATGGGGCTCCTTGTCAGCATAGAGGATCATACTCATAACGTAGGTACGCACGACAGATGCGGTACCACGATCGAGCCCATGATCAAAAAACAGTGGTTCGTCAAGATGGACGAGCTTATCAAGCCTGCCGTAAAAGCAGTTCAGGACGGAGACATACAGCTGATCCCCAAGCGCATGGAGAAGACCTACTTCAACTGGACGGACAACATCCGTGACTGGTGTATCTCCAGACAGCTCTGGTGGGGTCACAGGATCCCCGCATATTACTGTGATGACTGCGGCGAGACGGTCGTATCAGCGACTGCTCCGACCGTATGTCCCAAGTGCGGCAAGAACCATTTCACGCAGGATCCCGATACGCTCGATACCTGGTTCTCTTCTGCGCTCTGGCCTTTTTCGACACTCGGATGGCCCGAGATGACAGAGGATCTTAAGTACTTCTATCCGACGGACGTACTCGTTACAGGATATGACATCATATTCTTCTGGGTAATCAGGATGATCTTCTCAGGTTACGAGCAGATGGGAGAGCGTCCGTTTAAGACCGTTCTTTTCCACGGACTCGTAAGAGACGAACTCGGCCGCAAGATGAGCAAGTCTCTGGGTAACGGTATCGATCCTCTTGAGATCATAGATAAGTATGGCGCCGATGCGCTCAGACTTACACTCATCACAGGCAACGCACCCGGCAACGACATGCGTTTCGTAAATGCGCGCGTCGAGAACAGCCGTAACTTCGCCAACAAAGTATGGAACGCGAGCCGTTTCATCATGATGAACATGGAGAAGGTATCAGAGGATGATCTTAAGCTTTCTTTTGATGAAGTTTCATCCAAACTTGAGCCTGTCGACAAGTGGATCATCTCGAGCTTCAACAACCTCGCCAAAGAGGTTACCGACAACATGGATTCCTACGAGATGGGAATCGCCGTACAGAAAGTATACGACTTCATCTGGGAGCAGTTCTGCGACTGGTACATCGAGATGGTCAAGCCCAGGCTCTATGCTACCGATTCGGCAGACAGCCATATCGCGGCTCTCTGGAC
>JAFZQY010000113.1 GCA_017620155.1 Lachnospiraceae bacterium | reverse complement strand
CTCCTGCAGATTCTTCCACTATTTCAAGGATCACCATAACAACCGCTGAAACATTCTTGATCTTGTTTACTGAGATCCGTCTGACGACTGCGCGCATTACCGTATTATCAGGCAGAGTCTCGGTGAAAAAAATCCTTTCCCCGGTTTCAGCCGCCTCTTTGACGGATTTGGAATACACAGAAGCGGGGCCGGTCTCATAATCACTGTACTTAAACATATGTCCTACATGAACCGATTCAAAGTACCTGTCCTCAAAGCTCCTGTAAGAGCTGTTGCATCTGACGATCCTGTACCCGGTATCATCAGCTTCATATATCACGATCGGAAGTGAATCAAAATACCTCCTGAACTGATTTCTCCCATCATGATCCACTGAGATGATCGACAAGTCATAGAGATTGACTCCTCCGATGGCATCATAATATGCACTCTCCTCGGGATTCTCAAATCCAATCTGTCTGCCTGACTTATATCTATCTAAAAGTTCCTCAAGAGATATGGGCTTACAGAAATAGAATCCCTGGAGTTTATTACACCCTATCTCTCTTAGGAATTCCACCTGCTCTTCGGTTTCCACTCCTTCGGTGATGGTTTTGATACCGAGCGCCATAGCCATCCGTATCAGCTCAGTGAGCATGATCCGGCTTTTTTCCTTATCGAATCTCTGCATGAATTTTATATCGAATTTGATATGATCAAAACTAATGTCCTGCAGAACATCCACGGAAGAATAACCGCTTCCGAAATCGTCCATCCAGACAGAGAATCCCAGACTCTGGAATCTCTCTATCTGAGATTTCATATAATCAAAATCTTCACCGAGTATGCTCTCCGTGATCTCAATGATGAGCTTATTCCTGGGGATCTCTGCCTTATCCACACGCTCACAGATCTCCTCCACGATATCGCACGAATCAAAGTCTGTACGTGAAAGATTGACGGATATCGGCACAAGATACAATCCGGCATCTGTCTGAGCCTTCATCTTCTTGAGCACTTCATCCACGATATGCAGATCCAGTTTATATATCAGCTTGGCATTTTCCAGAACAGGAATAAAATCTGCTGGAGAAAGTACCCCCTGATCAGGATCGATCCATCTGGCCAGAGCTTCCTCTTCGCAGACCCGCCCGTTAGAGGCCCTGACTATCGGCATATAATATGCCAGGATCCAGTTCTCCGTAATAGCACGATCAAGATTGCCTAAGATGTACTGACTATGCGTATCAAACCCATTCATGCAGTATACCCCTTTATTTTCTCCCATAATCCCCCGGCCCCCCCGGAAAGGGGAACGATTATGTCAACTATACCACAAAACGTAGGATAATCCAACAAACTGTGGTAAGATAGTCAAATGTAGTGTCTATTCGGTTAAACACGATAATACGGCCGGCAAATCCGGCCGGACAACGATATTTACCATGATACTTTCCGTACAGAATATTTCAAAATCATATAACGAAGTCCCCGTGCTGAAAGGAGCTTCGTTTCATATAGAGGAGCACGACCGTGCAGCCATTGTAGGCCCCAACGGATGCGGTAAGACCACTCTCATAAAGATCATCGTGGGCGCAGTCTCTTCCGACTCCGGAGCTGTTGCCATATCCAAAGATACTACGGTCGGCTATCTTGAACAGGACGTATCCACCCGTTTTACCGGCACGGTAATGGATGTTCTCCTCCACACCAGGCAGGACATCCTGGATGTGGAATCTGAGATGGAGAAAGCCGCTGCGCTTACGCACGCTCTCTCCGGAGAAGAACTCACACGTAACGTAGATCTCCTGTCATCTCTTCGTGAAAAATACGAGGCGATGGATGGGTATTCATACAGAAGCCGTGTAAACGGTATCTACAAAGGCCTCGGCTTTACGGATTCCGATGCCGGCAGGGAAGCCGATAATCTGTCCGGCGGCGAAAAGATGCGCGTAAAGCTCGCCCAGATCCTGCTTAACGCACCCGATATACTGATCATGGACGAGCCGACCAACCATCTGGATATGAGTTCTCTCGAATGGCTGGAGAATTACCTGAAAAACTATCCGGGCACTCTCCTCGTCGTAAGCCATGACAGATATTTCCTCGACAGGGTCGTAAACAAGATCATCGAGATAGACATGTGCGAGGTAATGACATTTAACGGCAACTACTCCGATTATGCCGTCAAAAAAGAAGCCGTCCGTACAGAGCGAATGAATGCCTATCTTAACCAGCAGGCAGATATTAAGCACCAGGAAGAAGTAATCCGAAAACTCCAGTCATACAACAGGGAAAAGAGCATAAAACGCGCCGAGAGCCGCAAGAAGATGCTTGCCAAAATGACCGTGCTCGAAAAGCCCAGAGAATATAACGATGCAATGAAGATCGTCTTAGAGCCCTGCATCGAGAGCGGCAAAGATGTCTTAAGCATCAGATCCGTCTCCAAGTCGTTCGGGTCACGTGTACTCTTCGCCGACCAGAACATCGAGATCAAACGTGGCGAGCATGTTGCCATCATCGGTGATAACGGTACGGGCAAGACCACTCTGCTTAAGATGATCAACGGTCTTGAACTCCCCGACGCAGGCGAGATCATTCTGGGCACAAAAGTGCATGTCGCATACTATGATCAGGAGCATCATGTACTTAATGATGACAAGACACTCTTCCAGGAGATATCGGATACATATCCTAAGATGACCGAGACAGAGATACGTAATACTCTCGCCGCATTCCTCTTTACCGGCGATGACGTATTCAAGCAGATCGGCACGCTCTCCGGCGGTGAAAAAGGTCGTCTGTCCCTGGCCAAACTCATGCTTTCAGAGGCAAACCTGCTGATCCTCGACGAGCCTACCAACCATCTCGACATAACATCCCGAGAGATTCTTGAGGACGCCATCAATCACTATACGGGAACCGTTCTGTATGTATCACACGACAGATATTTCATTGACCGTACGGCCGAGCGTATATTTGAACTCTCGGGCTGTAATTTCACATGCTACGAGGGCGACTATACCTATTATCTCTACAAAAGTGTTGAATTGAAGGGCGACGCTCCTGCTGCAGCAAATATCGGTGCAGCAGGCTCCGACAGTGCCTCCGCTTCCGCCGGAGCAGCCGACTATCAGGCACAGAAAAAAGCAGCCGCCGAAAAACGTAAACGTGAAAATGAACTTAAGAAGTGTGAAGAAGAAATAGAACGTCTTGAAAACGAAAACAGCGATCTCGAAGACCGGATGTCCGATCCTGCGATCGCCGTTAATTCTGTCAAACTTCAGGAGCTCAGTAATCAGATAGAAGCCAATAACAATAAGCTGTCAGAACTGATGGAGCTCTGGGAATCTCTTTCGGAAGACTGATCAGGCGATGCTGTCATATGTCTTCCTGATCTCCTGAATAAACTGCTGAGTGTTATATACCACTATATTTTCCGATGAAGTGATCAAAGCCAGATCCTTGGTCATCTTGCCTGCTTCTATAGTCCAGAGTACCGCTCTCTCCATATCATCGGCATATGTCACCAGTTCCGGTATGTTATCGAGTTCTCCTCTTTTTCTTAGGGCGCCGGTCCATGCAAATATAGTAGCCACGGAATTGGTGGAAGTCTCCTCTCCGGCCAGATGCTTGTAGTAATGTCTCTGGACGGTACCGTGTGCTGCCTCATATTCATATACACCGTCCGGGCTGACCAGTACGGATGTCATCATGGCCAGTGAACCGAAAGCGGATGAGATCATATCGCTCATGACATCTCCGTCATAGTTCTTGCAGGCCCAGATGAACCCGCCCTTGCTCTTCATCACTCGGGCAACCGCATCATCAATCAACGTATAGAAGTATTCGATACCCAGCCTGTTAAATTCGTCTTTATACTCTTTATCATACAGTTCCTGGAAAATATCCTTAAATGTATGATCATATTTCTTGGAGATCGTATCCTTGGTTGAGAACCACAGATCCTGCTTGGAGTCGATGGCGAACTTAAAGCATGCATGGGCAAAGCTCGTGATCGAAGCATCCGTATTGTGCATGCCCTGAAGCACTCCCGGGCCCTTAAAATCATGGATCAGTTCTCTTGTCTCGGATCCGTCTGCGGCCGTATAAACAAGCTCGGCTTTGCCGGCACCGGGAACCCTGATCTCGGCATTCTTATATACATCACCATATGCATGACGCGCGAGTGTAATGGGCTTCTTCCAGTTGCGTACGCAGGGCTCGATGCCCTTAACCACGATGGG